>NZ_CM125440.1:1117500-1432500 GCF_052073645.1 Desulfothermobacter acidiphilus | reverse complement strand
GAAATTGAGGTGCCAGTAAAGACGCTGGCTACCTGCGGTGGGACAGAAAGACCCCGTGGAGCTTTACTGTAGCCTGGCATTGGACTTTGGTGTTCTATGTACAGGATAGGTGGGAGGCGGAGAAGCCTGGGCGCCAGCTCAGGTGGAGCCGGCGGTGGGATACCACCCTTAGGGCACTGGGGTTCTAACCATAGGCCGTGGAGCCGGTCTGGGGACATTGTCAGGTGGGCAGTTTGACTGGGGCGGTCGCCTCCTAAAAGGTAACGGAGGCGCCCAAAGGTTCCCTCAGCGCGGTTGGAAATCGCGCGTTGAGTGCAAGGGCAGAAGGGAGCTTGACTGTGAGACCGACGGGTCGAGCAGGTGCGAAAGCAGGGCCTAGTGATCCGGTGGTACCGAGTGGAAGGGCCATCGCTCAACGGATAAAAGCTACCCCGGGGATAACAGGCTGGTCTCCCCCAAGAGTTCACATCGACGGGGAGGTTCGGCACCTCGATGTCGGCTCATCGCATCCTGGGGCTGAAGCGGGTCCCAAGGGTTGGGCTGTTCGCCCATTAAAGCGGTACGTGAGCTGGGTTCAGAACGTCGTGAGACAGTTCGGTCCCTATCCACCGCAGGCGTAGGAAACTTGAGGGGGTCCATCCCTAGTACGAGAGGACCGGGATGGACAGGCCGCTGGTGTACCAGTTGTCCCGCCAGGGGCATAGCTGGGTAGCCATGCCTGGGAGGGATAAGCGCTGAAAGCATCTAAGCGCGAAGCCTGCCCCGAGATGAGGTTTCCTGCCGGTGTAAAAGCCGGGTAAGACCCCTGGTAGACTACCAGGTAGATAGGCCGGAGGTGTAAGCCGGGTAACCGGTTGAGCTGACCGGTACTAATAGGTCGAGGGCTTGATCTGAAGCCTACTCTGACACTATGCAGTTTTGAGGGAGCGAGGGAAGAAGGTTCCCGGTGGCCATAGCGGAGGGGAAACACCCGTACCCATTCCGAACACGGAAGTTAAGCCCTCCAGCGCCGATGGTACTGCCCTGGAGACGGGGTGGGAGAGTAGGACGCCGCCGGGGACTTATTTATACGATCCGCGATAGCTCAACGGTAGAGCGTCCGGCTGTTAACCGGATGGTTGCAGGTTCGAATCCTGCTCGCGGAGCCAAATGCTAAACCAAGCCTGCGAGAAAAACGCAGGCTTTTTGCTTTTGTGTCGGAGCGCGTTCATGAACGCCTCCTTGGGCCAGGGAAAAGTGCCTTTGGAAAAGGTTGAAGCCGAGGGCTTCCCTTGAGTTGCGGCTTCCTGGAAGGCTCGTAATGCAGCTTCCACCCTGCGAACCTGTTCAGGATCGGCGAAGAGCCCGTAACACTCTCCTGGAACTATCCGCATCTACTTTATGGCTTTATTTATGATTTATGCCGCTATCTACAAAACGAATCCTCTGTTAGGGGAGCAGTTGCATGAGCGGGGCTTTGCGGTCGGGGGCCACCGATACAAACTGTTCACCTTTTCGCTCCTCTTTCCCCAACGAGCTCGGAGACGGGAAGAAGGGCTAGAAATGGTGCCGCCCATCTTGCAGAGAGAGCAACCCTTTTGGGCAAGACCCGGCTTGTACAGCGTAATCCAGCATCTTGCCCAGGAAAATACAGCAAATGAGGGTAGGCGGCTATTTTTTGCGGTTTATGCCGGCAAATGTTAGTGTAAAGTTACTGTAGGAATTTTGCAGGAGCTAAGGAAGGGGAGAAAGAAGAGAGACCTCACCGTCCTTGCAACGGACGAGTAGTTGCTTAAACAACCACTCAGGAGGGTGAGGTCTCTATGCAGATTATAAAGCAGATTTGGGAGAAGTTCCAGAGGGTAGCGGAGCTAGATCGTGTCAACCTACTGTAGGAGTCTCGAGCCCCACTGTCCCCGGACCAGGACGAACTACCAAAGAAGATCGATGTTCCGGCTCAAAGCTTTGAGGGCTCTGGTTAATGACGTTACCGGACCCCGTAGAGCGGGAAGATTATCGAACACCTCACCCGATATTTTCCTTAGCCTCTGCCTCTCTTCCTCGACAGCTGCCTTATCGATCTCTAAAGCCTTTAAGCCCTCCTTCCGTCGGGCTACATATTGCTCCCGCAAGGAAACACCATTCGCCTTCGCCACCCGCAACCGGGCCATCCGGTCTACCCCACGAGCACTCCAGGCCATCGGTCGGGATGATAACCGTGCCGAGAAGAGATGACTTACGTGCGCCTCCGCACTTACCCCCAACTCCGCCCCGGGATAAAGCCGGTAGGCCATTATCCCCTCCCAGTTCCGCCGGATGTAACGTCGGCAATCCCGTACCGCTTCCTTCCGCGCAGGACTCGCCGCAGCTTTGCCCGCCCGCCGCAAAATCGCCTGTACCTTTACCTCATCACCCTCCCATAAGGCCGCCCAAATCTCTCTATAACCATCACTATCACGCCCCAAAGCAGCCACCAGGTACTTGTCCAGGTGAAAAAGATCTAAGACAAAGACGCTCCTCGGTAGAAACTCCAGCCCTTTCTTTATCCACCTGTCTCCGTCACCGCAGAGGTAAATCCGCTCCACAGAAGATAATTCGTACTGCTCCTCGATGTAGCTCAACACCTCGAACCACAGCTCATCCGTATCTGAGTAAAGCCCTCCCAAGTAATAAGGCCGCTTGAGTCTGTATCTGTCTTTCCCCACCTTCTCTTTCCCCTCGTGGATGTAAACCAGCCGGGGTAAGTACTTCTTCCCGTCCTGACCTGCTACGTGGTCTTCATCCGCCTCCACATAAAGAACCTTCCCCCGGCGCTTCTCCCCAGGCGGCTCGGGCAGTTCTTCCAGTGTAAAGTTGTGAATCACCTTCTTCACCGCTTCGCCGCTTAGCACAACCTCCCGATTGCCTCTCCCTACCCTCTCGCCACTCTTCCGGTAGGAAAGATCTACCGCTTCTTCTAAGGCTTGTGCTTTAACCAGAGGATCAACCCGTGCGTGCGGCCCGTAACCTACCAACCGATCTATCAGGTGCACCCGCTCCCCAGTCTCTTTGTGCCGGTAATAGGTTCGCTTATAGTTGACCAGACCGAAAAGGGTAAGTACTTCTTTGGGATCGTTTCGCCGCTCTACCCGCCAGCCGGGCCGCTTTTCCCGGTGCTCCCGAAGATAGGCGTCTTTCGCCTCTAAAACTTCCCTCAAAACCTCCTGTCCCAGGTTATTAAGCTCCTGCCAGAGCTTCTCCTCGAAGCTTAAAAAGTTGGTCCCTTCCTCCAGAACCTTCAACGTTAGCTCCGCGAGAGCGTACAATTTCAGTAGGTGACGGAGGAGGTTCATGAAGGAGGAGACCTCGCCCCTCACAGACAACTTTCATGGACTGAAAGAAGGAGCGAGGAGGAGCGAGGTCCGATGCAAACCATTTCAAATATTCAACCTCTGGTGGACCAGATCCTTCTTTTTGGAGAAAAAATCAGCGAATTGATCACCGGTTGCCGCGACTTTTACCAACTCGAGAAGGAAGTGCAGAGGCGGTCTTTAGAAATGTCCCTCGGAATTTTCGCCTGGGTTCTGCAAGAGATAGACACCCACCTCATGAACGCGAGGGACAAGCGAGTTTGGGAAGTAGTGGGGTTCAGGGAAAGGACCTTAGTCACCAGCTTTGGAGAACTCAAAGTAAAGAGGCGGCTTTACCGGAACAAGCAAACGGGGGAAGCCAAGTTTCTTCTTGACCAGGCCTTGGGCTGGTCGGAGAGATCCCGGTGCACACCGCGCTTGAAAGAGATGGCGGTGAAGCTAGGGGTGGACATGCCCTTCAGGCGAGCGGCAGAAATTCTAGGCTATCTTGTTCCGGGGATCAGCCCCATGGCGGTGTGGCAGGCCGTGCAGGAAGCAGGAGAAGCGCTCAGGCAGGAAGGAGAGTCCAGGAGAGAAGCCGTTTTTGAGAAGGGAGAGACACCCGGAGGTAAAGAGAAGACCTCCAGGCTTTACATAGAGGCCGACGGGATGGTGATAAGACTCCAGAGGAGCGAAGAGAAAAGGAAAGAGGTAAGACTCTTTGTGGCTTACACGGGCAAAGAGGAAGTTGGAGGTGGACGGAAGGCTTTAAAGGACAAGCTGGTAATGAGCGGTGTAGGCGAAGGGGAGAGGATGTGGGAGGAAGTTTACTCTGGGGTAGCGAGCCGGTGGGACATGGGTCAGGTGAAGGAGATACACCTTGGGAGTGACGGGGCGGAGTGGGCCAAGCAGGGGGTAGATTACTTCCCCGGGGCAGTGCACGTTTTGGATCCTTACCATTTGAACCGGCGGCTCGTAGAGGCATTTTGGCACGACGAGGAGACTTACAACGAAGCCAAGCAGGCCATAGCTTCGAGGGAGTGGGAGAGGGTGGAAGAGGTTCTGAACAAAGCAGTGAGGGGAGTTCGGGGAGTCAGGAAGAAGAGGATAGAGGGGCTTTGGCGCTATTTGAAAGAGAACTGGTCTGGGATAATTACTTCTCCTGGTACTGAGCGGTTGGGGACCATAGAGGGGCAAGTGTGGCACGGGGCAGGGTGGCGGATGAAGAGGATAGGAGCGAGCTGGACGGAGGCAGGAGCAGACAGGATGGCGCGGGTTTTGTCGGCGCGGTCCAACGGGGAGCTAGAGAAGTACACTTCTCGGTGGGAGTTAAGGCTGGCCGGGCAGGAGCATCTGGCCCAGGCGGTGCAGGTGGAGGTGAAGCGGAAGGTAGAGGAAGCGAGGAGTTGGCTTAGAGCAGGGTTGCCGGCACTGAAAGGGCCCTCTGCCGGAGCTCCATGGGTGAAGTATGTGCTGCGGGAGTTGAGCCGGCCTAGCTTTGAGCTAGCTTGAGCCTGGTCGAGGCGGGATTGAGGCGGCGTGGTCTCAAATTCCAGGAAATTTCCTCTCCGAGTTCACCTACTAACTCTTGACGCACACCCGGCAAATCCGGCGTTTGCTCTACCTGCCGCTGCCGTGTTATAATTGCCGCCGACCGGGGTGGTTGAGGGGCGTAAGAGTCCACCCTTAGTTTGGAAAGTTATAACAGATCCAGTGCCGGCGCGGGTTTTGGGAGTTGGGAGTTGCCGTCGACCCCCAGGGGGTTTGGAGGTAACCGGAGGTCGACGGCAATTTGGAGTAGGTGGCAGGAACTCGGACCCAGAAAAATCAAGACTTCCCGACCCCGAACGGGCTTGGTAGCAATCGAACCACTATGGGATTGAAACTATTTCCTCAGGTCGTCCGGCCGAAGGTCTTCCGCCGGTAGCAATCGAACCATTATGGGATTGAAACAAAATCAGGCTCACGTCTTCTCCCGTCCCCAGCGGGTAGCAATCGAACCATTATGAGATTGAAACGGAGCTCCCGCGCCCGGCTTCACTTCAGGAGAGAGTTCAAGAACCTGGCAGGGGAGCTGTTCCTCATGTGCTTCCAGGAGGACGCGGGGAGGGCGCTGGAGCTGGTGGAAAAGCGCTCCCGGAAGTACCACGAGGAGATCGCCAGGCTCAAGGAGAAGCTCGAGAGGGCTTCGGAGGTCACCTCCGAGAAGGCCGGGGAGGCGGAGCGCTACCGGAGGCTGGCGGAGGAGGCGCTTGAGACCGCCAGGCAGATCGATGAGCGCTACCGGGCCGAGGTCGAAGCCCTGAAAAGGCGCGTCGTCCACCTGGAGAGGAGGCTCAAAAGGCTTTCCCCGGCCCCGCTGCCGCTTGACGGCGCGAGGGTGCTGGTGGCGGGGCACCCGGCGAAGGAGGGGCCCACCACGGAAGTCCTGGAGGAGCTGGGGGCGGAGGTCGCGTACCTGGACGCTTCCGACAAGGACTTCGACGCGAAGGTGCTGGGCTACGTGGACCTGGTGGTGATAGCCGCCGACTGGGGGAGCCACGCTGTCACCGACAGGATCAAGTCCAGGGCCAGGAGCTCGGAGGTGCCGGTTGTTACCGTGCCCTCCGGAAGCCCGGCGCGGATAAGAGAAGCGGTGCTGGAGCACTTCGGGCTCGGGCGGGAAAGACGGGCTGCGTTTTCCCGCTAAAGGAGGAAGGGAGACGAGTGCGCGTGTACGGTATTTTCGACGGGGTGGCGAAGGATAACGTCGTGGCCGTCGCAGCCGCGCCGGACTTCAACGCCTGGAGGGGAGTCACCGGCAAGTCCTGTCCGCGGGAATACCCGGATTTCCTGGAAGGCCTGGCAGAAGGTTTCGAGTCCGTGGATGAAGACGAGGACGGCGGTTTAGGCGGGAAGGGAAAGCTGCGGCGGGTCAAGTAGCTCGAAGGGAGTTGAAGGCAGATGACCGTACTCGGCTGGACTGCCCTCATTCTGGTGACCGCCTTTAATATGTTCCTCATCGCCTTCCCCCTGGCCGTCCTGGGGCTTGAGCCGGGGAAGGCGGTGGGTGCAGGCGTCCTGCTCACCCTCGCCTTCGGTGTCTTCGGCATGTCCCCCCTGGGGGAAAGGCTCTCCCGGCGTGCCCTGGGCCTGAGAAGGCCCAAACCGGAGGAGGAGAAAAAGCTCAGGCCCGTTTATGAGAAGGTGCTGGCGCGGGCCGGGTGGCAGGGCCGGGCTCCCGAGCTCTTCCTCGTTGACAGCGAAGAGGTGAACGGCGTGGCGGTGGGCTCGGGGACCATAGCGGTCACCACCGCCTGTCTTAAGCTGCCGGAGGGGGAACTCTGCGCTATCCTGGCGCACGAGCTCGGGCACGTGAAGCACGGCGACGCCGACCGCTCCCGGGCGGTGGTGTACCTCGGCAAACTCGACTTCGCCGTCTGCTTCCTGCTCTTTCTCGTCACGGCCTTCTTCGGCTTCTTGAGCGGCGTCTACACCGTAGCCACTTTCATCGAAGGCTACCCGGAGCAGGAAGAAGAGGAGGGGCTCCCGGGGCTCTTCTGGCTCTTGGCTTTCGCCGTCTTCCTCGGCTGCAAGTGCTTCGGCTGGGCGGCGGAGCTCCTGCGCTACCTGGTGGCCCTGGTGGTCTTCTGCGCCGCCAGGAAGGACGAGTACCGGGCCGACCGCTTCGCCGCCGAGATAGGCTTCAAGGAGTGCATGGTCGGCGTCTTGAAGAAGATAGAGAAGCAGGAGAAGACCTTAAAGCTCTCCTGGCGCGACTTCCTCTTTTCCACCCACCCCACGGCGGCGAAGCGGGTGAGGGCGTTGGAGAGAACCCCTTTCCCGGAAGGCGAACCCTACTATCCCTGGGTGTGGTGAAGAGCAGGCAAGAGCCTGCTTTTTCGTTTTTCAGGGGGTAGCTAGCAGCTAAAGATACGATTGATATTTGTTCTCTTTTATAATAAAGTATGTCCATGAAACTCAGTGAATGGGCAAAAAAGCACGGGATCACCTACAAGACAGCGTGGCGCTGGGTCAAAGAAGGCAAAATGCCCGTGCCGTTTGAAATCACCCCTTCGGGGACGATCCTAGTTCACGAACCCGAAACCGTAAAAGAAGGTCTCGTTGCCATCTACGCCCGGGTGTCGTCTTCCGACCAGAAGGCCGATCTGGAAAGGCAGGTGGTAAGGCTCCTGGAGTTCTCGAACGCCAGAGGCTTTTCGGTCGGAAAGACGGTGAAGGAGATCGGGTCCGGTCTAAACGGCAGGCGGAAGGAACTCCTCAAACTGCTTTCCGACCCGAACGTGACGACGATCGTCGTGGAACACCAGGACCGGCTCACGCGCTTTGGCTTTGAATTTATCGAAGCCGCTCTTCGGGCGCAAGGACGCCGCATTCTGGTGGTCGAAGAAAGAGAAGTGGACGACGACCTGGTACACGACATGACCGAAGCGCTCACCTCCCTGGCCGCTCGTCTTTATGGCAAGCGTTCTGCGAGACGCCGGGCAAAAAAGGCGCTGGAGGTGCTTCAACGTGAAGATCCGTAGAGCCTACCGGTACGAACTCGATCCCAACACCGAGCAAAGGATTCTCCTTGCCAAGCACGCCGGGGCTGTCCGCTTTGCCTACAACTGGGGCCTTGCGCGGTGGAAGAAAATCTACGAGAACGAAGGCCGCAGTACGAACGCCGTCGAACTCCACCGCGAACTGAACCGTCTTAAGAAAACGGACTTCCCGTGGATGTACGAAGTCTCCAAGTGGGCGCCGCAGGAAGCGCTCCGAGACCTGGAGAAGGCCTTCAAAAACTTCTTCCGCGGCCTAAGGGCTGGGAGAAAAGTTGGCTATCCAAAGTTCCGCCGCAAACACGACCAGCGGGACAGTTTCAGGCTGGATAACAGTTCCGGCACGATTCGGCTCCTTCTGGACGGGAACGATAGGCGTTATCCCGGGAAAACGCGGCACATCGTGCTCCCCCGGATCGGAGCTGTGCGTTTAAAAGAGAAGCCCGTTCGCCAGAAGAAGAACGACCGCGTTCGCATGTATCTTCCCCAAGGGCGCATCTTTCACGCCACCGTAAGCCGCGAAGCCAATCGGTGGTTTGTGAGCCTCACGGTGGAAGAAGAGATCCCCGAACTCCTTCCACCGCAGGGATCAGTGGCAGGGATTGATATTGGTCTCGAAGCGTTCGCCACGATCGCGGACGGAGGGGGAGCGGTTCGGAAAGTTGGGGCACCTAAGCCGTTTTGGGAAGCGCTTCGTCGATTGAGAAGACTTCAGCGGCGTCTTTCCCGCCGGGGCGTGCGAGACAAGAACGGAAGGCTCATCGAGCGCACTAAGAACTACGAGAAGGTGCGCCTTGAAGTCGCCAAACTCCACCGCCGAGTCCGAAACATCCGGCTGGACTTCCTCCACAAACTCACGACCGAGCTCGTTCGGACGCATCCGGTGATCACGATCGAGGATTTGAATGTTGCGGGAATGCTAAAGAACAACCGCCTTGCCCGGCACATCGCCGATGTCGGCTGGGGCACCTTCCGGGTGCTTCTCGAAGCGAAAGCCAAGCTTTGGGGCGTGCGGCTTGTGAAGGTGAACCGTTTTGAACCGACCTCGAAGACGTGCTCCGTTTGCGGGCATGTTCTTTCCGAACTCCCGCTTTCCGTCCGGGCGTGGACGTGTCCGGTATGCGGCACTCGCCACGATCGGGACGAAAACGCGGCGAAGAACCTGCTCAAATTCGCCCTGGTAGCTGGCGTGTAAGCTGCCCTACCGCAAGTTCTGCGGGAAGTGACGCCTGTGGAGAGGAGCTCTGCGGCGGAACGGGAAACCGGTCTACGAGCACCTCCTCGTCGAAGCAGGAAGCAACCGGACAGTATCTCAACGGGATATTTGTCTATGAGTTGTAGAACGGGCCGCCAGTGTGAAAGAAAGGGGGGTGGTTTTCGCCTTGGCGCGGCTCTTCTGGTGGCCTTCGACCTCTCCCGCATCAAGGACGAGTTCACCAAGCTCTACGCCATGTTCGTGATCCTGACCTGGTGCTGGCACCGGTTCGCGTTGAGGCACACCGGCAGGAAGATGGTGGTGCTGGACGAGGCGTGGATGTTCGCCAAGTGGCCCGACTCCGCCAAGTTTTTGGAGACTTTAGCGCGGCGGGGCCGCAAGCACAGGACGGGCCTGGTAGTGGCTTCCCAGCACATAGAGGAGTTTTTAGCCAGGGAGGAAGGCAGGGCGGTCATCTCCTCCTGCGCCACCAGGATCATCCTGGGGCAGAACCCGACGGTGGCCCAGGAGGTGGCGGAAGCGTTCAAGCTGCCCGCCGGAGCGGAGGAGAGGTTGTCGGCCTACGCAGACGGGGGGTGCATCCTGGTGGCGGGGAACAGTATGGCCGAGGTTCAGGTGGAGTGCCTGCCCTACGAGCGGCAGTTCGTCTTCACGGGGGGTGGTAATGTTGAGCGGGCGTAGTGGCGTCGCGCTGCTGTGCGTCTTCCTGGCTCTTGCGGCTTTCTTCTTTCCGGGCTGCGGGTGCAAGTCCAGGCCGCAGCCCGTACCCCCTCCCGGGGTTGCCCAGAAGGAGGACCTGCCCGACCCCACAGAGCTGACCAGGAGGGTCTACGCGTCCCTCGAAAAGGGCGTCTACTTCGAGGGAAAGACCACGGTCGAGGAAGCCGGAACCTGCGTGATGACCTGCAAGGTCCGGGGCTGGGCAGGGAAAGACCGGGAAGGCAGGTTCTGCTCCCGAGTGGAGTCCTGGGACGGCAAAGGGCACCGTTGCATCGTGTGGTTCCGCTCTGGCAAGGAAGGAAGACCGGCGGTGCTCGTCCTGCGGGACCCAAACACCGGCGAGGCCAGGACCACGGAACTCTCCACGAAAGACGGAGCTGCGATCTACATGTACGGCGGTCCTCCGATTTTCCCCAACTGGGGCTGGTACGAGGTGAAAGACAGCGAGAAGGTAGGTTCTGCCCTCTGCGTGGTGCTCGAGAGGCCGAACGGTTTCAAGGCCTGGGTAAGGCCCAGTGACGGGCTACCACTGAAGGCGTTTGCCCCTTACGTGAAAGGCCGCCAGGCCGTCTTCGAAGCGACTGTAATGGAAGCCAGGGAAGTGCCGCCTGGCACTTTTGATCTCCCTGGCTAAAAAAGGGGGTGGTATTTTGGGGAACTGGTCGGAAAGTGCTGTCTGGCCTGATCCTTTTCTTGGTGATCCTGACCGTCCTTTTCCCTTGCCAGGCACAGACAAAGGAGCCGGACGGGGGGTGGGAAGGGTCCAACTATGACGACTTCTCTAACTACGCGCGCGAGACCAAACTCGACGAGTCGGCCGCAACCTGGACGGTCACCGAGGGGAGACAGCAGGCGCTGAAAAAGAAGGCCCAGGAACAACAGCAACAACAGCCGGTTAAGGACGAGGGCGGGCTCTTCGAGAAAGCGGTGGCCGAAATCTTCAACGCCATCTTCCGCATAATCTACGGGGACGGGAAACGACCAGGGCTCCTGGGCAGGTGGGGCTTCAAAGACCTCGACCACCTGGTGTTCGACAAGCCGCAGAACTGGGACAGCCTGCTGCATCCTGCCCCTTTCTCGGAGCAGCAGTGGCAGAAACTCGACCACCTTTATTACGGCATGGTGGGTGTGGCGTGGGCGCTTTATCTCGTCCTGACGCTGGTGGCCTCCGGCAGGTTCATGAGCGGGGGGTTCAACAAGTCCCCTGAAGCCCGGGCCGAGGGGAAGGCGACCTTGTGGCGGATGCTCTTCGCGCTCGTCATCATGATAGGAGCGCCGGTGCTGGTGCGGGCCTTCTTCGTGCTCGCCAACGCCGTTCAGGTGGGGATAGCGGACGCCGCCAAGAGCAGTTCGGGCCTGCTGGACAGGGGTTTTGTGGAGTCGGTGGCGACCGGGTCGGTGCTGGGCACGGCCATAGTCAAGTGCGCCTTCGCCTGGATCACCTTCCAGGTCAACATCATCTTCTGGGTGCGCGACGTGGTCATGAGCGTGATGTACGCTTTCACGCCCCTGATGGCGGTCCTGTGGGCCGCCAACCGGAACGTCACGGCGGCGGCCGTCTGGCTGGGAGAGCTCCTGACCAACGCCTTCCTGCCCGCCGCCTACACCTTAGCCGAGGTCAGGGCGCGAGGTGATGGTAAGGAACCGGGTGCTCCCGTGCTCTGCGGCACAGAGAGGTGCCCTCTGGCGCGGGCACGCGGGGCAGATGGGTCACACGCATGACCTTTTTGGAGAATTCGGCGACTCCGGGGAAGCACCCGGGGTTTCTTTTTTCTGGAAACCACGTAAAAGAGAGGGCACCTTTGATGGACCTGTCCGAGGTCACCAGGCTCAAGCTTGACGAGTGTATGGTGCGGGTGGCGGACGGGCCGGGCGGTGGAGCTCAGGAAGCTCGTCTACGCGCGGCCCCCGTTAGTGAAGGAGCTTGAGTCGGTGCACGTTTTGGAGTACCGGCCGGCGTGGGCGGAGGCGTGGCGGGAGGATTCCGGGCAGGCGGGGGCAGGGAAACAGGAAGAAGAGGAGCGGGAAGCAGGGGAGCAGAAAAAAAGACCTTCCGAATCTCCCGTCCGGCAGGACAGAGAAGGAGAAATTGAAGCAGAAGAGCGACGGGAGGAGGGCTTCTGGGCGTAGAAAGGCTCCGGTTGAGAACTTTGCTGGGGCCTTTCACTTACGAGGGACGCCTTTAGGCGAAAAGATTCCTGGGGAAGAGAAGAAAATTTTAACTTTGGGCCTGGGAAGAAGAAGGAAATTTCCCCGGCATGTAGAATTGCCTTAAGGAGGGGGCGGAGGATTTTTCGAAAATGGGGTAGTTTTGTTCCAGTTTATGGGAAGAAAATAGGAGTGCTGAAAGGGGGTAGAGGGCTGGAGTCCTTGGGAGAGAAGGGTTTTAGGCGCCGGCAAATTTTCGAAAGAGAGCAGGGTTTTCGCGCAAGAAGGTCATTTTCGAAAAATCGGCTCTCCTGGAAAAGGCGGCGGACAGCCAGAACTCTTGGGGCACAAGGGCGAACGGCAGGAAACCGCGGTGAGTTGCAGAACCTTCCCCGACGACAAGGGGACTGAAAGCTCTTTCGTCGCCGGCACCACAAAGCTCGAACTAGAGTTGCAGAACCTTCCCCGACGACAAGGGGACTGAAAGGGCACGGTGACCGTCAGCCTGGTGTCGGGGAGTTGATGACGTTGCAGAACCTTCCCCGACGACAAGGGGACTGAAAGGTGGAGCAAACGCTCCACCAACCTCCGCCTCCTCAGCCTGTTGCAGAACCTTCCCCGACGACAAGGGGACTGAAAGTCCTGGTGGCGGTGCACCAGACGGTGGAGGCGGTCCGGTTGCAGAACCTTCCCCGACGACAAGGGGACTGAAAGTTCCGGCTCGACAGGCTCGACTCTTATCCCGACCCGGAGTTGCAGAACCTTCCCCGACGACAAGGGGACTGAAAGGTCAAGGGCTTTGCATCTGGTCTTGGTCACGACGAAATTGTTGCAGAACCTTCCCCGACGACAAGGGGACTGAAAGTCAAGATGGACTCCCGCATGGCTTTTAGGAGGTTGGCGGTTGCAGAACCTTCCCCGACGACAAGGGGACTGAAAGTTTCCACCTCATCGGCCAGCCCGGGGAGGATGGCGTCGGTTGCAGAACCTTCCCCGACGACAAGGGGACTGAAAGATGACCACCAGCGCGGTCTCGTCGTTCTGCTCCTTGCTGTTGCAGAACCTTCCCCGACGACAAGGGGACTGAAAGTTAATTACCCTTCCTTCGCGATGAAAGTAGACTCTGTTGCAGAACCTTCCCCGACGACAAGGGGACTGAAAGCCTGCTACTCGCACTCAAAAAAGTGATCGTCAGGGAATGTTGCAGAACCTTCCCCGACGACAAGGGGACTGAAAGCGGCATACGGCAGTACACCGGCTGGTTCGGCGAGGAGGTTGCAGAACCTTCCCCGACGACAAGGGGACTGAAAGTTTACTGGGCCTATGCCAACGAACTCAGCAAAGATGTAGGCTTGGATCTTACCCCTTACCTGGGCCGGGAGATGGAGGTAACCCTCTACAAAGTAAAGGAGCCCTTGCCTCCTTTCGCCGAGCCCCAGCGGTGGTCCGGGCGCGCGGTGCTGGTAAAGGCGGAAGGTCGCGTGGTGGGGGCCTGGCTCGATACCGGTCCCGGTTACGGCTTTGCCTGCTCTTTGAAGGGAAGGCGCCTGGAAGAGATTGCGGGGAAAAGCTTCGGCGACTGGGTGGCCTCCTTTACCGACTATAATGACCCAGTAGAGCTCCGGCTGGCCCGGATGACGCCGGAGGAAGTAATTCGCACTTACTGGGAGGCCGTTAACCGGGGAGATTACCGTCTGGCCCGTGCCTGCGAGACCCAAAAGAGGCTCTTGGGGTATATATTCATGGATATGGACAAGAACTGGATTTACTCTGCTTCTTTGACCCAGGCAGCCTCTGCGGACTGGGCGCAAACCGTCCGGAGTGTCCGGGTTCTCTCGGTGCGAGAGATGGAGGGGACGACAGATGGGAAAAAGAAGGAGTATATGGTAGAGGTGGATCTTAGGGTCAGGCGGGCGGATGCCTTGCAAGACGGGCGCCGCCCTCTCTTTTTCACCATGGAACGAGAAAACGAGCGCAGCGGCTGGCGCATTGCGGGCATAGGCACCGGCCCTTAACCTGTTGAGGTTAAGGGGTGCAATATCGAATATCGCAAGGGAGTTTTAGCTATGTGGCTAAGGGCGGCTTTAACTTCTGCGGCGGTCTTTGGTCTAGCGTTGCTTTGGTGTTTCTGGCCCTCGGTTTCGGATGCGTCCGGTGAAGAGTTGCAGGCCGTGTTTGTAGTGGGCGAAAAGCGATACCTCGTGGGAAACGAAACCCGCTTCATGGATGTGGCGCCCTTTGTGGAGCAAGGACGCACGTATGTTCCCATTAGATATCTAGCTTATTCTCTAGGAGTGCCGGGATGGGCCGTCTTCTGGGATGAACAAACTAGAGTGGCTTACCTTTACGGCAACGGCACGGGAGTGTTCTTGACCATAGGGGGGCCTGGTTTGCTCGTTTTGCGGGGGCGGGATGCGGCCCTGGTCGCCAACGGCCTTTTGCTGGAGGAGCTCCCCAGGTGGTCGGATCGGGAGAAAGCCTTGGCCGAGGCCGTGAGGATTTTCTACGAGTACCCTGAGCTTGCCCAATGTGCGGCTGTAGCTCTGGAGAATTCTGCTCTGGCCAGTCAGCTTTTTGAGGGGATATTGACGGATATCTTCAAGCGGGCGGAGTTTGTACCCACCGATGTGGCACCGGTGATCAGGCAGGAACGTACATTTCTTCCGGCCCGCTTTGTAGCGGAAGCCTTTGGGTTTACGGTGAGCTGGGATCATGGGACGCAAACCGTGAGGGTTTTCCGCGGTGGGTCCGACACGGGACAGCGTGCTGGTTCTGGGCTGAGTGCTGAGGAGCGTATGAAACTAGAGCAGCGAAAGCAGGAACTTGAACTTGCCATAAGTGATGTAGAGGGGAAAATAAAGAAGCTCAAAAACGGGTACCGGTATCAGCACGAGTTGATCGAAAACAACTACAACAGCGCCATGGAGCGATTGAAGAAGAGAGAGGTGGAAGAGTTAAACGCCCTCATAAAGTCTCTCTACGCCAGGGGACTTGGGGGGTCCCCTCTGGCCGAATACTAAAGGAAAAAATTGGAGGAAGCTTACGCTCCTCTTTACCGCCAGCTCGAGGAAGAAAAGCGAATTCACCTCCGTAGAATAGAGGCCGACGAGAGGTTGGCTTTGGAGCCGTTGGAGAAAAGCCTTGCCGAGCTCAAGAAGCTGCATGCTGAAATCGTCGCGGTGCTCGAAAGCGGCGGGAAATTGGCTCTATAATCCGGCTTCTTCTACGTTTCGGCCCCGGCTCCCCTGGAGCTCCTCCTTGCTAAGTCAGCCTTTCCGTTGGAACCCGCCTAGCTAGGTCGCCGGAGCCGCGTCCTTCTGGCGGCCTAGCTTTTTTCTCCTTGGTTTGTCCTATTGTTAGCAGGAGCAGGTAAGTATGTGGCGAAAAAATGATTCGCTAGTGACCTTTTTATTCTTAACCGGAAGCGGAGGGAATAATTTGGCAGTATTTCTCACTGTTTTGCCCGTGCTGGTAGTGCTGTTTCTCCTGCTTTTCCGTAAGTGGTCGGTTGACACCAGCGGTTTGCTGGGGTGGGCGCTGGCATCCACCATCGCCTGTCTCTATTTTCACACTCCCTGGCAGGTGGTGCTGGTGGCCAGCTTGGCTGGTTTAGTGGCCTCTTTCCCCGTATCTTTGATGGTGGCTGCTTCAATTTTTCAGATCACCTTTTTAGAGTGTACCGGAGCTCTCAAGCGCATAGTGGTGGCGGTTAAAACGCTGGCCCGCGGCGACCGGGCGGCCCAGATCATGATGCTCAATATGGGGGTGGGTACCTTGCTGGTGGCGGTGGGAGCCACTCCCGTCTCTATCTTGCCGCCGGTGCTGCTGGCTCTGGGATACTCTACTCTGGTGGCGGTGGCTCTGCCTGCCCTGGGTTTCGACTCACTTTGCACTTACGCTTTGCTGGGAGCTCCATTGGTGATTTACGCCGATCTAACCGGCACCCCTTTGGATCATTCTGCCCGGATTTTTTCGCATTTTATGCCGGTGATTTCGACGGCCATTGGCTTCGGGATGCTATGGCTGGTGGGAGGGTGGGCGGAACTGCGTCGTGGCTGGTTACCGTGTCTCTTGGCCGGTCTCGCTATGGGCTTTACGGCCATGGGAGTGGCCTGGTTGGGCAGAGGCATAGTGCTCACCGGCGTATTCGCTGGCCTGGTCACGGTGCTGGTTATGGTACTGTATCTGAAGGTCAGGGGCCAGCCTGTGGTGGACCGGTCTTTTTTGACTTTTGAGGATTTAGAGCAGGAGAAAGAACTTTCCCTCCTTCGAGCTCTAAGCCCCTGGTTGATCCTGCTAGCCTGCTGTCTCTTCGTCAATTTCTATCCGCCGGTGTTCGATTATCTGTTCCGGCGGCTGGCCATGCCGCTCCATCTTATACCAGGCGGCAAGCCCATTTTGACCCGTATGCTTTGGAACGCTTATACCTGGGTGTTGGTTAGCACCGTGTTGGCCCTACCTTTCCTTCGCCTCCCTCGCGCTCAGGTGAAAACGATGATGGCGAAGTGGTGGCGACGAGCTCCCCGTCCTACCTTCTCGGCGGCCGTTTTTTTTGCCATCGCTTACGTGATGAATTATTCGGGCTTTGTGCCCACCGGACAGGGTTGGAAACTCCTTGATCCTCAAGAGAACATGATTTATTGGCTGGCTCATGGTTCGGCAGAGGTCTTTCGAGGTTTTTACCCCTCGGTCGCTTGTTTCCTGGGCTTGCTAGGGGGCTTCATCAGTGGGAGCGAAGCTTCTACCATTGCTCTTTTTGCCAAGTACCATCTGATGACTTCGGAATTCTTGCACGTAGATGCTTTGGTGGTCACGGCCGGTTGCGCGGTGTCGGCGGGTCTGGCCAGCGTTATTTCTCCGGCTAAGCTGCAGAATGCTGCGGCTACCATCGATGCTTTTGGTACCGAGGGTCAGGTTTTAAAGCTGGCTTTGCTCCTTAGCCTGGCCATGACCGCCTTGACGGCGCTGTTGACCTGGTTGTGGGCCTGAGAGGCGAGATTCTAAAAGGGGGTTTAAGCTTTGGAGAAGACGGTGGCTTTGGTGGCTGAGTTAATGGTTTTGGCAGCGCGCACCGCTCCCAAATCGCGCGGGGAGGATTATTTGGTCCTGCGGGTGCTGACCGGAGAAGAGGTGCTCCGCCTGGGAGAGGCAATGATCGAGTACGGGAAAAAAACTGGGAAAAAGAATTTCGACCGCGATGGAGATAACGTGAAGCGTTCTGCTGCGGTCTTGCTCGTAGGGCTTAGAGACGCCAAGCCTTTGGGGCTTAATTGCGGCGCCTGTGGCTGGAACCAGTGCCAGGAAATGCCTCCTCTTCGTGAAGGCCCGGAGTTTCGGGGTCCCTTCTGTTTTTGGCGGGCGGTGGATTTGGGTATCGCCGTGGGCTCGGCAGTGAAGACGGCCTCTTTGCACAACGTGGATAACCGCATTATGTATAGAGCGGGGGTCGTGGCCCGGCAACTGGGTCTTATCGAGGCGGAGGTGGTGCTGGCCGTTCCTTTGTCGGTTACCGGCAAGAATATTTATTTCGATCGCAAGGAGTAAGGGGGGAGGCAGAGCTTGGAAAGGCTGATCGCTGAGATCTGTGCCCGAGTGGGGGATCTGGATAAGGAGGCTATGGCCCAAGCCCAAGACCGCCTGGACCAACTTTTAAAGCCCCCAGGGAGCTTGGGACGGCTGGAGGAGTTGGCGGTACAACTGGCGGGAATAATGGGCACACCCCGGCCGGTCATCAGGGATAAATGCGTGGTGGTCATGGCTGGGGATCACGGAGTGGTGGAGGAAGGGGTGAGCGCTGCCCCCCAAGAGATAACTTATCAGATCCTTCCCCACTTCGTGCGGGGAACCAGCGGGATAGGGGTGCTGGCTCGCCACGCCGGAGCTCGGGTGCTGGTGGTAGATGTGGGGGTGGCGTGCCCGGTATCTTTTCCCGGGGTGCTGGTACGCAAGGTGCGAGCAGGAACAGGTAATATTGCCCGGGGGCCGGCCATGAGCCGGGAGGAAGCCCTGCGAGCTATACAGGTTGGCGTTGAGGTGGCCGCGGAGGAAGTGCGTAAGGGAGCCTCGCTCATAGCTACTGGCGACATGGGTATCGGCAATACCACTCCCTCCAGCGCCATCCTTGCCGCCTTTACTGGATTGCCGGTGGAAGAGACGGTGGGGCGGGGAACGCTGGTAAACGACGCGGTGTTACAGAGGAAACGGGAAGTGGTAGCTCAGAGCTTAGCGGTCAACCGGCCCGATCCCTCCGATCCACTGGATGTGCTGGCCAAGGTGGGTGGACTGGAAATAGCTGGTTTGGTGGGACTCATACTGGGTGCGGCGGCGCACCGGGTACCTGTTCTACTAGACGGCTTTATCACCGGGGCGGCGGCCCTGGTGGCGGCGGGCCTTTGTTTCCCGGTGCGGCAGTTCCTGATCGCTTCCCACCTTTCCCGGGAGCGAGCTCACCACCACATGCTGCGCTACCTAGGCTTGAAGCCTCTGCTCGACTTCGACCTGCGCCTCGGCGAAGGTACCGGCGCGGCTTTGGCGCTACCTCTGGTGGAAGCTTCTTGTGAAATATTGAACAAAATGGTGACTTTTTCTGAAGCTGCGGTGATGTCGATGCATGAGGATAAAATTTGGCGACCATAAAATTTTCATTCCCCGGTGGGCATAATAATGCCCGTAGGTTTAAGACCGGGGGTGAATTATTGCAGGTGGCTGATTTACCGGCTCGGGTAGCTTATATGCGGGGCCTCCTTTCCGGTTTTGGTGGCGATCCCCAGGCGAAGGAGAATCGTCTGTGGGAAGAGGTGACTCAGGTGCTGGAAGCGTTGGTGGAGGAGAGGTGCGCGAACTCTCTAGCGCTCAGGAAGACCTGGAGGATTATCTGCAAGCGCTGGACGAAGACCTGTACGCGGTGGAGTCGGTGCTTTTCGGCCCTGAAGAGGAGGAGGGGTACGGTGGAGAGGGGGGAGAGGGAGTCACGGTGTCCCAGCCAACAGTAGAGGATGTGTTTTAGGGGGGTTAGCTGCCCCCCTTCCTACTCGGTTGATGACGCATATTTCTTGTCCCTCCCCATATATTTTCCTGGGGAGGGACAAACTGTGAATCAAACTGCGCGCAAGTACATCTTGTCTTACCTGCCAGACGCCTTGGGGCAACTCTTGGACGCTTTTTCCCCGTGGTCGGAATTGGAGGAAGTGAGGCTTAGAGCTCGGCAGCCTCTCGCTCTGCGGCTAACCCGAGGAGAGTTCTTTCTTTCCCCCGACGGTAAGCTTTCTCTAGACCCGGCTGAGGGCTACATAGTGCAACCGGAGGATTTGGTCTGGGTGCTGAACGCGGTCACCGGTTCTTCCCTTTACGCCTTTGAGGAAGAAGTGCGCCAGGGTTACCTCACCCTGCCGGGAGGGCATCGGCTGGGGCTGACAGGCCAGCCTCTCCAGGAAGGGGGCAGGATTAAAACCTTCAGCTATGTGGGCAGCCTCAATCTCCGGTTAGCGCGCGAGCTCAAAGGAGTGTCTGAACCCTTCTTTCCCTACCTTCTGCACGGGAGTCCGCCCTCCGCGACCCATATACTGATACTTTCTCCCCCTCGGGGGGGCAAGACCACTTTTCTCCGCGACCTGGTGCGGCTCCTCTCATTGGGGGTGCCCGCGCTGGGTTTCCGGGGCATCACGGTGGGTTTGGTGGACGAGCGCGGGGAAGTAGCTGCTTGCCGACAAGGGGTGCCCCAACTGGACGTGGGGCCTCGCACCGATGTGCTAACCAACTGCACCAAGGTGGAAGGAATTCGCCTGCTACTGCGGGCTTTTGCTCCCGAGGTGATCGCAATGGATGAGTTGGGGCGGGAGGAGGAGGTGCGAGCAGTGGAGGACGCCTTGAATGCTGGGGTCAGGGTGGTGGCCACCGCTCACGCCAGCAGCCTGGAGGAACTCGAGCGGCGACCTTTTTTTCGCTGGCTTTTCCGCTGCGGGGTGGTGCAGCGCTTTGTGCTTCTTTCCCACAGAGGAATGAGGCGGGAAGTGGTGGTTTTGGATGGCGAAGGGAGGGTTATAAGGTGATGTGGCGCTGGTTGGGGGCAGCGCTGCTACTATTGGCCGGGGGGATGGCGGGGCACGGGTTGAGCCGGGATTACTCCTGCCGCCCGCGAGAGTTACGAGCCTTGGTGAGCGGGTTGCAGTTGCTGCGGACGGAGATAAACTACGCTGTGCCCTTGCCCGAAGCGCTGCTACGGGTGGGACGGAACTTAGGAGGTGAGGTGGGAGAGCTTTTCGACCAGCTGGCCGCCCGGCTGAAATGCGGTGGCGCTGCTCAAGGTATGGAGAGTTTGTGGGCGGGGGCAGTGGAGCAGTGGCGGTGCCGGCTGGCGCTGAAGGAGGAAGATTGGGAGGTCCTGGGCCTGCTAGCCGGAATCCTGGGAGGTACCTTGCGGGAAGAGCAGGAGCGGCATCTGGCCTTGGCTCAAGAACGTCTGGAACTAGCACTCGGCCTGGCTGAAGAGGAGGCCCGGCGCTACATCCGGCTGTACCGCTTTCTGGGCTGGGGAGCGGGGTTGGGCCTGGCGGTGCTGTTGATTTAGGGGGTGAGAGATTTTGGGGCAGATCGATCTCATTTACAAAATTGCGGGAGTGGGTATTCTCACCGCGGTTTTGCACACCATGCTCAAACAGGCGGGTAAAGAAGATCTGGCTCATTTGGCCACCTGGGCGGGGGTGGCGATAGTGCTGGTGTGGGTGGTCAAATTATTGGGCAGCCTTTTCACCGAGGTGCAGACGGTCTTTCATCTTTTTTAGGTTGGGGGGAGCGCCGTGGAAATTTTGCAGGTGGTGGGCTTCGCATTGATAGCCACGGTGCTGGCAGTGGTGCTGCGCCGGGAAAAACCCGAAATAGCGTTGCTGGTGGGTCTAGGAGCGGGAGCGATGATTTTCCTGGCCTTCGTGGGGAAAATCGCGGCCATTGTAACGGTGGTGAGCAGCATGGCGCAGAGAGCCGGCCTTAACCTGCTGTACCTGGAAGTGCTGCTCAAGATCGTTGGTATTGCTTACTTGGCCGAGTTCGGCGCCCAACTCTGTCGCGATGCCGGAGAAGGGGCATTGGCGGTTAAATTGGAATTTGCGGCCAAGATTATCATCCTTCTGCTAGCGATGCCAGTATTATTTAACTTGCTGGAGCTTCTATTGGAACTGGTGGGGATGCGGGGATGAGGCGGTTTTGGCTGGCTTTAGCGCTTCTATGGCTGGTATCAGTCCCGGCCTGGGCCGCTGCTCCTTCGTGGGAAGAGGAGTTGGGAAGGTTGGAACTCGGGCAGGTAGAGGTGGAAGCGGAACGTATCCGGGAGGAGTTACAGGGTCTGGTCCCAGTCACTAGTTTCCGTCAGTTGGTGAGCGAGTTCGCGCGGGGCAAATTAGAGCTCAGTCCTTCCAATTTGCTGACCGCGCTGGGGCGGTGTCTGGGGCAGGAACTCTGGCAGGGGGGGAGCCTGCTGGGCAAGCTTTTGCTCCTGGGAGTGGTGTTGGCCTTGTTGCAGCAACTGGGGACGGCTTTCGAACGGGGGACGGTGGTGCGCCTAGCCTTCGCCGTCTCTTTTCTAGCCCTAGCGGTCACCGTAGCCGAGGCGCTGAGCTTGGCGCTTCGGGTGGCCGGGCACACGGTGGACGGGGTGGTGAGCTTTTTACAAGCTTTGCTCCCCGCGCTTTTGACCCTGCTGGTGGCCACCGGTGGCGTGGGGACCGCTGCTCTGATCCATCCCACCATCCTCTTAACCCTTGGTCTGGTGGGAACTTTGGTCAAGACCGTGGTTTTTCCCTTGCTGGTTTTCAGCGTGGTCCTGGGACTGACGGATCATATTAACGACGCCTTTTCGGTTTCTCGCTTGGCCTCGCTTTGCCGGCACTTGGGGTTAGCCGTACTGGGTATCTGTTCCCTTGTATTGCTGGGAGTTATGGGGCTGCAGGGGGTAACGGGGGCGGTTAGCGGAGGGTTAGGGCTGCGAGCGGCCAAGTACGCCACCGGAGCCTTCGTCCCCGTGGCCGGTACCATGCTGGCCGATGCTTTCGAGGCGGTGCTGAGTACAGCGCTGCTCCTGAAGAGCGCGGTGGGCCTGGCTGGGATGTTTTTGGTGCTAGGAGCGGTGGCTTTTCCTGCGGTGAAGCTGGGGGTTCTGGCACTGCTTTTCAAGCTGGGGGCTGCCCTGGTGCAGCCACTGGAATGTAAGTTGGCCGCCTGTCTGGATACGGTGGGAGCAGGACTTTGGGGAGTTTTCGCCGTGGTAGTCATGGTGGGCCTGCTGGCCTTCTGGGGCATCGGTTTGGTGGTGGCCCTGGCCCATTTAAGCACCTGGTTGCGTTAGGGGGGATGTTCCCTGGAAAGAGTGGCGGAGTTGGTGCGTAATCTTACCTTGCTGGTGGTTTTGGCAGCTGTGTTGGAGCTCTGGTTGCCAGCGGGGGATATGCGGCGCTACGTGCGTCTAGTAGCCGGTCTGCTGCTAGTGGCGGCGGTGGTTCAGGCGATCCTCGGGGGCTGGCGTTCCGGCTTCGCTTCGATTGCTTTACCGCCGGTAGCCAGTCACCCGGCGACTCCGGTCACCGCCAGTGAGTGGCAGCGGCGAGCGGAGGAGCTCTACCAGGATAGCCTAGCTCGTCAGGTGCAAGCGCTGGCGCGACTGGCAGGCCTACCTGTGGATCGGGTGGAGGTAGTGCTGGAGAGAGAGTGTGGGGGATACCCCCGTCTCCGAGAACTGAAATTGCACGTTTCTCACAGCGTTCCTGCCAGCACCGCGGAGGAAGACGGGAAGGCCACGGAAGCGCTCAAGACCCTGGCTGATTTCTACAATATGGAGCCGCGGCAGATCACCCTGATGGCACCGTAAAAGGGGGTTCTGGTCTTGGATTGGAAGCGTTGGTTGGGAGGTAAAGACAGCCCCTGGGCTAAAAACCCGGGCTACTGGTTGAAGGTGGCCCTGCTGGGGGTGGGAGGGCTGTTGCTCTTGATCTGGGGGAGCTGGGGCGGGAAGTCGGGGAATCCGCCACCCTCTCCCTCGCTGGAGCGCGAGCGGCCTAATTCGGCTACTCGCTTGCAGCAAGAGGAGGGGGAACTCGCCGCGCGGCTGGCACGATTGCTTTCCCAGGTAGAAGGGGCGGGCAAGGTGGAGGTCACCGTGCGCCTGTCCGGTTCCACCAAGGTGGACTACGCCACCAGCCAGGTGGCTTCACGCCGGGTTACTGAAGAAAAAGACAAGGGAGGGGGAAGCCGGGTGGTTACCGAGGACAACAACAACGGACAGATCGTGGTGCTGCGCGGGGGACAGCGTGAAGAGGCGGTGGTGCAGAGCGAGGAGGCGCCCCGGCCGCTAGGAGTGGTGGTAGTGGCCGATGGCGCTTCCGATCCACAGGTGAAGGAGCGGCTTTTTCGAGCGGTGCAGGTGGCTTTGGGGATTGAGGCTCACCGGATTACCGTCCTATCCCGCTGGGCGGGGGGAGGACAATGAGGTTGATTCTGGTGCATCGTTGGCTGGTGGGAGTCCTCGTGCTTCTCTTCCTTTTGGGGTTTTTTTTGCCGCTACTGTTCCACCACCGGGAGGGAGCTCGCCCTTTGCAGGCGCAGGAACCGGTTATTGCTCCCTTGCCTCCCGGGGAAAAGCGGACCAGCCTATACGCTGATCTTCGACTGGAGAGGGAGAGTCGTCGTAGCCAGCATATGGAATTATTACGCGAAATATGCAAAAACCCGGGTACCAATGAGGCTATGCGGCGGGAGGCTCAAAACCAGTTAATGGAACTCACTCGCAGGGCGGAGAAAGAGACCTGGCTGGAGGGTTTGCTCCGCGCCCAGGGTTACGAGGAAGTAGTGGTTACAATCGAAGGCAAGCACTTGACGGTGCTGCTCGGGCAGGAACTGAACCAAGCCGGAGTGGAGCGTCTGCTCCAGTTCCTGAGCCGGACGGCCGGCTATCCTAAGGAAGATATAACCATCGTAGCCAAGAATATTGTTGTTCCGCGCAAGGGGGAGGGTGTATAATTAATTCTAAGAAGTAAGAGCGGGTTTTAGCCTGGGGAACACTCGGCTCGGGCTTTCTTTTTTATATCTGAGCAGGAAGGAGGTGGACGAGTTTCTTGCGCAACAATAAGCTGCAGATCATTCCCCTGGGCGGTTTAGGGGAGATAGGTAAGAATTGCCTAGCCGTCCGGTGCGGGAGCGACATTGTAGTGGTGGATTGTGGTCTGATGTTTCCGGAGGAAGAGTTGCTGGGGATCGACGTGGTTATACCCGATGTTTCTTACCTGGTGGATCACCGGCAGTTGGTACGATCTGTAGTGCTCACTCACGGGCATGAAGATCATATTGGTGCTTTGCCCTACGTCTTGCCCCAGATCAATGTTCCCGTTTACGGAACCCGGTTAACTCTGGGATTACTGGAGGGAAAGCTGGAGGAGCACCTTCCCGGTTTCAAAGCCGACCTGCGCGTGGTGAAGCCCCGGGACATAGTGGAGTGCGGCTGCTTTAAGGTGGAATTCATACGCGTCTCTCACAGTATCCCAGACGCAGTGGCGGTGGCTATCCACACTCCTCTGGGGGTATTACTGCACACCGGTGACTTTAAAATAGATCATACCCCCGTGGATGGAGAACTTATTGATTTTCACCGCTTGGCCCAGCTAGGCGAAAGAGGGGTGCTGGTTCTGCTTTCGGACAGCACCAATGCTGAGCATCCGGGCTACACCATGTCGGAGCGGGTGGTGGGGGAAACCTTCGACGAGATCTTTCGCTCTTCTCAGGGGCGGATAATTATCGCTACCTTCGCCTCTAATATCCACCGCGTGCAGCAGGCAATCTTGGTGGCTCATCGTTACGGGCGTAAGGTAGCGGTAGCGGGGCGCAGCATGGTCAATGTAGTCAATATTGCCCACCAGTTGGGTTATCTCCAACTGCCCGAAGGAATAATGGTAGAGTTGGAGGAGGCTAACCGCTTACCTCGCCACCAGGTGGCTATTCTCACCACCGGAAGCCAGGGCGAGCCGATGTCGGCTCTGACCCGGATGGCCAGCGGAGATTTTAAGCAGCTGGAGATAATACCCGGCGACACCATCATCATTTCGGCCGTGCCGATTCCCGGTAACGAAAAGCTGGTGGCTCGGGTGGTGGATCAGCTCTTCAAGCGAGGGGCAATGGTGCTTTACGAGGCTGTTTCCGCCATCCACGTTTCCGGGCACCCCTGTCAGGAGGAGCTCAAGCTGATGATTAACCTTACCCGCCCCCGCTATTTTCTGCCGGTGCATGGAGAATACCGGATGCTCATCCGCCACGCTGCGTTGGCCCGGGAATTGGGCCTGCCTCCGGAGAACGTTTTCGTGGCGGAGAACGGCCAGATCGTGGAGATAACTCCAAAAGGTGGCCGTTTTGCCGGGCGCGTCACCGCTGGCCGGGTACTGGTAGACGGCCTGGGTGTGGGCGACGTGGGTAATATTGTGCTGCGCGACCGGAAGCAGCTGGCCCAGGACGGGATTCTTATCGTGGTGGTGGCGTTGAACCAAGAGACCGGGCAGGTGGTGGCGGGGCCGGATGTGATTTCCCGCGGTTTCGTTTACGTGCGCGAGGCCGAGGCGTTGATGGAAGAGGTTAAAGCGCAAGTGCGGGTAGTCCTGGATCGCTGCGTGGAACGCAAGAGCCTGGAATGGGCCACTATCAAAAGCGAGGTGCGCGAGGCCTTGGGACGCTTACTGTACGAGCGCACGCGGCGCAGACCTATGATCTTGCCTATCATCATGGGGGTGTAAAGCGTGGCCAAGGAGAAAGGGCAGCTTGACTGGAGAACCCGGCTGAAAGTTCAGGGGGGCTTCCTCCTGGCAGCCCTGATATTGGGGCTGGTGGATCTCGTTTACTACCGTCTGGGGCGTTTCTTGGTGCACGAGCGCGAGCCTCGCCGCTCCAGTCGCTGGCATTTTTAAGGGAGATTGAATTGTTGGAGCCCTTCCCTGAAAGTTGCCGGGCGGAAGCGAAAAGTTTTCTCCACCACGTCGGGGTTGGTGCTATTATCTTCCCCCAGTTGTTTGAGTTCGGCGGTGGTCACCGGCGGGTTGGGTAATATTCTCTCCAACAGTGGGACCGCCGCCTTTATGATTCCCAGCGGGATGGGCACGGGGAGACGGCGCAGTCCTTTGGCCTCGAGATAGGTGGCCAGCATTTCCCGGTAAGTCAGGAGCTCTGGCCCTCCCAGGTCGCAGCTTCGTCTCACCAGCAGGACTTCAGTCAAGCACAGGCGGATGCAGCGGGCTAGATCCCAGGAAGCCAGGGGCTGGAAACGGATACTTATAGCTGGGTAAAAGGCCAGCGGGGGAGGAGAAAGCTTCACCGATTGCGCCATGCGGTCGAGAAAGTCGGAGCCGGGACCGTAAATTATCGAAGGGCGCAGGATCGTCCATTCCAAGCGGCTTTGCCGTACCAACTCTTCTCCCTGCCACTTGGAGTGCCCGTAAGGGAGGCGAGGATCATTTTTGACACCTAAAGCGCTTAGATGCAACAAGCGCCGCGCTCCGGCCGCCTCGGCAGCTCTCACCACGTTAGCAGTGCCTTCCACGTTTACGGCGCGGAAGGTCTGCCGGCCCCTTTCCCGGATGATGGCCACGAGGTGAATCACGGCTTCCACTCCAGCAGCGGCGGCTTCTACGCTGGCGGGATCGGTCACGTCTCCGGCAACGTATTCCGCGCCTGCCCCCAAGATAGCGCGGGCTCGATTTGTGTCTCGCACCAGGCACCGAATCTTGAAGCCGTGTTCCAGGAGCTCCGGCACCACTGCTCGTCCAACCAATCCCGTTCCTCCGGTTACCAGAACCAGCATGGCTGTTCTTCACCTCCGAGGCGAGATTCTCGGTTCCGTGCTGGCAACGAAGGAATGTGTTTCCTTTTGTTGCCATTCTAACGGTGGGGGATGGTAACTGTCAACCGGGAACTTTCGAGGAGAGCTCAGCTCTGCTGTCAACGCGTCCCGCCAGTTCGTCCGGCGCTGGGCAAGGAGTGCGATGGGTCCCAGGGTTATTTTAGGGTTGTTTTTTCGGCTCAGGCGAGCGATACTGCCAAGTAATGTATTGACCAAGGCCAGAGTATGGATTACCCTATATTAAGGTGACGTTTGAAGCCAGAAGTGCCCTGGGAAGGGAAAAAGCTAAGCTTTGTCGGGAGTTGAGGGATGACGGAATTACTTTTTGTCCTGCAATTGGCGTTGATCGCCTACGGTTTGTACCATACTTTCCTGTCCGTTTTTTCCCTTTACCGGCGAGTGGAAGATTATCGGAGCACTCCTCCTAAGCATTCTTTCGCCGTAGTTATCGCCGCGCACAACGAGGAGAAAGTAATCGGGGAACTGGTAAAAAGTGTATTTCGCTCTGATTACCCGCGCGAGCTCTACGAGGTCTTCGTTATTGCCGATAACTGTACCGACCGCACCTCCGAGGTGGCTGCTTCGCTGGGTGCCACCGTGATCGAACGGTTCAACCATTACAAGAGGGGTAAGGGGTATGCGCTGGAGTACGGGTTTCAGCGCATTTTTGCGTTGCCCCGGAAGTTCGACGCGGTGGTGGTGCTGGATGCTGATAACCTTATCTCCCCTCATTTTCTGCAGGCCATGAATCACCGGCTGGCCCGGGGGGAAAAGATCATCCAGGGCTATCTCGATACCAAGAACCCGGACGACACCTGGATTTCCCGGTCTATTTACGTGGGGTACCTGATCAGCAACCGCTTCTGTCAGCTGGCCCGGCATAACTTGGGATTGAGTTGCGCCTTGGGCGGTACCGGGATGTGCATAGCCACCGATGTGCTCAAGCGTTTCGGTTGGGGGATGACCACCCTCACGGAGGACCTGGAATTTCAGACTAAAGCACTGCTTTGCGGCCTCCGGGTTACCTGGGCACACGAGGCGGCGGTTTACGATGAGAAGCCGCTAAGCCTCCGCCAATCTTGGCGTCAACGCCAGCGTTGGATGCAAGGACACTGCCAGGTGGCGGGGCGCTATTTCTTCCGCCTGATATGGGAAGGTATTCGCACGCGCGATTTCAAAAAGATTGACGGCGCACTGTACCTGCTCCGCCCTTACTTCACTATGGGTGTGGGTGTGGCCGCGTTGCTTTCCCTGCTCTTCGATTTTAATTGGAGCCGCATCGATGTATGGTGGTTTATCAAAGGCTTCAGCGGTCAGTACCTGTACTTGGCGTTGGCTCTTTTCCTGGAGAAGGTCCCGTTGCGTGCTTACTTGTGGCTGTTCTATTATCCTATTTTCGCTTTCACCTGGATCCCTATAACTTTCGCCGGTTTCCTTTACCGTCACCGCCGTTCCTGGTGTCACACCAAGCACGTCCGCAATATTT
This sequence comes from Desulfothermobacter acidiphilus, assembly GCF_052073645.1. Taxonomy (GTDB): domain Bacteria; phylum Bacillota; class Desulfotomaculia; order Desulfotomaculales; family Ammonificaceae; genus Desulfothermobacter; species Desulfothermobacter acidiphilus. The sequence continues at coordinate 1,404,221 of NZ_CM125440.1, read as the reverse complement.
CTTGGGAGCAGCTTAAAAACTGGAACCGCTACCGGACGCAGAGGGAATGGCACGGAGCGGAAAACCCCGACTAGCCTTGGCCGCTTCTTCTGGTCGTGGTAGAATATCAACAATTTTCGTTTAGGCCGGGTGGGGGAAGAACTATGGGAAAGTTGGACTTGCGGTTGCCGCCGGGAGTGAAGGACATATTGCCCGAGGAAATACCCGGTTGGCACTATCTAGAAGACGTAGTGCGAGAACTAGCCCTGCTTTACCGTTTCCATGAGATCCGCACCCCGATCTTGGAGAAGGCGTTGCTGTTTAAACGGGGTGTCGGAGAGACCACCGATATTGTGCTCAAGGAAATGTATGTTTTCAAGGATCGGGGGGGGCGAGAACTGGCTTTGCGGCCGGAAGGTACGGCCCCGATAGTCCGGGCCTACGTGGAGCACGGTTTGCACACTCGCCCGCAGCCGCTCAAGCTCTACTACCTTGGGCCCATGTTCCGGCACGATCGTCCCCAAATGGGGCGCAGCCGCCAATTTCACCAGTTCGGAGCCGAAATATTTGGGGCGCCTGGGCCGCTGGCCGATGCAGAAATCATCGCTTTCTTGTCGGCCTTTCTTTCCCGCGCCGGCGTGAGAGATTGGGAATTGGAGCTTAATAGTGTGGGATGCCCTGAGTGTCGCCCGCGGTTGCTGGCCGCGCTCCAGGATTATTTCCGCGCCCACCTGACGGAACTCTGCCCGGATTGCCGCCAGCGTCTGGAACGTAATCCTTTGCGAGTGCTGGACTGTAAGGAGGCCGTCTGCCAGGAGGTGGTGCAGCGAGCTCCCACGCCTATGGATTATCTTTGTTCTCGTTGCCAGTCTCATTTTGCCGCTGTGCAAGAAGAGCTGCGAGGCATGGAACTGCCTTTCCGGATCAACCCCCGCCTAGTTAGGGGTTTGGACTATTACACGGGAACCGCTTTCGAGGTGCTCTCCTCCTCCCTGGGAGCGCAAAACGCGCTGGGCGGGGGGGGTCGTTACGATTATCTGGTGCAGGAATGCGGGGGCCCACCCACACCGGGAGTCGGCTTTGCGGTGGGGTTAGAGCGGGTGCTGCTGGCGTTGTCCAAGCAGCCAGACTGCCCCTTTCCCACGGGGGAAAAGCGCCAGGGGGTCTTCGTGGTGGCACCGGACGAGGAGGGACGGCGCGAGCAGGCGCGTTGGGTGCGCCGGTTGCGGTCGGCGGGCGTGCCTTCCGACCGTGACTACGTGGCCGAGCGCGGGCTGCGGGCGCAATTGAGGCAGGCTGACCGGATGGGAGCGCGCTGGGCGCTGATTCTGGGATCGGAAGAGTTGGCTCAGGGGAAGGTGCGGCTGCGCGACCTGGAAAAGGGAGAGCAATTCGATCTGCCGGTGGAGAGAGTAATCGACTGGCTTAAAACCGAAGCTACGGGGGGAAAGGAATGATCTATCGCACTCACTACGCCGGAGCTCTTAGCGAAGAGCAGCTGGGCCAGAAGGTGATACTGGCGGGCTGGGTACAGCGACGCCGGGATCACGGCGGCCTTATTTTCTTAGACCTACGCGATCGGGAAGGTTTGGTGCAGGTGGTTTTTAGCCCGGACACCGCGCCGGAAGCCTTCGCGGTAGCGGAAAAAGTACGGAGCGAGTACGTTTTGCTGGTAGAGGGGGAGGTGCGTCGGCGCCCGGAGGGCACGGAAAACCCCCGGTTGCGCACTGGTAATCTGGAGGTGCGAGCCGTCTCCTGCGCTATCCTTAACCCTTCGCGCACACCCCCTTTCTATATCGAAGACGGTCTTCAGGTCGAGGAAGACCTGCGCTTGCGTTACCGCTATCTAGACCTGCGGCGTCCAGAAATGCAGGAGGCCTTGCGCTTGCGCCACCGGGCGGCGAAAGCGGCGCGAGACTATCTGGATGCTCACGGCTTTTGGGAAGTGGAGACGCCGGTTTTGACCCGGAGCACTCCCGAGGGGGCGCGCGATTACTTGGTCCCCAGCCGGGTGTATCCTGGGCGATTTTACGCGTTGCCGCAGTCCCCGCAGCTTTTCAAGCAGTTGCTGATGGTGGCTGGGGTGGATCGCTACTTTCAGATCGTGCGTTGTTTTCGGGACGAGGATTTGCGCGCTGATCGTCAGCCTGAGTTCACGCAGATCGACCTGGAGATGTCTTTCGTGACCGCCGAGGACGTGATGCATTTGAGCGAAGGGCTGATCTCCACCCTTTGCCGGGAGGTGGCAGGCGTTGAGCCTCCCCAGCCCTTCCCGCGCCTCACCTACAGCGAAGCCATGTCGCTTTACGGCACCGACCGCCCTGACCTGCGCTACGACATGCTTCTCACCGATGTCAGCGATTTGGTGGCTGGGGCAGAGTTCCAGGTCTTTGCCCAGGCGGTGGCCAAGGGCGGGTGCGTCAAGGGTATAGCGGTGCCGGGCGCAGCGCATTTCAGCCGCAAGGAGATCGACGATCTCACCCGCTTTGCGGCCCTTTTCGGGGCCAAGGGGCTGGCTTATATCCAGCTCTTGCCGGAGGGGCCTAGGTCTCCTATCCTGAAGTTTTTGGGGGCGGGGCTAGTGGAAGCTTTGCGGCAACGCCTGCGGGCGGAAGAGGGAGCGTTACTGCTTTTTGTTGCTGACCGGCGCGAAGTGGTGGAGCGCAGCTTGGGAGCTTTGCGAAGCCGGCTGGCGCAGGAGTTGAAATTGGAGCGGCCGGGCTGGAGTTTCGTTTGGGTGGTGGATTTTCCTCTCCTGGAGTTCGATGCCGAAGAGGGGCGTTATGTCGCTCTGCACCACCCTTTCACCGCTCCTCTCCCTGAGGATATACCTTGGTTGGAGACATCGCCGGAGAGGGTCCGTTCCCAAGCTTACGATTTGGTGCTGAATGGGGTGGAACTCGGGGGTGGCAGCATTCGCATCAACTCCCCAGCATTGCAGGAGCAGGTTTTCCGGCTGATCGGCCTCTCGCCGGAGGAGGCTAGGGAAAAGTTTGGCTTCTTGTTGGAGGCGCTGGAGTACGGAGCTCCACCTCATGGCGGTATAGCGTTTGGCTTCGACCGAGTGCTGATGTTGTTGCTGAGACGGGATACGATCCGCGATGTGATTCCCTTCCCCAAGACGCAGAAGGCTCAGGATCTGCTGATGCAGGCGCCAGCGCCGGTGACTCAGGAGCAGTTGCGCGAGTTGCACCTGCGGGTGGAGTTGCCTCCCGGCGCGGTGTCCGCAGCTAAGAAAGCCTAGCATCCGGTCCTAGGCCTCGCTTCTCTTCGCATCTCTACCTCACTGTGCGGGGCGCTCTTCTGGGGCGCGCTGGTGTCCGCAGGGGAGCCCTGCTCCTTAACCCTCGCGCTTGTCCTCCGGGGATTATCCTTGCTACTCCGCTCCCGCTGTCTTAATATAATCTTAACAAGAGATTTGGACGCTAATTTCGACAAGGATAGAGTCGATAGGCGGGGCGGGGGCGAAATAGCATGGGGACCGCGGATATGGGGCTTTCCCTCCTCGGGGGCATGGGGCTTTTGCTTTACGGCATCAGCCTCATGAGCGAGGGATTGCAGAAGATAGCGGGGCATAAGTTGCGGCGGGCGCTGGGCAAGGTGGCCGATCGGCCTTTCATGGGCGTGGTGCTGGGCGCGCTTATCACCATTCTTTTTCAGAGTAGCACCGCCACCACCGTTATATTGGTAGGCTTGGCCAGCGCAGCCGTCATCACTCTGCGCCAGTGTTTGCCGGTGGTGCTGGGGGCTGACATCGGCACCACGGTTACGGCTCAGCTCATCGCCTTGCGGGTGACCGAGATCTCTCTTCCCATAGTGGCGGTGGGGGCCAGCATAGTTTTCTTCACCAAGCGTGACCGCTACCGCCGAGTGGGGCAGGCCATTCTAGGCTTCGGTTTGCTTTTCCTGGGTCTGAAGATAATGGCCGAGGCCATGGCACCGCTGAAGGAGGCACCCTTCTTCCGGGAGGCGCTGCTGCACGTGGCCCATTCTCCTTTGCTGGCCATTGTGGTTGCGTCCATTTTCACATTCCTGATTCACAGCAGCGCTGCTGCAGTGGGTATCATCATCGTCCTGGCTTCCCAGGGGCTGATCGACGCCCTGGCAGCTTTTTATTTTATTCTGGGGGCTAACGTGGGCACCTCTTTCACCGCCTTGCTGGCCAGCATCGGTTCTAGCCGCGAGGCGCAGCGAGTGGCTATGGCTCACTTTCTGGCTAAGATAGGTGGCACCTGCCTGGTTTTTCCTTTGGCCGTCCCCTTCGTCAATTGGTTGAATGGCATCAGCTCTTCTCCCAGTTTTCAGGTGGCCAATGCTCACACCTTCTTTAACCTTTTTATCACCGCCGTTTTTTTCCCTTTACGCAACTACGGAGCGATGGTTTTGGAGCGGCTCTTGCCGGAGAAGAAGCGTCCTGAGTTCGAACCCAAGTATCTCAGTGAAGCTTTGCTGGACACCCCTTCTCTGGCTCTGGGTCTGGCCTACCGGGAGGTCACCCGCATATCGGCCAAGGTGCTGCGCATGTATTTGGATGTGGGCCGGGCGCTCAAGAACGGTAACCTGGCTTTGGTAGAGGATCTAATGCACCAGGAGCAGGTGCTGGATCACCTGGTGCCCAAAACCACTGCTTATCTTACCCAACTCCTGCGCCGGCCTTTGCACCGCGACGAGTTCCGCCGGGGTATAGGGCTGATCCACGTGCTTAACGATTTGGAGTTGGCAAGCGACGTGCTGGGTAATCGTCTGGGAACGCTGCTCCAGGATAAGGTGAGGGAGAATATCCAGTTTTCTCCCACCGGGGAAGAGGAACTAGATCTGATGTATCATGAAGTTTCTATCATGGTGCGGATCACCCATAAGGCTCTGGTAAGAGCCGATTACTGCCTGGCAGAGCAGGCCGCTGGTCTATATCCTCGAATACTAAAGCTAGAGCGAGGTTTTCGCACTACTCATATCCACCGGCTGCGTGAAGGCATAAAGGAGTCGGAGATCTCTTCCCGTCTGCACCTGGAGTTCCTTAACGCTTATCTGCGTGTAAGCGAGCACATGCGAAGCATTGCTCTGGCGGTGGCGGAGGAGATCTCCGAGCCCCGGGTCTGCCCAGCCATGCCTTCTCCCGAAGTGCTGCTGGCGGAAGAGCCGGAAGCGGAGGCTCGCCCCGAAGCTCTTTAACCGGCTGGCTACCGGCCACATCTTTAGAGCTCTCATTAGCACCGATCCCGCACTTACCAACTTTGAGTTGACAGGTTTTTCGCCCTTTTTATATACTCGGGAAAGCACCGGAGTTGCAAGTGGCAGGCTCGCTTCATTGCTCTAGGCGGGCCTTAAAATTATGGCTAGCTCGGAGGAGGTCTGCGGGGTGGTGAAGGTTGTTTTTCCAGGGGGGAGAGAGCAGGAACTTCTCCCTTCCGCTTCTGTGGAAGAGCTCTTGGAATTATTGCCGGAGAACGAGCGCCGGCAGGTTTTGGTGGCCAGGGTTAACGGCGAATTAGTGGATTGGAGAGTCCCTCTGCCGCCGGAAGCTCGGGTGGAGCTGCTCACTTTCGACGACCCCGCTGGGCGGGAAGTTTACTGGCATAGCACGGCCCATATTATGGCCCAGGCGGTTAAGCGTTTGTACCCGGAGGCCAAGCTGGCTATAGGTCCGGCCATCGCCAGCGGCTTCTATTACGATTTTGATGTTGCCGTTCCGTTTTCCCCGGAGGATCTTGAACGCATCGAGGAAGAAATGCGGCGCATTGTCGAAGCCGATTACCCTATCGTGCGCCAGGAGGTTTCCCGCGAGGAAGCGCGGCTCTGGTTCGCCGAGCGGGGCGAGAAATACAAGGTGGAGCTTATCGACGAGCTGCCGCCGGAGCTCCCTATAACCATTTACCGCCAGGGGGAGTTCGTGGACCTTTGCCGGGGACCCCACTTGCCTTCCACCGGTTACGTGCGGGCCTTTAAGCTTTTAAGCGTAGCCGGGGCTTACTGGCGGGGGGACGAGCGCAACCCGATGCTGCAACGCATCTACGGCGTTTCGTTCCCTACTACGGAGCAATTGGAAGAGCACCTCCGCCGGCTGGAGGAAGCGCGCCAACGCGATCACCGGCGTTTGGGGCAAGAACTAGATCTATTTAGTTTCCAGGAAGAGGGACCCGGTTTTCCTTTCTTCCACCCCAAAGGGATGCTGGTGCGTAACCAGCTGGAGGACCTATGGCGACGCAAGCATTACTCCCACGGGTATCAAGAAATCCGTACCCCTATTTTGCTCAAGCGAGAGCTCTGGGAGCGATCGGGCCACTGGGATCATTACAAGGAAAATATGTATTTCTTGGAGATAGACGGCCAGCCTTACGCGGTTAAACCCATGAACTGCCCGGGCGCCATACTCATTTACCAGCAGCGGGTGCATTCGTACCGCGAGTTCCCTCTGCGCTTGGCCGAGATGGGACTGGTGCACCGTCACGAACTTTCCGGGGTGCTGCACGGGTTGATGCGGGTGCGTAGCTTCACCCAGGACGATGCCCACATCTTCTGCCGGGAAGACCAGGTAAAGTCCGAGATACTGGGCATCGTCGATCTGGTGGACTATTTTTACCGTCAGGTTTTTGGCTTTCCCTACCATGTGGAGCTCTCTACCCGTCCGGAGAAGGCTATGGGGGACGATCGCATTTGGGAGCTGGCCACCTCGGCGTTGAGGGAGGCTCTGGAAGAGCGGGGTTTCGATTATCGGGTTAACGAAGGTGAGGGGGCTTTCTACGGCCCTAAAATCGACTTCCATTTAGAGGATTGCCTGGGCCGCACGTGGCAGTGCGGCACTATCCAACTCGACTTCTTGATGCCGGAGAAATTCGATTTGGGCTACATCGGTGAAGACGGCCAACGTCACCGCCCGGTAATGCTGCACCGCGTGATTTTTGGCAGCTTAGAGCGGTTTATGGCCATCCTCATCGAACACTTTGCCGGCGCCTTTCCGCTGTGGCTAGCACCGGTGCAAGCTCGGTTGTTGCCCATTGCTGACCGGCACCACGCTTACGCCCGGGAGCTCCAGGAACGCTTTAGCCGAGCGGGCTTGCGGGTGGAGGTGGACAGTCGGAATGAGAAGGTCGGCTATAAGATACGCGAGGCCCAGATGCAGAAAATACCTTACATGCTGGTGGTGGGAGATAAGGAAGTGGTTTCGGGCACGGTGTCCGTGCGCCACCGGAGCCGGAAGGATCTGGGATCTTTCGCGCCGGAAGCCCTCTTGGAGCAGATGCGGACGGAAATCGCTAATTTCAGCCTGGATTGAGTCCGGTAGCGCTGGTTACGGAATATTTTGAATATACTGCTTTACTTCTTTAGTTGGAGTAGTTAAAATTGTGATAAAAGGAGCAATGTGTCTCTGATCATCGAGGAGAGTGAAAGATGGCAATGATAAACGGCGAGCGCATAAGAGCTCTGCGGGAGGAAAAGGGGATGAGCTTGCACGACCTGGCGCGCAGGGCACAAATCTCGCTCTCTTATCTTAGCGAAATCGAAAGGGGCACTAAGCGTCCCTCCCTTAAGACCATAGAGAAGCTGGCTCAGGCTCTGAACGTTAGCAAGGCCCGTCTGGTGGACACCGAAATGCGTGAGGGAAAAATCAACGTGGGCGAGCAGATCCGCCTGCTGCGGACCGAGAAAGGGTGGTCTCTGCAGGAGCTGTCTTGCCGAGCGGGGATTTCAGCTTCTTACCTCAGTGAGATCGAGCGGGGTACGGTGTACCCTTCGCTGAGCACCCTTAAACGGTTGGCTGAAGAGCTAGGGGTGGCACCGGTGACCTTCCTCGGCCACCAGGGCACTCTAGGAACTCGCCTGCGTAGTCTGCGGGAAGAGTACGGCTTGACGCAGGCCCAGCTGGCTGCTATGGCCGGCGTAACTGCCGGGCTTATAGGGCAGATCGAGCAAGGAAAAGTGCAGCCGTCGCTCAAAACGCTGGAGAAAATCGCCCAGGCTATGGGGGTTTCTCCCTGTTATTTCCTGATCGAACCCGAAGCTTCCGAGCAAGTATTCAACGTGCTCAACCCGGATCTGCGAGAGTTGCTGGCCGATACCAACGTTCAGGCGGTGCTCACCATGCTGGCCAATATGAGCAAGAAGGAAATCCGCTTCGTCTTGAACTTCATTCAACTTTTTAAGCAGTCGGGTTTCTGCATTTGAGGTTGCGATGTAAAACCCCAGATACTACAATGGGTATTGTGGAATTGGCGATACGAGTTCTGGACAATTAAAGGAGGGTATAGGGATATGGTTTTGGAGGTAAACGAGCGCAATTTCGAAGCCGAGGTGTTGCAGAGTAACCTGCTGGTAATGGTAGACTTCTGGGCTCCCTGGTGCGGTCCTTGCCAGAGCATGGCACCGGTGGTAGAGGAGGTAGCGCAAGAGTACGCCGGCCGTTTGAAGGTAGCTAAGCTCAATGTGGACCAAAACATGTCGCTGGCCCAGCGCTACGGCATACGGGGCATTCCCACCTTGCTCTTCTTCCGCGGGGGCAAGGTGATAGCGCAGGAGGTAGGTTACACTCCCAAGGAATCTTTGGTGAGCATGGTAAATAGATTGCTGGGCGAAGAGGGGTAAACGTGGCCGAAAGATGCGGCCGATTCAAGCGCGGTTGCCTCGCCTGGGTGAGTGTGCTATACTGATTTCGTAATGGGTGGTGGCTGCAGCGGGCTGTAAGCCTGCCGGGTTGGTAGGTGTTGGGTGAAAGAGTGGGTTGATTTTCCCCACTCTTTCGTGTTGTTAGGCCGATATTGTCCGTATTGGAGGTAGAAGCGTTTGGCTACAGGGGCTAAGGTGGCGGAAACGGTTGCCCGTCTGGCCCAGCCGCTGGTTGAACGACTGGGGCTGGAGCTGGTGGAGGTGGAATACAGAAAAGAGGGCGGCAGGTGGATACTCCGGGTGTTCATCGATAAGCCCGGCGGGGTGACTTTGGACGATTGCGAAGCCCTCTCGGAGCTCCTGGGAGAGTTGCTGGATCAAGAGGACCCTATTCCCCACGCCTATTTCCTCGAGGTCTCTTCCCCTGGAGTGGAACGCCCCTTGAAGAAGGTGGACGACTTTAAGCGCTTTGTGGGGCACGAGATCCGGGTTAGTACCTTAACCCCAGTGCAGGGTAGACGGCGTTTCACCGGGGAATTGCTATCCGCCGACGAGGAGGCAATCCGGCTACGCACCGAGACAGGCGAGGTAACTCTTCCTCACCGCTTGATCGCCAAGGCTAACCTGGTGTTCCGGTGGGGGGAATCAGGGGAGGGAAATAAAGGAATTGAACGCTGAGTTCTTGCAGGCTTTGAAAGATTTAGAGCGCGAGCGGGGGCTCAAAACCGAGGTTTTACTGGGGGTGATCGAGGCCGCTTTGCTTTCGGCTTACCGGCGGAACTTCGGAACAGTCCAAAACGCTCGGGTGGAAATAGACCGGAATACCGGGGAATGTCGGGTGTTGGCGCAACGCACGGTGGTAGAAGAAGTGGAAGACCCGCGCACGCAGATTTCCCTGGAAGAGGCTAGGCAGATCGATCCGCGCTATCAGCCGGGCGACGTGGTGGAGACGGAAGTGACCCCCAGAGATTTCGGGCGGATAGCGGCTCAGACGGCCAAGCAGGTGGTGATGCAGCGGATTAAGGAAGCTGAGCGTAACATGATTTACGAGGCTTTTGCTGGCCGCGAAGGGGACATTGTAACCGGTACCGTGCACCGGGTAGATAAGCAAAACATCTATGTCGATTTGGGCAAGGCGGAAGGGGTGTTGCCGGCGTCGGAGCAAATACCGGGCGAACGGTACCGGCAAGGTGACAAGATCCGTGCCTATCTTCTGGAGGTGCGACGCACTTCTAAGGGCCCGCAGATCGTGCTTTCCCGGACTCATCCTGGTTTTCTGCGCCGCCTGCTGGAGCTAGAGGTGCCCGAGCTCCAGGACGGCACAGTGGAATTGAAAACCATGGTGCGCGAGCCTGGCAGCCGGGCCAAGATTGCGGTGTATTCTCGCGATCCGCACGTGGACCCCCTAGGTGCTTGTGTGGGGCCCCGGGGCAGCCGAATTCAGGCGGTGGTTAACGAGTTACGGGGCGAGAAAATAGACGTGGTGCGTTGGGATGCCGATTCCTCCCGCTTCATTGCCGAAGCTCTGAGCCCGGCCAAAGTCACGGCGGTGGAAATCTGGGAGGAAGAGAAAATTGCCCGGGTGATTGTGCCCGACAACCAACTCTCTCTGGCTATAGGCCGGGAGGGGCAGAACGCACGGCTGGCGGCCAAGCTTACTGGGTGGAAGATAGACATTAAGAGCGAAAGCCAGATGGCGGAAATCTATAGCCAAGAGTACGCTGGCTACCACGGGGAGGAAGGGGGAAGAGGTGAGGAGAGTTGACACGGATCAAAAGGTCTCCCTTGCGCCAGTGCGTGGCCTGTGGGGCCATGAAGCCCAAAGAGGAGCTCCTCCGCCTGGTGCGAACCCCCGAGGGCGAGGTGCTTTGGGATGCTAAGGGTAAGCGTGCGGGTAGAGGGGCCTACCTATGCCCGGAATTCTCCTGCCTGGAACTGGCCCTGAAAAAGAAGCGTTTAGAGCGGGTGTTGGGGCAGGCGGTGCCACCGGAGGTCGTGGCCAGCTTGCGGGAGGAGTTGAAGCGTAGATGCCCGGAAAAGCCGTAAGACAATACTTGGGCTTGGGGCAGCGGGCGGGCCAGGTAGCCTCGGGCGATTTTCTGGTGCGGGTAAAGATACGCAAGCGGGAACCTACTCTGGTGATCGTCGCCACTGACGCTGCCGCTTCTACATTGCGGGAGATAGAACGCTTAGCGCGCAAAGCCTCTATACCTGTAATAAGATACGGCACCAAGATGGAGCTCGGTTCGGCCCTGGGGCGTTCTCCCCGTGCGGTGGTGGCGATCCTGAGCCAGCCGCTGGCGGATCGCATTCTTAAAATTTTAGGAGGGATGCAGCGTGAGTGAGCCATTTCTCAACAGCTGGCTGGAGGTGGATGCATGGCGAAGAAACGGGTGTACGAATTGGCGAAGGAACTAAATGTAGAGAGCAAGGAAATCATAAGCCGACTGGACGCGATGGGAATCAAGGGTAAAACTAATTTTTCGGCCTTGACCGAGGAAGAAGTGAGCAAAATTAAAGCGACTTGGCAGCAGGAAGAAGAAGAGAAAAAAGCGGGTGGCAAACCGGCGGGTGAAGAGCCGGGGCTGGTGGATAAAGTCCCTTCTCGTCCCCCTGATCGGCGCTTGGTCGAGCGCCCCACTACCTTTGAACAAAAGCTGGCACCTAAGCTTCCGGCGCCGACCCCGGCTCCGGAAGTGAAGCGCGCTCCCACACCGCCTCCGCGTCCAGCGCCGGTTAAACCACAAGCGCGACCGGAGTCGGGAGCACGGCCGGAAAGACCCAAGCTCATACCGCCTCGCCCGGCGGCGGAGAGACCTCGGGACAAGGTGCGGCCAGCTTCGGAGCGGGGACCGGTCGAAAGGGACAGAGGTATGGGAGAGCGACGCCCGCCTCGCCCGGCGACCGCGCCTGAGGGACGGCGTCCTCCCCGTCCCGAAAGGCCACCAGCCCGTGGCCCTAAGCCGGTGGGAGAGAAACGGCCACCCGTGCCCAGCATTCCATCTCCTCCTCCCACCGTGGCGGAAAAGCCCAAAGAGCGCAAGCCGGACAAGAAGGCCAAGGCCAAGCCGGTAGATCACCTCATTCCCCAGTGGGAAGAAGAAGGGGAAAAGCTCAAGAGCAAATTGGTTTTGCGCCGGCCCAAGGAAGCGGAGAAGGTGGAGAAACCTAGTCCCCGGGTGATACAAATAGCCGAAACCATCACGGTCAAGGAACTGGCGGAAAAGATGCAGCGGCGCGCCGCCGAACTCATCAAGAAGCTGATGGATATGGGAATGCTGGTTACTATCAACCAGGAAATAGACGCCGAGACGGCTGCCATTCTGGCCCACGAGTTCGGGTGCGAGGTGGAAGTTAAGCCCGCCTTCGATGTGGAGTCGCTATTGAGCGAGGAACCGGAAACCGATCCCGCCCGGCTCAAGCCCCGTCCCCCCATTGTTACGGTGATGGGGCACGTGGACCACGGTAAGACCACTTTGCTGGATGCCATTCGCGAGGCCCGGGTAGCAGCCACCGAAGCCGGAGGCATTACCCAGCACATAGGCGCCTATCAGGTGGAGAAAGGCGGGCGCAAGATCACCTTTATCGATACTCCTGGCCACGAAGCTTTCACCGCCATGCGAGCTCGAGGCGCCAAGGTCACCGATGTGGCGGTGCTGGTAGTGGCGGCTGACGATGGAGTTAAGCCGCAGACGGTAGAGGCTATCAATCACGCGCGGGCGGCGGGGGTTCCCATCGTGGTGGCCATCAACAAGATGGACAAACCCGAGGCTAACCCCGACCGGGTAAAGACGCAACTCGCCGAATTAGGGCTAGTTCCCGAGGAATGGGGTGGAGATACCATTTTCGTCCCGGTTTCGGCCCTCAAACGTCAGGGGATTGACGAACTTTTGGAAATGATTCTGTTGATGGCCGACATGCTGGAACTCAAGGCCAATCCGGACCGTCCGGCACGGGGCACCATCATCGAGTCGCGCCTCGATCGGGGCCGGGGACCGGTAGCTACCGCCATCGTACTCAACGGCACGTTGAAGGTGGGAGACACGCTGGTAGCGGGCACCCAATACGCCCGCGTGCGGGCTATGATCGATGACCGAGGGCGGAAACTCAGCGCGGCGGGTCCTTCTACTCCGGTAGAGGTGTTAGGGTTTTCCGACGTGCCCGAAGCGGGAGAAATCTTTGTGGTGCTGGAAGAGCGCCTGGCCAAACAAGTGGCGGAAAAGCGCTTGGCCAAAAGGCAAGCGGAAGAGGCGCAGGCTCGGGCTAAGATGTTGCTGGAGGATGTGTACCAGCGAATCAAGGAGGGCCAGATACGCGAGCTAGCGTTGATAGTTAAGGCGGACGTTCAAGGTTCGCTGGAAGCCATCACTCGTGCTCTTTCCCAGTTGGGTACGGAGGAAGTGGGGGTCAATATTATACACGCTGGCGTGGGAGCTATTACCGAGACCGACATCATGCTGGCTTCGGCGTCGGGAGCCATTATCATCGGCTTTAACGTGAGGCCCGATGTCAACGCTCGCAAGGCTCTGGAGAAAGAGCAGGTAGATGTGCGGCTGTATCAGGTGATTTACGACGCCATCAAAGATGTGAAAGCGGCCCTTTCGGGTCTCTTGGAACCGGAGTACCGCGAAGTGCTACTGGGCCGGGCCGAAGTGCGTAAGACCTTCCAGGTTTCTCGGCTGGGTACCATCGCTGGCTGTTACGTTAAGGAAGGTAAGATAACCCGGGACGCCCAGGTGCGGGTGGTTAGAGACGGGGTGGTGCTGCACACGGGCAAGATCTCTAGCTTGAAGCGCTTCAAGGAGGACGTGAAAGAGGTAGCTCAAGGATTCGAATGTGGCCTTATGATAGAGAATTATAACGACGTGCAAGAGGGAGACGAACTGGAGTTCTTCACTATGGAGGCCATCCAGCGGGCTCTGGATTAAAGGGGGGTTAGGCCCTATGTCTTACCGGCCGGCGCGCCTGGCGGAATCCATTAAAGAGATCGTAGCCGATGTTTTGCAGCACGACTTTAAAGATCCCCGCCTTGGTTTCGTTACGGTGACCAGGGTGGAGGTGTCCAGCGATTTGCGCCATGCTAAAATATTTCTTAGCGTCCACGGTTCTCCGGCAGAGGAAAAAGCCAGCTTCGAAGTGCTGGAACGAGCCAAGGGCTATATTCGCAGCGCTTTGGGTAAACGCTTGCGCTTGCGTTACGTTCCGGAAATCGTGCTTAAACCCGATCCTTCCATCGAGTACGGGATCCGCGTGGCCAAGATCCTGGAAGAGATTCGGAAAGAGGAGACGAGATCCGATGGAGAAGAGTCTTAAGCTGGCGGCGCAGGAATTGAACCGGGCGCAGCGCCTGCTATTGCTAGGCCACATGATGCCGGACGGCGATTGCCTGGGCTCTATGCTGGCGCTAGGACATGCCCTCCGTTCCAGGGGAAAGATGGTAGATTGGGTGTTGCCCGATCCGGTGCCGGCTAGCTTGGCTTTTCTCCCGGGGGCGGCCGAAGTGGGAGTGGGGCCCCAAGCCATTCAAGCCTTGCACCCTGATTTGATAGTGGTGCTGGATACTTCCACTCCGGATCGCCTGGGAACCCTGAAAGATCCCGTATCGAGGCTGCGCCGGGAGGGGGCCCGGATGATGCTGCTCGATCATCACGTGACGGCTACTCCTTTCGCTGATGTCAATTTTATTTTCCCCCAAGCTGCAGCGGTGGGAGAGGCCGTCTTCGAGCTCCTGCGGCTCATGGGTTTTTCCCCGCTCACCGCGGCCATTGCTACCTGCCTGTACACGGCCATCGTCACTGATACCGGCTGCTTCCAGTATGAGACCACCACTGCCGCCACTCACCAACGGGTGGCGGAACTCATTGAAGCCGGGGTGAAGGTTCGCGAGGTCAGTCTTCAAATCTACGAGGAAAAACCGCGGGAGCAGATCACGGCTTTGCGGGAAGCATTGAAAACCCTGCGCTTTAGCCCCTGCGGCCGCATGGGTTGGATGACCCTGGACTGGGAGACCATGGAGCGCGAAGGCATTAAGGGAGAGCATACCAACGGCCTGGTGAGTTGCGTACGCCAGGTGCAAGGTGTAGAATTGGCGCTTTTTTTCTGGGAAGTGGAAAAAGGACTAGTTAAAGTGAGCCTGCGCTCTAAGCGGTACCTGGATGTTAACCGCCTGGCCGAGCGCTTTGGTGGTGGGGGACACGTGCGGGCAGCAGGGGCGTTGATCGCGGGATCGCTAGAAGAGGTGGTGGCTCGGGTATGCGCTGCCGGCGCGGAGGCGCTGGCACGGGAGGGAAAAGAGCGATGATGGGCACGCTTAATCTGCTCAAACCCCCGGGCATGACCTCTCATGATGCCGTGGAGTGGATGCGTTGTCTAAGTGGAGAGCGCCGTGTCGGCCACGCTGGCACCCTGGATCCGGACGCTTGCGGGGTGCTGGTGCTGCTCCTGGGTAAAGCTACCAGGGCGGCGCAGTTTTTGTTGGCTGCCGAGAAGGAGTACAGGGCGGAAGCTATCTTCGGCCTCGAAACCGATACTCTGGACCGCTCCGGCAAGGTGCGGGCGTGCCGGGACGCCTCCTACCTGACACCGGAAGCGGTAAACGCGCTTTTGCCCCAGTTCACCGGTGTGATTTGGCAGCGTCCTCCCCTGTTTTCGGCCATCAAGCAGCAGGGCCGGCGTCTGTATCAGCTAGCTCGAGCCGGGGAAGAAGTGGAGGTGCTGCCGCGCCAAGTGGAGGTTAGCGAGCTGCGCTTACTCCGAGGGGAATGGGGGATAAAGCACCCCCGGGTGCAGTTGCTGGTGCGCTGCGGCAAGGGCACCTACGTGCGGTCTCTGATAGACGATCTGGGCCGAGTTCTGGGCACGGGAGCCTGCCTCTCCTTCCTCCTGCGTACCCGGGTGGGGCGCTTCCAAGTGAGGGAGGCCTACACTCTGGAAGAGCTCGCTCACTGCCAGCGGGAGGGGAGAATGGCGGAGGCGCTCACCCCGGTGGGGGCAGCGCTGGAACACTTGCCGGCGCTGGAAGTGGGGGAGGCGGAGGCGGCTAAAATCAGGCATGGAACACCTTTAACGCTGGATCGGTTTCCGGCCACTGAGCATCTTGCCCAAGGGAGTTGGGTGCGGGTGGTTCATGCTGAAGAGTTGCTGGCGGTGGCGGAGGTGACTCGGCGGACTCACCAACCTGAAATGTTGCGACCGCGCTGGGTATTATAGGGCGTAGCGGATAAGGGGGAGGATAAGTTGGAAATAGTTCAGGACTATCGGTCAGCGAAGACACATTTCCCTATTTTGGGCGTGGGGCTGGGAAATTTCGACGGCGTGCACCTGGGGCACCGGTGCTTGCTCCAGCGGTTGGTGCAGTGGGCGGCTGAGCGCAAAGGGGTCCCGGCCGTCTTAACCTTCGAGCCGCACCCGGCGGCGGTTTTAAATCCCGAGAAAGCCCCTCCATTGCTGCTCTCGGGAGAATTGAAAAGGCGCTTCCTGGCGGAACTAGGAGTGCAGGTTCTCTTTGTCCTTCCTTTTACTCCGCAATTCGCTTCGCTCGCTCCGGAAGCTTTCGTGCGCGAGGTGCTGGTCGGGGAAATGGGGGTGGAAGCGGTTTTTGTGGGTTACAACCACACCTTCGGGCGGGGGGGAAAAGGTAATCCGGAATTGCTAGCCTCTCTGGGTAAACAATTGGGTTTTGCCGTGGAGATTATCCCTCAAGTGGTGGTCAACGGTCGGCCTGTTTCTTCCACTTTGGTTCGCGAGCTCTTGCTCCGGGGCGAGGTAGAAGAGGCTCGCCATTATCTCGGCTATTACCCCACTTATGCGGGCAAAGTGGTACCCGGTGACAAGCGGGGCCGCTCTCTGGGTTATCCCACCGCCAACCTGGAGTTAAAAGAGCCGGTTTTATTACCCGCTTGCGGGGTTTACCTGGTGCAAGTTCAGGTGCTGGGAGAGGACAGGTACGGGCTGGCTAACGTGGGAGTTGTACCTACCTTTGGCGCTCGCAACACGCCTCGGGTGGAAGTCTTTCTCTTCCGGATGGACAGGGATCTTTATGGCTGTGAAATGGAGGTCCGCTTTTTGCGTCGTATCCGGGAGGAAAGGCGGTTCGCCTCGCCGGCGGAGTTGATTAACCAGATCCAGCAGGATGTGGCTCAAGCGCAAGAAATTATTGCGCGGGAACTAGGCAAGGGCCTTCTCTTGCCTGGGTAACTGGCCTTAGGTTACAATGAAAGCAAAAGTTCTGAACCATTGGCGCGGCCGGACGCGTGGCCGTTCGGCGGGGCTGGTGGCAATTAAGGCAGGAGGTAAATGGTATGCCTTTGACCCTGGAAAAGAAGCGTGAAATCATCGAAGCCTTCCGGATCCACGAGAACGACACCGGTTCGCCGGAAGTGCAAATCGCTCTGTTGACCGAGCGGATCAAAATCTTGAGCGAACATCTAAAGGAGCATCGCAAGGATTTTCACTCCCGCAGGGGGCTGCTAAAATTGGTGGGGCAACGTCGGGCCTTGCTAAACTACTTGCGGGACAGCGACTTTGATCGCTATCAGCAGCTACTCCAGCGTTTGGGGCTGAGGAAGTAAGCGGGGGAAACTCAGCCCCGTAATTTTGCTACCTACAGAAAGGTGGTGATAAGGCAGTGGAAGGGACCGGAATTTTGCGTCGCGAGATCTCGCTGGCGGGTCGCCCCCTCGTGTTAGAAGTGGGACGGGTGGCGCGCCAGGCTTCCAGCGCTGTGCTAGCTCGCTACGGTGACACGGTGGTTCTGGCCACGGCCACCATGGCCCCAGAACCGCGCGAGGGTATCGATTTTTTCCCCCTGCTGGTGGATTACGAGGAGAGGCACTACGCGGTGGGGAAAATACCAGGAGGGTTTTTGCGCCGGGAAGGCAAGCCCGGAGAGAAGGCCATCCTTTCAGCGCGTCTCATTGATCGCTCCATCCGTCCTCTTTTCCCTCAGAAGATGCGCCACGATGTCCATGTGGTGACTACCATTCTCTCGGTGGATCAAAATTGCGCTCCCGAAATAACGGCCATGATCGGGGCTTCGGCTGCCCTTACCCTTTCCGAGATCCCCTTTGCCGGACCCATCGGCGGGGTGATCGTAGGCCAGGTGGATGGGGAGTGGGTGCTAAACCCCACGGTGGAGCAAGAGCAAGCGAGTTCACTTCATCTGGTGGTGGCGGGCACCCAAGAGGCGGTGGTCATGGTGGAGTGCGGGGCGCGTATGGTACCTGAGAGCCGGATCGTCGAGGCCATTTCCTTTGGTCACCAGGCGGTGAAGGAGTTGGCTTCGTTCCTGCTAGCTTTTCGTGAGGAAGCTCTAGCTTTAGGGCTGGCGGCGCCGAAGAAGGAATTCGCCATCCCGGAACCCCCAGCCGAGCTCCAGGAAGCGGTGCGAGCGCTGGCCGAACCGGCTTTTACGGAAGCCTACCGCAGGTACGCTTCTTCTCGCCTGGACAAGAAGGCGCGGGAGCAGCAGACCGACCAGTTGCGGCACGAACTGACGGCCCAGTTGCTGGAGCGGTACCCCGAGGAAGAGGCGACCATCAAAGAGCTCCTCGGGGAAGTGGAACACCAGGTAGTGCGGGCGCTCATTGCCGGCGAGCGGATCCGGGCCGATGGACGTGGCTTTACGGAAATACGCCCTCTCTCCGCTGAGGTGGGATTGCTTCCTCGAGCTCATGGTTCGGCTCTCTTCACCCGGGGGCAGACCCAGGTGCTTTCGGTGGTAACTTTGGGGGCGGTGGGAGATGTGCAGATCCTGGACGATCTTGACGTGGACGAGAGCAAGCGCTTCTTGCACCACTATAACTTCCCGCCCTACAGCACCGGTGAGGTGCGGCCTATTCGCTCCCCGGGAAGAAGAGAAATAGGCCACGGAGCTCTGGTGGAGCGGGCGCTGGAAGCGGTGATTCCGGAAGAAAGCGTTTTTCCCTACACCATTAGGATCGTTTCCGAGGTCCTGGAGTCTAACGGTTCCACTTCGATGGCTAGCGTGTGCGCTAGCACCTTGGCGTTGATGGACGCCGGCGTGCCCATAGTGGCGCCGGTGGCTGGCATAGCCATGGGCCTCATCAAGGAAAAAGAGCAGTTTATCGTGCTGACTGACATCCAGGGGTTGGAAGATCATCTAGGCGACATGGATTTTAAGGTAGCCGGCACGGAAGAAGGGGTTACCGCCCTGCAAATGGACATCAAAGTTACCGGGGTAACCGCGGAGATTTTGGCGGTGGCGCTGAACCAGGCGCGGGAGGCGCGGCTGCAAATCCTGGAGGTTATCAGGCGCACCCTGCCGTCTCCCCGGCCCGAGCTCTCTCCTTACGCTCCTCGGGTCCTGTCGCTGGTCATCAACCCCGATAAAATCCGCGATGTTATCGGTCCCGGTGGCAAGATCATTCGCAAGATTATCGAACTTACCGGGGCGGAGATCGACGTGGAAGACGATGGGCGCATTTTTATCACCGCTCCCACGGAGAGCGCCGGGCAGCAGGCTCTGGACATCATCAAAAACCTAACGGCCGAGGCCGCTGTGGGCCAGGTTTATCTGGGACGGGTTACCCGCGTGGCTGATTTCGGCTGCTTCGTAGAGATCATACCGGGAGTCTTGGGTTTGCCGGGCAAGGAAGGGCTGGTGCATGTCTCCCAGATGCCTCCGCTCAAGGGCAAGCGGGTGGATGAGGTTTTCAAAGAAGGCGACCAGGTGCTGGTGAAAGTGATCGGTTACGATAACCAGGGCCGGCTGCGACTTTCGCAGAAAGAGGCCATGCGAACGGCCGAGCGGGCCGGAAAGAAGGTGGAGCGCCCGACTCCTCCTTCCCGCCCCAGGACCCGTTCTTCTCCTAAGTAGCGGAGCATAAAATTAGAGCTAGACGGGGGGAGCGGGAAGGCGGAATCATCTTTCTCGCGGTTCCCCCGCGCCGCCCGGCAGCTTTGGACTTGGCGGCGTGCTCATGCGCGTCATCCCCGTTAATTCACAGCGGGGAGTTTTACTTTTTTAAGGGAGGTTGTCTCCATTGGCCTTTTTCTTCTTTTGCCCGTCGCAGCGGCATGTCCGTGTGTGCATCTGGCTCTGCTTACTGCTTCTGCCCCTGCTCCTAGGCTGGTGGTTGTCCTACGACGACCAGGCCGTGGAAACTTCCGCTGCCGGCCCTATTTACCAGGGGTCTAGCTCCCGGCAGGAAATCGCCTTGACCTTCAACGTTTACTGGGGGGAGGAGTATCTGCCTCGTATTGTGCAAATTCTGCAGGAGAAGAAGGTAGCGGCCACTTTCTTCCTCGGAGGGGAGTGGGTGGAGAGGTATCCGGAGCTGGCCAAGGAAGTGGCCCAACATTTCGAGGTGGGCAACCACGGCTACGCCCACCGGCATCCCGATCGGCTTTCGTCCTCGGAGAATCGGCGGGAGATCGAGCGGGGGGCCGAGGCTATTCGCAAAATCACTGGCAAGCAAACCCGGTTCTTCGCCCCCCCTTACGGGGAGCGGGGCCCCGCGGTGCTGGAAGCGGCGGACCAAGCCGGCCACCGAGTGGTGCTCTGGAGCGTAGACCCCGTAGATTGGAAAAACCCGCCTCCGAGCTCTATCAGTCAAACCGTGCTGGGCAAGGTCCATAACGGGGCCATCGTTCTGCTTCATCCCACGGCTCCTACCGCCGAGGTTCTCCCTTTCCTCATTGACGAGCTCCGGGCGCGGGGTTACTCCTTCGTGACGGTGGGGGAGTTGCTGGCCCATGCGGAGACCGAATGATAAGGGGAAGATATTGCTCTTGCTATTTTTCCTGCTCTGCCTCCGGGGTCCGGGAGCGGAAGCCACGCGCTCGGCGTATAACTGGCTCTATCCTCTGGCGCTTGCGGGAAGAACCATCGTGGTAGATCCGGGGCACGGGGGAGTGGACCCGGGGGCCCACTATCAAGCCCAGATTTTGGAGAAGGATCTGGTGCTGGATCTGGGGCGCTCGCTGGCCCGCTTCCTGGAGGCGGAGGGAGCTGAGGTGGTGCTCACGCGCAGCGAGGATCGGGATCTGGCCCCTCCTGAAGTGCGCTCTCTTTCCGCCCGTAAACGATACGATCTGAAGGCCCGGGTGGAGCTTGTTCGGCAAGTGGGAGCGGAAGCTTTTTTGAGTCTGCACATCAACAGTTCCCCCGATTCCTCCGAGAAGGGTGTTTATCTTTACTATTCTCAACGTCCTGGTAGCCGCGAGTTAGCCTCCGCGCTAGCGGAGGAGATTGGGGAGGTTACGGGGCAGCGTTGCTGTTGCCTGCCGGGTAGCCGCTACTACGTGCTGCGGGAGAGCCCGGTTCCGGCCGTTCTGGTGGAAGCGGGCTTTCTCTCGAATCCGGGGGAGCGCGAGTTGCTGCAAAGACCGGAATACCGGCAAAAGATGGCCTGGGCCCTGTCCTGCGGGGTTTACCGCTATTTTGCTGGACGCAACTCTCCCGGCAGGGGAAACTAAGGCGAGAAGCGAACTTTAAGCGGGGGAATATTAGGGAGGAGGAACAACTTGGTAGAGATAACTGATCTAGGCAATGGAGTTACTATTTTGAGCGAAGAAATCCCTCATGTGCGTTCGGTGGCCCTGGGCATCTGGGTGGCCGCGGGGTCGAGAGATGAGGAACCGGGGCAAAATGGTGTTTCTCATTTCATTGAGCACGCCCTCTTCAAGGGTACGGAAAATCGCTCGGCCCGGCAGATAGCTGAGGAACTCGAGTCGGTCGGGGGACAGCTTAACGCTTTCACGGCCAAAGAATACACTTGCTACTACGCTCGGGTCCTGGACGAGTACCTAGAGCTGGCGGCCGACGTGCTGACTGATCTGATTTTCAACGCCGCTTTCGACCCCCAGGACCTGGAGCGAGAGAAAAATGTCATTCTCGAGGAGATCCGGATGTACGAAGACACTCCCGACGAGTTAGTGCACGATCTTTTCGCGGCCACCCTGTGGCGGAATCACCCGCTGGGGCAGCCGGTGATCGGAACGTTGGAGACGGTTCAGCGTTTAACGCAGGAGGATTTGCTCCGTTACTACCAGCAGCATTACCTGAGAGGGCGGATGGTGGTAGCGGTGGCGGGAAACATCCGCCACCGTCAGGCGCTGGAGTTATTGGCTCCCCGCTTCTCCCAGGTGCGGTATCAGAACCGTCCTCGAGGAGACAAGCCTTCCCCCTATTCTGGTTACCAGTTTTTCTCTCGATCCACCGAGCAGGTCCATCTTTGCTTAGGCACCCCTGGCCTAGCTATGGAAGACGAAGACATCTATACCTTCCAGGTCTTGAACACTCTCTTGGGCGGGGGCATGAGTTCGCGCCTGTTTCAAAAGGTGAGGGAGGAGCAGGGTCTGGTGTATTCGGTGTATTCCTACCACAGCGCTTACCGGGATGCGGGCCTTTTCTGCATCTACGCCGGCCTGGCGGCGGAGAACGTGCCCCGCGCCCTACGGGCCGTTGTGGAAGAGCTTAAAAATGTATGCTGCCGCGACCTCTCCCCGGAGGAAGTGGAGCGGGCCAAGAACCAGCTAAAAGGAGGCTTTCTGCTGAGCTTGGAGAGCGTTACCACGCGTATGAGCCGCCTAGGTAAATCCTGGCTCTATCTGGGCCAGGTCCTATCTCCGGAGGAAGTGGAGGCTAAAATAACCGGGGTCACCATGGAGCAGGTCCAGAATTTGGCCCGGCGCTTTCTGCGCCCGGAACATCTAGTTTTGACTACCCTGGGGAACTGGCAGGACGGCGCTTCCTGGGAAAGCCTGTTGAAGGAGTGGTAGGCTTGGAAGAACTGCTCATTCCGGTGCGGCGCCTGCCACACGCTGCCGATCTGCCTCTGCCCGCTTACGCTACTCCTATGGCGGCGGGCCTGGATCTGTACGCCGCTTGCTCGGCTCCGGTGACTCTCCACCCGGGAGAGAGGCAGATGATTCCTACCGGCCTGATCCTGGCCCTCCCTGAGGGCTATCTAGCGGATCTCCGGCCGCGCAGTGGTTTAGCCTGGAAGCACGGTGTCACTTTGCTTAACTCTCCCGGCACCATCGATGCTGATTATAGGGGAGAGATAAAGGTGGTTCTGGTCAACTTGGGGGGAGAACCCTGGACCTGCTACCGGGGGGACCGCATCGCTCAATTGGTGGTGCTGCCGGTGGCCCGGGTGACCTTGCGGGAAGTTTCGGAGCTCGACCCCACTAGCAGGGGCGAGGGGGGCTTCGGCCATACGGGGAAGTAAAAACTGGGATAAGAAAGATGACATTACCAGTTAAAGCGGGGGTAGGTATTATCCGTGTCCACCACCACTACCTCCGCTCCAATTTTTTTCACCGCTTCCCAGGGAATAATCAGTTCCTGGCGCTTAAACCACATGGTGAGGAGGTTGGTTCGCCGGGGCAATATGATGCTCTGGAGTTCTCCGGTTTCTGCATCGAAGCAGAGATCGCTTTCCCCTATGACGCCCAGGCGAGCTCCGTCATGCAGATTGACCACTTCCTTGCCCACCAATTCCCCCAAGCGCACACTTTCACCTCCGCAAGCGGTGGTAGAGTTCCCAGCCCCAGGGCTGCAATAAGGAGATTAGCAAGGCTATCATCGCTAACGGTTCAAAACTTACCCCTCCCCAATTAACGCGCGGGGGCAAATCCAAACCCAGGAAGTCCACTAACAGCGTGAGAGCCAGGTATATCCCTCCAGCCACTCCCACCAGGTTGAGGATAGCTCGGGCTAAAGGAGAAAGGCGAGGACGCCCGTCAAACTCTTCGGCGGCGATTTGCCGGGTTCGCAAGTGCAAGGTAAGGAAGAAAAACGCGACGATTAACAGCCAGTTCCACCAAAGCGGCACGTTGTCCACCTCTCGCTTTCATTTCTATGGGGGAAATAAAAGGAATAT
The DNA here is from genome assembly GCF_052073645.1 of Desulfothermobacter acidiphilus. Classification (GTDB taxonomy): domain Bacteria; phylum Bacillota; class Desulfotomaculia; order Desulfotomaculales; family Ammonificaceae; genus Desulfothermobacter; species Desulfothermobacter acidiphilus. The sequence goes on along the minus strand of NZ_CM125440.1, from coordinate 1,380,792 downwards.
TCCGGTGGCTGGACTCCTGACTACGCGAAGGCTAGGTCTGGTGCGGTGGGTGGAGTCGAGGTGGCGTTTTGTGTTTCAAGAATTTTCTTTCCGGGGCACCTACTAACTCTTGACGCGCACGCGCACCCTCCCCTTCGAGGGCGTACAATTTCAGTAGGTGACGGAGGAGACTCATGAAGGAGGAGACCTCGCCCCTCACGGACAATTTTCATGGACTGAAAGGAGGAGCGAGGTCTCATGCACAGTCAACCTATCTCAGACATTCAACCTCTTGCGGACATAATCCTTCTTCTGGGGGAGAAAGTTAGCAAACTAATTACCGAATGCCGCGACTTCTACAAGCTCGAAGAAGAAGTGTACAAGCTCTCTCAAGAAGCTTGTGTGAAGATCTTCGCCTGGGCCCTCGAGGAAATAGACACCTGGCTCGTGAACGCCCGGGACAAGCGCACCTGGAAAGTGATAGGCTTCCGGGAAAGAACCGTAGTTAGCAGCTTTGGGGAATTCAAAGTAAAAAGGCGGCTTTGCAGGAACAAAAAGACGGGAGAAGCCAGGTTTCTTCTTGACGAGGTTCTGGGCTGGCCGGAGAGGTCTGGATGCACGCCGCGTTTGAAGGAGATGGCGGTGAAGCTTGGGAGCGAAGTACCCTTCAGGCGGGCAGCGGAAATTCTCGGTTATTTTGTCCCTGGGATAAGCGCCATGGCGGTGTGGCAGGCCGTGCAGGAAGCAGGAGAAGCACTCAGGCAGGAGGGAGAGTCCAGGAGAGAAGCCGTTTTTGAGAAGGGAGAGACACCCGAAGGTAAAGAGAAGACCTCCAGGCTTTACATAGAGGCCGACGGGGTGGTGGTAAGGCTTCAAAGGAGCGGAGAGAAAAGGAAAGAGGTCAAACTCTTCGTAGCTTACACAGGCAAAGAAGCGATTGGGGGTGGCCGGAAGGCTTTAAAGGACAAGCTGGTAACGAGCGGTGTAGGCGAAGGGGAGAGGATGTGGGAGGAAGTTTACTCTGGGGTAGCGAGCCGGTGGGACATGGGTCAGGTGAAGGAGATATACCTTGGGAGCGACGGGGCGGAGTGGGCCAAGCAGGGGGTAGATTACTTCCCCGGGGCGGTGCACGTTTTGGACCCTTACCATTTGAACCGGCGGCTTATAGAGGCTTTTTGGCACGATGAGGAGGCCTATAGTGGGATCAGGCAGGCCATTTATCTGGGGGACCGGGAGAAGGTAGAAGAGATTATGGGAGGAGCAGCGAGGAGAGTTCGCGGGGCTAAGAGGAGGAGAATAGAGAAGCTCTGGCAATATCTCAAGGAGAACTGGTCGGGGATAGTTACCTCTTCTGCTGCGGAGCATCTGGGGGCCATAGAGGGGCAGGTACAGCACAACGTGGCGCGGCGGATGAAGCGGTTGGGAGCCAGCTGGACGGAGGCAGGAGCAGACAGGATGGCGCGGGTTTTGGCTGCTCGAGCCAACGGGGTGCTCGGGAGGCACACTTCTCGTTGGCCGGTACTGCTGGCCAGGCAAGAACATTTGGCTCAGGCGGTGCGGTTGGAGGTAAAGCGGAAGATAGAGGAGGCGGGGAGTTGGCATAAAGCTGGGTTGCCGGCACTGAAAGGACCCTCTGCCGGAGCTCCATGGGTGAAGCATGTGTTGCGGGAACTAAGCCGGCCTAGCCTCAGTAGTTTGATCCCTTAATGGTGCAGGTACCGGGACTATCTTGGCGGTGAGGTTTCCATGAAGAGAAGTTTTCTCCCGAACCACCTACTAACTCTTGACGCGCACACGCGCACCCTCCCCTTCTTGTCAGAGGCGGGGCTTTTTGTTAATATGCTATATTAAACGAGTGGCCGCTGGCCCTCGGCTTAGTTCCCGAAAGGAGGCGAGTCACCTGCTGCTTTTATCGGCAGCAGGTGGAACGTGGAGTATTTTGCCTTTATGATCCACCCGCTAGATGTTAGCGATGTGGCTAGAAAATTTCCCATTGCCCGCTTTCTCCCGGCTCGTTGGGTAGAAAGGATGCTTCTGCTCCTACCACCGGTGAAGGTTTCGCACATAACCGGTATACGCTCCCCTCACGCGGAAGCGGAGGGCTGGTTTGTTTCCTGCCCTTTAACCGCGCGCCAGATTATAAGCTTGCCCCCAGAGCAGGTGCTCGAACGGGTGGTTCGAGCTGGAAAACTGGCCGAGCAGTTGGGAGCCAAGATCCTTGGCTTGGGAGCCTTCACCAAGGTGGTGGGTGACGCCGGTATAACTGTAGCTCAGCGCTTGAATATTCCTGTCACCACTGGCAACAGCTATACAGTGGCCACAGCGGTGGCGGCCACCAGGGAAGCGGCTGCCCTGATGGGTTACAGCCTGGAAGAAGCGTCGGTGGCGGTGGTGGGGGCCACGGGCGCGATTGGTAGCGTGTGCGCCGAGTTGCTGGCTCGCGAGGTCCGGGACTTGACGTTGGTGGGGCGCAGTAAAGAGCGCTTACGCCACCTGGCCGATAAGATTAAGCACCGGACCGGCTTGGCAGTCAAGATCACCGACGATTTAAAAGATACTTTGCGGCGCTCGGATGTGATCCTGACCGTGACCAGCGCCGTGCATACCGTCATCGAGCCGGAAGATTTAAAGCCGGGGGCGGTGGTATGCGATGTGGCCCGTCCCCGAGACGTTTCTCGGCGGGTGGCCGTAGAGCGCCCCGACGTGCTGGTGATCGAGGGAGGAGTGGTGGAGGTACCTGGAGAGGTCAATTTTAATTTCAACTTTGGTTTTCCTCCCCGGACGGCCTACGCCTGCATGGCCGAAACCATGATTCTGGCTCTGGAGGGACGCTATGAATCCTACACTCTGGGCCGGGATCTGACCGTGGAGCAAGTGGAGGAAATAGATCGTTTGGCTCGCCGACACGGTTTCAAGTTGGCTGGTTTCAGGAGTTTTGAACGGGCTTTAACCCCGGAAGATATCGAAAGGGTTAAGGAAAACGCCCAACGTAAGCGTAAGGCCGGTTAGGCCTTATGGGCTAAAAGCGAGGGAGAGGAGAGCCATGAAGGAAAAGGAAATAGTGCTTACCCCTGACGGTTTGCGTCGCTTAGAAGAAGAACTCGAACTTCTAAAGTCAGTGCGGCGGAGAGAAGTGGCCGAGCGGATCAAACAGGCTTTGGCCTTCGGTGATATTTCGGAGAACGCCGAGTACGAGGACGCTAAGAACGAGCAAGCCTTCGTTGAAGGGCGGATTATCACTCTGGAGAAAATCCTCCGCCACGCCCGAGTAATCGATCAGGAAGAAATTGGTGTCAATGAGGTAACGGTGGGGTCCACCGTGCGCTTGAAGGACCTGGCGGATGGTATTGAATACGAGTACACCATTGTGGGGTCGGAAGAAGCCGACCCTTCCTCTCACCGCATCTCCTACGAGTCGCCGGTGGGACGGGCCTTGCTGGGCAAGAGGAAAGGAGAGTTGGTGGAGGTGGAGGTTCCAGCTGGCAAGCTTGTTTTTCAAATTATGGAAATAGCGAGGGAGTAAGGGATCATGTCGGAGGTCTTATCCGAGCAGAAGACCGAGCTCATCCGGGTACGATACGAAAAACTGGAGGAACTCCGCGCGGCGGGAATCGATCCTTACGGAGGCCGTTACCGGCGAACCCATCTGGCCGAAGAGGTGCGCGAGCGTTTTGCTGAGTTGGAGGGCCAGAGGGTGAGTTTAGCTGGGCGGCTGATGGCCAAGCGCGCCCACGGTAAAGTGACCTTCGCCGATTTGCAGGACTTTTCCGGCCGCATTCAGCTCATGGTGCGTCAGAGCACGGTGGGCGAGGATAGGTACGAGCTTTTCCGTAAGCTGGATCTAGGGGACATCGTTGGGGTGCAGGGTAACGTGCTCCGGACGCGAACCGGCGAGGTTACCATTGAAGTGGTTCATCTGGAGCTCCTGGCTAAGAGCCTGCGCCCGCTGCCGGAGAAGTGGCATGGGCTTCGCGACGTAGACTTGCGCTACCGTCAGCGCTACCTCGATCTCATCGTCAACCCGGAAGTGAAGAGAATCTTTGTCTTCCGCAGCCAGATCATCCGGGCCATCAGGCGTTTTTTGGACGAGCGCGGCTTTTTGGAAGTGGAAACGCCCATGATGCAGCCGGTGGCGGGAGGAGCAGCGGCGCGCCCCTTTGTTACCTTTCACAACGCCCTGGAGATGCAGCTTTACCTGCGCATAGCCCCGGAGCTTTACCTCAAGCGCCTGCTGGTGGGCGGGTTCGAGAAGGTTTACGAGATCAACCGCAACTTCCGCAACGAAGGGATCTCGACCAAGCACAACCCCGAGTTCACCATGCTGGAGCTCTACCAGGCCTACGCCGATTACCAGGACATGATGGAGCTCACCGAGGAACTCATCACCTGGGTGGCGAAAGAGGTGCTGGGGACCTGGCGGATAAAGTACGGGGAAGCAGATATAGACCTCACGCCCCCGTGGCGGCGGATTTCCCTTCTAGAGGCGGTGCGGCAGAAGACGGGGATAGACTTCGCCTCTCTGGAAGCGGGCGAGGCCAGGAAAGCGGCTGAGAAGCTGGGGGTAGATGGGGAAGGGAAAAACCTCTGGGGGGAGATCGTCAACGAGGTGTTCGAGCAGTTGGTGGAGCCGGAGCTCATTAACCCCACCTTCGTCCTCGATTACCCGGTGGACATCTCCCCTCTGGCCAAGCGCAAAAAAGAAGACCCAAGGCTCACCTACCGGTTCGAGCTCTTCATCGGGGGAAGAGAGGTGGCCAACGCCTTCTCCGAGCTCAATGACCCCCTGGACCAGCGGGAAAGGTTTTTGAAGCAGCTGGAAAAGCGCAGGGCGGGGGACGAGGAGGCCCACATGTTCGACGAGGACTTTCTGATGGCGCTGGAGTACGGCATGCCGCCGGCAGGAGGGCTGGGTATCGGCATCGATCGCCTGGTCATGCTGCTTACCAACTCCCCCTCCATCCGGGAAGTCATTCTTTTCCCCTTGCACCGCCCGCGCGATTGACCATAGTGTTAACCCTGGTTTAAAATTTGGGTTAAAAATTCATAGGACGGAAACCCGGCACGAAGGCCGGGGAAAAGCGGGACCACGGAGGTCTTTCCCGGGGTTCCGCTTTTTGCTTGGAAAGGGGTGGGGAGAGTGAAGCGAAAGATTGTGGCCGTGGTCTGGCACAGCCACGTGACTACCTTTCGCCGGGCAGCCAAGCTGCTAGACCCTCGGAAACTGGAACTGCGCGTCTTTTCTGCCCGCTATCTTACCGAAGGGAAGGAAGATATCGGTGAAGCTTTGTCCGCCTTGGAGCAGGCGGACCTTGTCTTTTTCTACCGCTCGGCAGGCGAGGACATCTGGAGTGAGCTGGAGGAGAATGCCAGAAGGCTTGATCCCCGTCCGGTTGTCTGGATGGCCCACGACCCAGCCTACTGGGCCCTTTCTACAGTATCCCCGGAAGTGGTGGGCCAAGCCTACACTTACCTGGTGCAGGGAGGCCCGGAGAACTTCGCCCGCCTAATTAACTACCTGGCGGCGGAAACTTTAGGCCTGGAGGTCCCCGTGGAACCCCCTTTGGTTCTTCCCTGGGAAGGAATCTACCACCCGCAGGCGGAAGGCCATTTCACCAGCGTGGAAGACTATCTTGCCTGGTACCCCCACCAGGATCGTCCCTTGGTAGGCCTTCTTTTCGGCCGGCACCAGTGGGTCAACGGTACCCTGGACATAGAAAAAGCGCTTATTGCGGCTTTAGAGGCGCGGAGCTTAGGGGTAATCCCCGCTTTTTGCTACTCCCTCAAGGACGCTTCTTTAGGGACACGGGGATCGGGGGAGGTAGTGGAGGAGTTTTTCTTTAACGAGGGGCGCCCTCGCATCGTGGCCCTGGTCAAGCTTCTCTCTTTCTTCCTGTCGGCCCGCGCGCGCACCGACGACTTTCACCGGGAAGAGGTGGCCGAAGCGGGGGTGAAGCTTTTAAAGCGCCTGGGGGCCCCCGTCTTTCAGCCGGTAGTTTCTTTCTACAAGACGCTGGAGGAGTGGGAGGACGATCCCCAGGGCCTTTCTCAAGACATCTCCTGGACCATTGCTTTGCCCGAGTTCGAGGGGGTGATCGAGCCCATCTTTCTGGGGGCGGCCCGCCGGGAAGGGGAGTTGGAGATAAGGAGGCCTGTTCCGGAGAGGATAGAGCGGCTGGCCGACCGGGTGGCTGCCTGGGTGCGCCTGGGGCAAAAGCCGCCTTCCGAGCGCAAAGTGGCCTTTATCCTGCACAACAATCCCTGTGCCTCGGTGGAGGCCACCGTGGGGGGTGGAGCCAACCTCGACACTTTGGAAAGCGTAGCCCGGATCTTGCGCCGCATGCGGGAGGCGGGCTATGAGGTCGAGGTTCCGGCAAACGGCAAAGAGCTCATCGAAACCATCATGAGCCGCAAGGCCATCTCCGAGTTCCGCTGGACCACGGCGGCGGAGATCGTCAAAAAGGGCGGGGCCTTAAAGCTCGTGCCGGTGGAAGAGTACCGGCGGTGGTTTGACACCCTTTCCCCCAAAGTGAAGGATAGGATGATCGAGGCCTGGGGGGAGCCGCCGGGAGAAGCTAAGAACGGCGTGCCCGCCGCCATGGTGTACGAGGGGAAAATCATTGTTACCGGCGTGCGGTACGGCAACGCCGTGGTCTGCGTGCAGCCTAAAAGAGGCTGTGCCGGTTCCCGCTGCGACGGCCGAGTCTGTAAGATCCTCCACGACCCCGATATTCCTCCTCCCCACCAGTACCTGGCCACCTACCGCTACCTGGAAAGGGACTTCGGCGCCGATGTAATCGTGCACGTGGGGACGCACGGCAACCTGGAATTTTTGCCGGGCAAAGGTGTGGGCCTTTCCGGCGACTGCTTTCCCGACCTGGCCATAGGTACCTTGCCTCACCTCTACATCTACAACTCCGACAACCCGCCGGAAGGTACCATCGCCAAGCGGCGGAGCTACGCCACCTTGTTGGACCACCTGCAAACGGTGATGACCCAAAGCGGCCTTTACGACGAACTGGCGGAGCTCGAGCGGTATCTGGAGGAGTACGAAAAGACCAAGCTGGCCGATCCCGCCCGGGCTCACGCCCTGGAGCACCTCATCAAAGAGGAGATAAGAAGGGCCCGCCTGGAGACCCAGATCCCCTTGCCCGAAGGGCACGAAAACTTCGACCAGGTGGTAGAGAAGGCCCACGCGGTGCTCAGTCTTCTGCGCAACTCCCAAATCCAGGACGGGCAGCACATCTTCGGAGAGCTCCCGCAAGGGGAGCGCCGGCTGGAGTTCCTCTACTCCATCCTGCGCTTCGATGCCGGAGAAGAGGTCTCCCTGCGCAAGGCGGTGGCCCGCCTCATGGGGCTGGAGCTTGGGGAACTCCTAAAGCGGCCTGAGAAGTTCTCGCTCCGGTACGGCCGCTCTTACGGCGCCTTGCTGGAGGAGGTAGAGAGCAGGGCCCGTGCTTTCCTTTCCCTCCTCCTCCAGGGGCGGGAGGTGACCCTGGAGCAAGCCCAGGAAATTCTGGGCGATAAGCTTTTGGCCCCGGCTTACCTTGAGGAACTAAACGCCTGTCTCCCCCGCGTGCTTGACCTGGCGGGGAGACTGGAGGCTTCCCGCGAGATGGAGGCCTTGCTGGCAGGCTTTGACGCTAAGTACATACCGGCCGGGCCCTCCGGCCTCATCACCCGGGGCCGGGACGATGTTCTCCCTACCGGCCGCAACTTTTATTCCCTCGATCCCCACCGGGTGCCTACCAAAGCCGCCTGGGAGGTGGGCAAGCGCCTGGCGGAAAAGCTGCTCTTTAAACACCTCAACGAAGAAGGGCGCTACCCGGAAAGTGTGGCCTTCTACTGGATGTGCAACGACATCATGTGGGCCGACGGTGAGGGCCTGGCGCAAATGCTCTACCTCCTGGGAGTGAGACCCAAATGGCTCCCCAACGGCCGGGTGGCGGGGATAGAGATCATGCCGCTTAAGGAGCTGGGGCGCCCCCGTATCGATCTCACCGTGCGGGTCTCTGGCATCACCCGGGACAACTTCCCCAACTGCATAGAGCTCCTGGACGAGGCGGTGCAGGCGGTGGCGGCTCTGCCCGAACCTCCGGAGCAGAACTTTGTGCGCAAGCACGCCCTGGCCCAGCTCGGGGATAAAGACGCCCCGGAGGCCTGGCGGGAAGCCACCTTGCGCATCTTTGCTTCCAAGCCCGGCACCTACCAGGCAGGGGTGAACCTAGCGGTCTACGCCTCGGCCTGGAAGGACGAGAAGGATCTGGCCGACATCTTTATCTACTGGAACGGCTACGCTTACGGCAAGGGAGTCTTCGGCAAGGAAGCCTTTAAGCAGCTGAAAGAGAACCTGCAGCACGTGGAGGTTACCTATAACAAAACGGTCACCGACGAGTACGACCTTTTCGGTTGTTGCTGCTACTTCGGCACCCACGGCGGCATGACGGCAGCGGCCCGGGCGGTTTCGGGCGGACCGGTCAAGACCTACTACGGGGACACCCGCGAGCCGGAGAGCGTGGAGGTGCGCACCCTGGCGGAGGAGATCCGGCGGGTGGTGCGTACCAAGCTCTTAAACCCCAAGTGGATAGAGGGGCAAAAGCGGCACGGCTACAAAGGCGCGGGGGACATCTCCAAGCGCATAGGGCGGGTTTACGGCTGGGAGGCCACCACGCAGGAAGTGGACGACTGGATCTTCGACGAGATCGCCCGCACCTACGTCCTCAACGAAGAGAGCCGCCGCTTCTTCCAGGAGAACAACCCCTGGGCCCTGGAGGAAATTGCTCGGAGGCTCCTGGAGGCCGAAGGGAGGGGATTGTGGCAGGCCGATCCCGAGGTGCTCAAGGGCTTGAAGGAAATCTACTTGGAAATAGAAGGGTGGATGGAAGAACGCATGGGGGAGGTGGAGGGAGATTTTCAGGGCGGGGCCATCGACATCTTGACGGCGGAGGAAGTGGCCGACTGGAAGGCCAAGATGAAAGAGATCAAAGCGAAGCTAGGAGGTTAGAGCCGGATGCGGAAGCATGGGGTAATAATCGGTGCCATTCTGCTGCTGTTAGTGACGGTTGCCTTCCTGGGCGGTTGCGGGCAGAAGCCCGCTCCTTCCCAACCAGCCGCGGTGACCATTACCGATTCCACCGGCAAGACGGTCGAAGTGCCCACTCCACTTAACCGGGTGGTAGTGCTGGACGGGGACGCGGCTGAGGCCATGCGCATCCTCAAGGTGCAGGACGTCATCGTAGGGGTAGGGGACACGGTGCAGCAGAATCCCTATCTTGGCTTGCAGGACAAGCCGGTGGTGGGGAAGTGGAACAACCCCAGTATGGAGAAAATTGTGGAACTCAAGCCCCAGGCGGTGATCACCTACGGCAAGTGGCCCGGGCCGGAGTTGGAGCAGAAGCTGGAGCCGACGGGGATCAAGGTGGTGCGACTGGACTTTTATAAGCCCGAGACCTATGATAGCGACCTCAGGGCCCTGGCCAAGATTTTCGGTAAGGAAAAAGAAGCAGAGGAATTTATCAAGTGGAAGCAGGAAAAGCTGGCCCTGCTGAACGACAGGCTCAAGGGCCTGACTGACAAGGACAAGCCCAAAGTGTTTGCCGTCTGGGATAACGCGCTGCGCAAAGGTGTCTGGAAGACTTATGGACAGGGTACGGCCACGGCTCAGGCCATAGAGCTGGGTGGGGGGCTGAACGTAGCCAGGGAACTCAAGGAATATCCCCAGGTAAGTAGCGAATGGATTCTGCAGCAGAATCCCCAGGTGATACTTATCGGAGTTTTGCAGGAAAGTGGCATGGGCTACAAGGCGGAAAACACGGCTCAAGCGGCCGCCATCCAGAAAGAAGCGCTTGGCGACCCAGTGCTGAGCAAGACGGAAGCGGCCAAGCAGAAGCGCGTTTACCTCTTAAGCACCAAGCTTCTGGGCGGAGACAAGAGCTACTTGGGAGCCATATTCATCGCTAAGTGGCTTTATCCAGAGCGCTTCCAGAACGTGAAGCCCGAGCAAATCCTGAAGGAATACTTCGGGAAGTGGCTTGGAGTGCCTTTCAAAGGCATCTGGGCTTATCCGGAAAGCTAGGAGGTGGTTTTAGATGCGCTTGCGGTGGAGCGTTGCAGGGCTGATGGCGGCTTTGCTTCTTCTGGGGCTTATTGCCGGCTGTGGCAAGGGACAGCCGGGAGCGGTGGCGGAGAAAGCTCAGAAGATCACCATCACCGACTCTTACGGGCGGCAGGTGGAAGTGGTTTCTCCTCCTACCCGGATAGTTAGTCTTAACCCCAATGTTACCGAAATGCTTTGCATCCTGGGAGCCGGGGAGCGGATAATCGCAGTTTCAGAGGGCCAGCAGTTTCCTCCCCAGGTTCGAGGCAAAGAAACGGTGGGCCCTACCTTCACTCCTAGCGCTGAGAAAATCATTGCTTTGCGCCCCGATGCGGTCTTCGCTTACGGCCCTTCTGGTGGCCCAGCGCTTAAAAAGGAGATTGCCGAGCAGCTGGAGGCTGCGGGTATTCCCCTGATTTACCTGGACCTCTACAAGCCCCAGACCTTCTCTTCCGATGTCCGCACTCTGGCCAAAATCGTGAATCAGGAGAAAAAGGCCGAAGACTACTTGGCGGTGGTGGACAGATACCACCAGCTTATAAAAGAAAGAATCGGGCAACTCAAGCCGGAGGCAAAGGTGAGGGTCTATCTAGAGGGTCGCACGGGCGATTACGTTACCTACTCCAAGGGGAGCGGCGGGGATGAACGGGTAACCCTGGCTGGCGGGATAAACGTGGCCGCCAATGAGCCGGGCAAATATCCTCGCGTTAGCCCCGAGTGGGTACTGCAGAAAAATCCTCAGGTGATAGTTAAAGAGATCTTGAAGGACAAGGCTCCTATGGGTTACGGTGTCACGGACACCAAAAAGCTCGAAGAGATCCGTGCGGCGCTCATGAGGCGGCCTGGATGGGATAAGTTGGAAGCAGTGAAGCAAGGCCGGGTCTATCTGATCTCCACCGAGATTAGTGGCTCGCCCCGCGATATTGTTCTGCTCTGCTACTACGCCAAGTGGTTCTATCCGGAGCTCTTTACCGATCTTGATCCGCAAGCCGTTCACCGGGAGCTTTTGACCAAGTTCTATGGGGTGGAGCCCCAGGGCGTATGGGTCTATCCGGAAAAGTAGGGTTCTGGAAATGAGGGGCGGATTATGAATACCCTGGTGGAGCTTCAAGGGCTTTCGGCAAAGGATATTCCGGCCATCAAGTCGGTTTACTCCCGGCACACCGGCCGCAAGCTTCTTTTCCTCTTTTCTTTGCTGGTGCTGCTTTGGTTCGCGATGCTCTTTTCCACGGCTGTGGGAGCCGCTGGAATAGGAGTCCGGGACGTGCTGGGAGCCATTTTGGCGCATTTAGGACTTAAATGGCTTCCCACCAGTGCCTTGGCCGAAACTATCGTCTGGCAGCTCCGCCTCCCTCGCATTCTACTCGCGATTTTAACCGGGATAAGCTTGGCCGGAGCCGGGGCGGTAATGCAGGGGGTTCTGCGTAACCCCCTGGTTTCCTCCTACACTCTGGGGCTTTCCAGCGGCGCAGCCTTTGGGGCGGCTCTGGCCATCGTTCTGGGCACCGGTGTTCTGGGGAGCAGTTATCTTGCCCTTTCCAAGTGGCTGATCGTTACCAATGCCTTCATCTTCGGAGCTCTGACCATGATCCTGGCCTATCTCCTGGCCACCTTTAAGGGTTTGGCGCCGGAGGTCCTGGTTCTGGGAGGGGTGGCCATCGGCTATCTCTTTCAGGCCGGGGTATCGCTTCTGAAATATATCTCTAACCACGAATCTTTGCGGGAGCTGGTGGTCTGGTTGATGGGGGGGTTCTGGGGGGCCAGCTGGGGTGCGGTGTCCATCCTCGTTCCCATCGTGCTGATTTCTATCGGCGGATTGCTTTATTACGCTTGGGATCTCAACGTCATGGGAGCGGGAGAGGAAGTGGCGGCCAATCTGGGGGTGAACGTTAAACGGGTACGCTTGGCGACTCTGGGCCTTGCCACGCTGGTTGCTTCCTCAGCGGTGGCCTTCACCGGGATTATCGGCTTCATCGGGCTGGTTTCGCCCCACATCTGTCGCATGGTCATCGGCAGCGACAATCGCTTCCTCATCCCCGCTTCTTGTCTCATGGGGGCGGTGCTGCTCCTGCTTTCCGACACCCTGGCCAGGACCATCATAGCGCCCACCGAGCTGCCGGTGGGGATCATTACCGCCTTCATGGGTTCTCCCTTCTTTATCTACCTCTTGATTAAGAAAAGGCGCCAGTGGTGGGGGTGAAAGCGAGAATGTCGGGAAGCGGTTTTACGGCGAGGAGTTGAACGGGTTCTGGGTGTATCCCCGGGAATAGGTGGAGAGAGGATGCGTTTAGAAGTAAAGGAATTGGGTTTTTCCTACAGCAGTGTACCGACCCTCAGAGGGGTAGCCTTTGCCGTTCAGTCGGGAGAGGTTTTAGGAGTAGTTGGACCCAACGGTTCGGGTAAGAGCACTTTGCTGCGCTGCCTAGCCAAGGTGCTGAAGCCCCATGTCGGTACGGTTTTCCTGGACGGCAAAGACCTGGCCGGCTTAAAAGGCCGGGAAGTGGGGCGCTTGCTGGGATACGTACCTCCACCGGGCAGCGGACAGGCCTTTCCCTGTACGGTGCTCGTGACTGTGCTTCAGGGGCGCCGTCCTCACCTCACCTGGGGAGTGGGGCCGCGCGACCTGGAGGTAGTGACCAGAGCCCTGGCATATCTGGGCCTTACCGAGCTGGCCGAGCGACAGCTCAACGAACTCTCCAGCGGCCAGCGGCAAAAGGTGCTGATTGCCCGGGCTCTGGCGCAGGAGCCAGAAGTCTTCTTGCTCGACGAGCCGACGGCCACCCTGGATTTGCGCTACCAACTGGAGGTTCTGGCTCTCATGCGGAAGCTGTCCAAGGAGCAAGGATGCGTGGTGGTAATGGTTCTGCATGATCTGGGCTTGGCCAGCCGCTTTTCCGACCGGCTTTTGCTGCTGCACCAGGGGAGTATTTTCGCGGCCGGAAGCGCCGAATCCGTACTCACCCCGGAGAACTTGCGGGTGGTTTACGGGGTTGAAGCGGTAGTGACCAAAACTCCCTGGGGCTTGCAAATAACGCCGGTAGCTCCGGTGTCTTCTGACACGAACGCGCAGGGGAAAGCGAAGGCGGCGGTTAGAAGCCAATGACAGACTTTAGGGAAGAAGAGGCTATCGTTGCTCAGAGGGTAACCAAGGATTACGGCTCGGTGCAGGCGCTTAAAGGGGTGGATCTTACTGTCAAGCGGGGGGAAATTTTCGGGCTTCTGGGCCCTAACGGGGCGGGGAAGACCACCCTCATCCGCCTGCTCACCACCCTGGCTCGCCCTTCCGGTGGGGAATTGTGGGTGGGGGGTTATCGGGTGGACCGCCACCCGGTGGAGGTGAGGCGGCTCATCGGGGTAGTTCCGCAGGTAAACAACCTGGAAAAGGAGCTTACCGGAAGGGAAAATCTGCTTTTGCACGCTCTTTTACATCGGCTGCCCCGGCAAGAGCGCCGACGCCGAATTGAAGAGTTGCTGGCTTACGTGGGCCTGGAAGGGTGGGCCGACCGCAAGGTGCAGGTCTACTCCGGAGGCATGGCGCGGCGGCTCTTAATCGCTCGGGCTCTGCTGCACCGGCCCCAGATCCTCTTCTTAGACGAACCTACCATCGGGCTTGATCCGCCTACCCGGCGGCGGATATGGGATCTCGTTCAGCGCTTAAATCAGGAGGGGGGCACCGTCTTTCTCACCACCCATTACATTGAAGAGGCGGAAAGTCTTTGCCACCGCGTGGGTGTGATCGAGGGGGGTAAGATCATCGCGCTGGGTTCGCCGCGCGAACTCTGCGCCCGCCTGGGCAACTTTTGCGTGGAGTTCTTCGCCGGCGAGGAGACCCGCCGCTGCTTCTTCGCTTCCCGTGCCGAAGCCCGTGCCTACGCCGACAACCTGCCGGGGGATGTCACGGTGCGGCGCACCAACCTGGAAGACGTCTTTGTGGAGCTCACCGGCAAGGTTATGAGCTGAGGGGGGGTGAAGCGTTTTGGGCTGGGTACCTTTGGTGCTGGCCATGGGGTTGGTGTGGCGGCGGCGCTGGTGGCGCTTTCTGCTGGGAGGACTAAACCGCCCCCTGATTTTCCTGGCCCTCTTTGCCTGGAACTTCGGTTCTTCCCACCAGTATCTCCTTTTCCTGGTTCCAGGCCTGGTGGCCATGGCGGCGGTCAGCGCCAGCTACGGCGATCTGGTGAACTGGTTCACCCTGCGCCGCACTTATTTCCGGGTGCTGGACGAGTACCTGCTAGCTCCCATCTCCACCAACAGCCTGCTTTGGGGGCATGTGGTGGCCGGGGGGCTAAAAGGGCTGGTGGTGGCCACCCTGGTCTACACCGTGGCCTGGCTGGCGGTGCGGGAATTCCACTTCTCGCTCCTCTTTTGGGTGCAGCTGGCGATCGTGTGCCTGCTCTTCGCCTCTCTGGCGGTGGCGGTGGCCATGGTGGCCAACGGCGACCGGCAGGTACTGGTTTTTTCTAACCTAGTGGTTTTTCCTATGACCTTCTTCTGCGGCACCTTTTTTCCCGTGGAGCATCTGCCCGGCGCTTTGGCCACTCTTAGCTGGTTTCTCCCTCTCACCGCCGCCACCTACAATCTGCGTCTCCTGGCGGTGGAGGCCAGCTGCCGCTGGAGCTGGCTGGGACAAAGCTTGGCTTGGTGTCTTGCCTTTTACCTTCTAGCCTACCTTTTGCTGGTTTGGAGGCGGCAGGAATGAGGGACTGGTTCCCCATAGTCTGGGAGGAGATGCTTACCTGGCGCCATCGCTTCTGGTTTTACTTGATCACCTACACTCTTTCCCCCCTGATCTTCCTCCTCTCCTTCGGCTTAGGGGTGGGTTACCGCTTCCGCCTTATGCTGCCCGGAAATGTGAGCTACCTGGAGTTTCTGGTGCCCGGCATCGTGGCTTTGGCCGTTTTCAACAACGCCGTGTCCTCGGTAATCATTCGGCTCTTTTACAGCCGCCTCTTTTTTAGAACCTTTGAGGCTTACCGCCTGGCGCCGGTTTCTAACTTCTCCTTGTGGTGGGGCTTCGTCCTCACGGGAGCTTTACGGGGACTTTTCGCCGGGCTTATTGTACTTTTGCTGGCACTGCTCCTGATCCCCGGGGTGAGGCTCCCCTGGCACCTCCTCTATTGGTTGCCGCTGGCGGCCATTGTTTGCAGTTCTTTTGGGGTCTTCCTGGGTTTCTGTCTCCGCTCTTTTGACGACCAGGCTCTGATCAACGAGTTTCTTCTCATCCCCATGAGCTTTTTCTCCGGGACCTTGGCTGCCCTGGACCGCCTGCCTCCCTTTTTACAAAAGCTTATCTGGCTTTCCCCGCTGACGCCGGTTACCCAGGCTCTGCGCCACGTTTTCGCTTGCAAGCCTGTTCCCTTCTCCCTTATGGTTCTGCTGGCCGCTTGGCTGGTTCTTTTCGGACTACTTTCTTGGTGGCGCTTGATGAGGCAGGAAGATTAGTAGGCCCTGTTTGCCCCAGATACCGGGCAAACAGGGCATGGGCGCCTTTAACTCTTTTTCTTAAAGGTCTCACAGCGGGTATGGCTGGGATCAGAAGCCGTGGCAATGTTATCCTTGTCCACGTGGATCACGGGGGCACTACAGCGCATACCCTGATTGTACTGGCACTCGGCCACGTTGCATTTGATGTCCGGCATGGATTTCACCTCCTCTCCTTCGTCTGTTACTAAGCTTTCCTTGTGGCAGAGGGTTTATGCGCCGCCTTCTGTTTCGCTGCTAGAAAGTATTTTCGCATAAAGACCCTAGGATCGGTTTACTGCGAGCTTACGGTGTGTTAAGATTATTGCAGTGATAGCAGGTGAAAAGGGGATGGAGGGGTAGGAGTTGCAAACGGCGGAGCTCGTCTCGGCTTTAGTTGACTGGTTGAGAGAGCAGCTACAAGAGACTAGACAGAAAGGTTTCGTGGTGGGATTGAGCGGTGGGATTGACTCTTCGGTAGCCTCGGTTCTATGCCACCGGGCTTGTCCGGAGGGGACGCTGGGGGTGATTATGCCCTGTTACGGCAGTCCCCAGGACGCGGAGGATGCCGAGCTGATGGCCTGTACTTTCGGTATCCCTTACGTCAAAATTAAGCTAGACTTAATTTACGCTCAACTGGCCGAGTTGCTAACCGGCAAATCCTTTGACGAAATCAATCACCGGACTATCACCATGTCCAACCTCAAGCCTCGCTTACGTATGACCGTGCTCTATTTCTACGCCAATGAGTACCAGTATTTAGTGGTGGGAACGGCTAACCGCTGCGAGCTGACCGTGGGGCACTTCACCAAATACGGCGACGGAGCGGCGGATATTATGCCCCTGGCCAATCTGCTCAAGTTCCAAGTGCGGGATATCGCGCGTTACCTGGGCATTCCAGAGCGGATCATTACTCGTCCCCCTTCCCCTGGCCTTTGGGAAGGTCAGACCGACAACGAAGAAATGGGCTTTACATACGAGGAATTGGATCATTATATTCTTTACGGAGAAGCTACTCCGGAAGTGAAAGAGCGTATCGAGGAACTGAAGGCCAAGCACCGGCATAAGCGGTTTCCTCCGTTGATTCCTCCTTTTTGATCCTATGCTATACTGTTCCGGGTTGGTGATGAGCTATGGCTGGACATTCTAAGTGGGCGCAAATAAAGCGCAAGAAAGCGAAAGCAGACGCCGAGCGGGGCAAGATCTTCACCAAGCTTTCGCGGGAGATTATGCTGGCCGTGCGCCAGGGAGGGGGAGATATTGAGGGTAACCCCCGCTTGCGCGCGGCCATCGACCGGGCTCGGGAGGCCAATATTCCTATGGAGAATATTAAGCGCGCCATTCAGAAAGCTTTGGGCGAGGCTGGGAGCGAGAAATACGAAGAGGTGATCTACGAGGGTTACGGCCCCGGTGGGGTGGCGCTTTTGATCAAGGCCACCACTAACAACCGCAATCGCACCGCTGCCGAAGTGCGCCACGTGATTAGCAAGCACGGGGGCAGTCTGGGTGAGGCGGGCTGCGTTTCCTGGCTTTTCCGTTCGCAGGGTCTGATAACGGTGCGTAAGGATGGCAGCCTGGGAGAAGAGGATCTTTTACTTCTGGCCATGGAAGCAGGAGCTCTGGATATGCAGGAGTCGGAGGATTGCTACGAGATCATCACCGCTCCCGAGGATCTGGGCCGGGTGCGGGATAAACTCCAGGAACAAGGGGTTCCGGTGGAGTCGGCGGAACTTACCTTGCTGCCCCAAACCACCGTGCCCCTTCAGGGCGAGGAAGCCGCTCGGGTGTTACGCCTGGTGCAAACCTTAGAGGATATGGACGATGTGGAGGAGGTTTACGCTAATTTTGATATCCCCGCTGATCTGATGGAAGAGGCCTGGGCGTAAATCTGAAGGAATTAGGCTAGGCATAAATAACCATCCAACGGCGCATAATAATGGTAGATTAAGGATTTTGCATCAAAGGAGCAGGTAATTATGGCGCAAAAGCACCGTTGGGTGGTTCTCCTAGGCATATGGCTGGTCTTGGTGGTGGCGGGGGGTGTATGGGGAGGACCGCGGGTGGTTCGGGCTTGGAGCGCCTGGCGCAACCCGGTGGTAGGGCCTCCCACGGCGGTACGGATCGAGCGCTTGTACCTATGCGGTGAGCGGGAATTGATACAGGAGGGGTCAGCCCCGGCTGAATGGCAGGGGTGGGATCGTAAGGAGTTGTTGCGGCGTTTCCCCCCCGAGGCAGGCTGGCACCACACTATTAACCTGCCCGTGAGTGTGGAGCTGGTGCAAGAGGTGAACGAACTCTGCCCTCGTTGCCGTTCTTACCGGCACTTGGGGATCAAGGATGGGTACCTGGCGGTTTACGCTGGTCCCCTGGGCTGCGATCGACTCTGCCTGCATCGAGAAGAAGGGCTGCCTTTGAGCGCTCTTCCCTCTGAATTGCGCGCCAAGTTGGAAAAGGCGGCGGACTTTACCCACCAGCCTCCCGAGGTGCAGGCGCAGCTCAGGAAGGAGTTAGAGTTCACCGATGAGAAGAAGATAAAAGCGGCTCTGGAAAATCTGGACGAGTGGCAGGATTAAAGTTAAAAGGGGAAAGTGCTTTTGCTGGTGCTGGGAATAGATCCGGGTGCGGAGCGGTTAGGTTACGGGTTAGTTAGAGAAAAAGGCTCTTCCCTGCAGGCGGTGACTTACGGCTGTTTTACTACGCCTAGAGACCAGCCCTTGTCTCTGCGCCTGCTCAGCTTGTACCGCTCTCTACTCGCTTTACTGCAAGAGCACAGCCCTGCAGCCCTGGCGGTGGAGGAGCTCTTCTGGGGTCGCAATGTGCGTACGGCTATGATGGTGGGGCAAAGTCGGGGAGTGGTGCTGCTGGCGGCGGCGGAGAGTGGCTGCCCGGTTTTTTCCTATCCCCCACAAGTGGTCAAGCAGGCAGTGACGGGGCAAGGCTGTGCTGCCAAGCGGCAGGTGCAGTATATGGTGCAGAAGCTTCTTTCCCTGCCCGTCCCCCCCTCCCCGGACGATAGTGCGGACGCCTTGGCGCTGGCTATATGCCATCTTACGCGGGCGGTGCGGGGCTGGTGTTAACCTTTCTGCGAGGGATACTGCTGGAGAAAGAGCAGGGGCGGGTAGTGGTCCTGACGGGGGGAATAGGACTGGAAGTGGCCCTTCCTCTATCTCTTTACGAGCGCTTGCCGTCTCGCGGGGAAGAAGTAGAGTTTTACACCTGCCTCTTGTTTAGGGAGGATCGCCCGGAGCTCTACGGCTTCGCCCGGCGGGAAGAGCGGGAGTTTTTTCTGCGCCTCTTGAAGGTAGGGGGGGTGGGTCCCAAGACGGCGCTGGCCCTGCTCTCCTGTTTTTCAGTGGAGGAATTGCGCGAAGCTATTGGCCGGGAAGATCTGGACCGCCTTACTGTGGTTCCGGGGGTGGGCAAAAAGACGGCCCGGCGATTGGTGCTGGAATTAAAAGAAGACCGAGAGGTGGAGTTGGGAGGGGAGGACGCGGCTGATGCTGTGGCGGCCCTTATTAATTTGGGGTATAACCGCCGGGAGGCGGTGCAAGCGGTGAGCGCGGCCAGGGCCGAAGGTGCAGCCTCGGTGGAAAATATATTGCGGTTAAGTCTTGCCTACCTAGGTCGCCGGAAAGAAGGTGAGGAAGGGTGAAAAGCGAACCGCGTTTGGTGACTGCGGAGGGAGGCGAGGAAGAAGAGCAGCAATTAGAGTTTTCTCTCCGCCCGCGGCGGCTGCAGGACTTCGTGGGGCAGGAGAAAGTCAAAGAGACCCTGGCGCTTTCTTGCGAGGCGGCGCGGCGGCGCCGCGAGCCCTTGGATCACGTCCTTTTTTCTGGGCCGCCAGGGTTGGGGAAGACCACGCTGGCTCGGATCATAGCGGCGGAAATGGGAGTCAACGTCCGGGTCACCTCCGGGCCGGCCATCGAGCGGCCGGGAGATTTGGCAGCCATTCTCACCAGCTTGGCTCCGGGTGATGTGCTCTTTATCGACGAGATTCACCGCCTCAACCGGGCAGTGGAAGAGATCCTTTATCCTGCCATGGAGGACCGCGCATTGGACCTGGTAATCGGTAAGGGGCCGGGAGCACGGGCGGTGCGGCTTTCTCTTCCCCCTTTCACCCTGGCAGGGGCCACCACCAGGACGGGGCTGCTTTCTTCCCCGCTACGCGACCGTTTCGGGCTTACCTTTCACCTGGAATACTATGCTCCCGCGGAGCTGCAGTGCATTTTGCAGCGCATGGCCACTCTCCTGGAGATCGACTTGCGGCCGGAGGGAGCGGCGGCAATTGCGCGCCGGGCGCGGGGGACTCCCCGGATAGCCATCCGTTTGTTGCGCCGGGTACGGGATTACGCTGAGGTGCGAGCAGAGGGGATCATCACCGGTGAAGCGGCTCAGGAAGCGTTGGATTTTCTGGCGGTGGATGAACTCGGGCTGGACCCGGTAGACCGCCGTTACCTTAGCTGCCTAATTGAACGCTTCGCTGGGGGGCCAGCGGGCGTGGAGGCGCTGGCCGCTTCCTCTGGGGAGGAGGTAAGCACATTGGAGGAAGTAGTGGAGCCCTACCTCTTGCAGGTGGGATTAATTGTCCGCACCCCCCGGGGGCGGGTAGCTTTGCCTGCGGCTTACCAGCACCTAGGAATTAAGCCACCGCTGCTGCCGCGCCAGGAGACCTTGTGGCCGGAGGAGGAAACGTGAAAGTTCTATTGCATATCTGCTGTGGGCCTTGCGCCATTTACCCGCTGAAACTGTTGCGCTCCGAGAACCTGGAGGTGCACGGCTTCTTTTTCAACCCCAACATCCATCCCTACGCCGAGTATCAGCGTCGGCGCGAGGCCCTGGAGCAATTCGCTGCCGAGACGCGACTCTCCGTTATCTACGATGAGGAATATCCCGTGGAAGAATTTTTCCGCCGGGTGGTGTACCGGGAAAGCTTGCGCTGTCGTTTCTGCTACCACCTGCGGTTGGAGCGGACCGCTGCGGTAGCCCGGCGTGGTCGCTTCGACGCCTTCACCACCACCTTGCTGGTCAGTCCCTTCCAGCAACACGAGCTCATAAGTCAGACTGGTGAAGCGGTAGCGGCGGCTTACCAGATCCCTTTCCTCTACCGTGATTTCCGCCCGGGCTTTAAAGAGGGGGTGGAGCTCTCCAGGACGATGGGCCTTTACCGCCAACAATATTGTGGCTGCCTTTACAGCGAGAAAGAACGCTTTCACCGCTGCAGTAAAGCAAAAAGGGGGTAGGAAGAGGTTGGACTTCGGGCACCAGTTGGCCAAGTTTTTCCTAATTTTAGGTCTTCTATTTCTCTTTCTGGCCCTGCTGTTTTTTCTTATCGGCAAGGTGCCGGGTTTGGGGCGGCTACCAGGAGACATCTTCTACCATAAGGGCAATTTCAGCTTCTATTTTCCCCTAGCTACCTGCATCCTCCTAAGCCTGCTTTTAACCCTGCTTCTAAACCTTTTCTTCTTTTTCCGCCGTTAACACTTCTGTAGCTTTTTGGGGCAGGAAAGTCACCCCCTTTGTCGAAAAAGGTAAACCAGAACTTTGAGCCAAGGGGGGACAAGATGCGATCTTGGGCGGTGGGAAGCGCTATCTTCTTCTTCGTCTTGCTGGTAAGTGCGGGGTGGGCTCGGGCAGCTCCAGCGGAAGTTATTTTCCGAATCGGCCAGAGCAGCTACGAGGTTGGGAGCCAATGCTATCCTATGGACGTGGCCCCTTTCCTGGAAAGAGACCGGACTTACGTGCCGGTGCGTTATCTGGCTGAGGCGCTGGGGGTTAAGAGCAGCCAGATTCAATGGGACGGGATTACCAGAACGGTGCTCTTCGACCTTAACGGTCCGGAACTAAAACTTAAGATTGGCGTGCCAGCCATCTGGATCGATGGGGTGCGCCAGGATCTGGACGTGGCTCCCCAGATCCGGGACGGCCGCACCATGCTCCCGGCCCGTTTTGTGGCCGAGGCCCTGGGTTACGTGGTAAAGTGGGAACCCGAAACTCAGGTGGTGTCCCTCATCCTTCCCCCAGCGGCTAAAGTGCTGGCTAGTGCGCTTAACCTTCGTAGTGGTCCCGGGACCAGCTACAATATCCAGGGCCAGGTGGGTCAGGGCCAGTTGCTAAGCGTGCTCCAGGCCTCTTCTGGCTGGTACCAGGTGCGTTACAGTGGCCAGGAGGGATGGGTGGCCGCTGCTTACACTGAGCCTGTGCTTCAATCTCCGCCGGTGTCTCGTGGTTCCGATAACCCGCCTTCTCCCTCGACGCCTTCTTCCTTCGAACCCTACCGTTTTTCCCAGCCGGTGCGGGTGCTCTTGGCGAGCGGGGTGGCAGCGGCCAAAGCTGTTCCCAGCGAGGGTTACGCCTTGCTGGACGCCACCGGCAAAGTCCTGGCGGTTATGGCACCGGGAGAAGTGCTGACTTTCACTGCCCTTTCGCTTCCCGTGGGCACCGGTACTATGGCCATCCAGGTCGATAGAGACCGGGCTACTCTGGGTCTTTACCCGGGACCTCTGGTGCTGGCCACCGCGCGCGGCGACGGTTATTTCAGCTTGACGGGAGGCAACCTGTACGATCGGAAGTACCGGGGCAATCTTCGCGTGGTTTTGGAGGACAAAGCTTTGCAAATAGTTAACGAGCTAGATATGGAAGATTACCTCAAAGGCGTGGTTCCCCGAGAGATGCCGGCTTCTTGGCCTCTGGAGGCCCTGAAGGCCCAGGCGGTGGCGGCCAGGAGTTACGCGTGGTGCAAGGTTGAGAAGGCTGGAAAGCAAGCTGCGTTCCAGCTTTTCAGCGACACCCGCGACCAGGCTTACGGCGGCATGGATGCGGAGTGCCCTGCTTCCAACCGGGCGGTGGAGGAGACCCGGGGTGAGGTGCTGGTCTGCGGAGGAAAGCCTGTCGCTGCCTACTTCTGCAGTTCCGATGGAGGTTATACCGAGCGCGCGGAGGATGTCTGGCGTTATCCCTGCGATTATTTGGCGGCCCGTCCAGACCCCTACGATCACACCTTGGGTAACCCGCACTACGGTTGGCAGGAAAGCTTTACCCCGGATCAGATTGCTTCTTGCCTGATCCAGCGGGGCTACGACGTGACTGTAGTGGAGGATGTTTACGTGGCTGCCCGCACAGCCACCGGCCGCATCAAGGCTCTTGAGGTTTTAGGGAAGAATGGGGCAGGTCAAACGGTGCGCCCTTACCTGGCTAACGCCGACTACGTGCGGGTGGTTTTCGGCCTCAAAGCCCCGGCCAGTGATCTTAGCAAGACTTACGACCCTGCTACTGGTCGGCTACTTCAGGTAGTCTTCACGGGCAACGGTTGGGGGCATTGCCTGGGTATGTCGCAATGGGGAGCTCGGGGAATGGCCGAGAAGGGCTTTGGCTACCGCAGCATACTTGCCTTTTACTATCCGGGGGCCAGACTGGTAAAATTATGGTGAAGGTTTAAAGACGAGCGCCGGGACTAAGATCCCGGCTTTTTTCTTTTCCAGCAATTTCAGTCTTGTTTGCTTGTCTAATTAACTATAAAATACGTCCCGAACCAGAAAGGCCGAATCTCCGGAAGAATCGGGGTATGGGGGGAAATTAATGTAAGGGGTGAATCCGACCGGCTTTAGGGAGGTGGGAAGTGAAAGCCGGACGGTAGGGTGGCCCTCGACCCGAACCCGTCAGCTAACCCCAGAGGCCAAAAGAGGGGGTTAGAGGTTTGCGACGTTACCTGACGCAGTTGCTGTTGCTGGTGGGATGCTTGTTCGCTTGCGCCTGGCCCGCTTGGGCCGCTACCTATTATGTCCAGCCCGGAGACTCCCTTTACAAGATAAGCTTGCGCTTCGGCACCTCGGTGGAGGCCATTCAACAGGCCAATAACTTGTGGACTACCTGGATCTACCCCGGACAGGTGCTCTATGTACCCGAGGGGGAGAGCTCTACCTTCTACACCGTGCGTCCCGGTGACACCTTGTACCTCATCGGCCAGCGCTTCGGCATTCCCTACCAAGCGATCATGCGAGCCAACGACCTGAGTTCCTCGCTCATCTATCCGGGCCAGGTGTTGCGCCTACCCTCAATGAGCTGCACCGAGCCGCTGAGCCGGGGAGGAGTCAGCCGGTCGGACATCGACCTGCTGGCGCGCCTGATCACCGCCGAGGCTGATGGGGAGCCCTACGTGGCCAAGGTAGCGGTAGGGGCTACGGTGCTCAACCGGGTTAAAACTCCCGGTTTCCCCAAATCCATACCCGGGGTAATTTATCAGGTAGTAGATGGGCACTATCAATTCGAGCCGGTGCTCAACGGCTGGATTAACCGCCCAGCTTCTCCGGATTCCTACCGGGCGGCGCTCGATGCCCTTTCGGGCTGGGACCCCACCAACGGGGCCACCTACTTCTTCGCCTGGTGGGCCAATAACGCCTATCTGCGCTCTCTTCCCGTGGCCTGCGTGCTGGGCGACCTTGTGTTCTGCTACGGGAAGCCTTGATAAAACCTAATGGAACGTAATAGCCCTGCTCCTTCATAGGGGGCAGGGCTATGCGTATATTTTATATTCACGGTGGCTCGGCCACTACCAAGGCCTGAGGAACTTCAGGTAGCAAAGGGTTGCTAGCCCCATCAGGATGCAATAAAGGGCGAAAGGGCGCAAGGCTTTCACTTCGTGCGTGTGAAAGTATCGGGTGAGAATCCAGACGCTAAAGTAAGCCGCCAGTCCGGCTCCGGCTCCACCTACGAGTGCTGGCCCCAGCAGGTCGGCGAAGCCGTGATGGAAGAGGCGAGGTATTTCTACCAGCCCCGCTCCCAGGATGATGGGAGTGGCCAGGAGGAAGGCGAAGCGGGCGGCTGCCTCATAGCTCAGGCCGGACAGGAGGCCAGCAGTTATGCTCATGCCGGAGCGGGAGAAGCCGGGTATCAGGGCCAGGCTTTGGGCCAACCCAATAAACAAACACGCCCCCCAACTTAGCCCAACAATTTCGGCGTCTTCGCCGCCACGGGAGGTTGACACCTTCCGCCGGGCCAATGCGCGGCTCCTTTGCCTGTCTCCCATCCACAGGATCAGGCCGTTGATTATCAGGAAGAAAGCGGCGCTGGTGGCGGAGGGAAAGTGGGCCCGTAACGCTTTGAGAAAGAGCGCCCCGATGAGGGCAGCTGGCAGGGTGGCTACCACCAGGCGCAATAACACCTGGCGTTTTTCCACCTCCCCTTGGCCTAGTAGGGAGATCAGGTATCCTGTCCATTCTCGCCAATAAAATAGCAATAGGGCCAGCGCTGTCCCCAGATGGAGCATCACCGTGAAAGGAAGCAAGCCTTCGAGGTTGATGGGGAGGGAGAAGACGGCTGGTAAAAGCACGGCGTGAGCCACGCTGGAGACGGGAAAGAGTTCGGTGATCCCCTGAACGATGGCGAACCAAAGAGCAGTCACGTAAGACATATCGGGCTACCTCCACCTCCTGATCTGATTAGGTTTGAACCGGCGGCAACATCAATAGTTTATATCATGAAACTGTTAAGGGAAGCTTGGCTAAAGTTAACCAACTGGTAAATTTTCATTTTGCTCGGCCGTCGCTGGAAACTAGAGGGTTTTAAATAGAGATGACCTGGAAATAATAGCAGGAAAATGATTGCTGCTAGTGAGGAATGTTTTATGAGCGATCTTTTTCATTGGACTACTGTACTGGTATTGGCGCAGACTTTTTTTGGGGTAATCGTCGGCCTTTATTTCTGGAATCTGCTGCGCGCGCAGCAGAATAATCGGGTAGCTGCACGGCGGGAATCGGTGCAGGAACTGGAGCGCATTAAGAAGCTCCGGGCTATTTCGCTTTCCGAACCCTTGGCTGAGAAGGTGCGACCCCGCAGCTTCGCGGAAATAGTGGGCCAAGAGGAGGCGGTGCGAGCTCTGCGGGCAGCCCTCTGCGGCCCCCATCCCCAGCACGTGCTGCTTTACGGTCCCCCCGGCGTGGGTAAGACCGCTGCCGCCCGGCTAGTGCTGGAAGAGGCCAAGAGCAATCCCCTTTCTCCCTTCGGTAAGGAAGCCCGCTTCGTGGAGCTCGACGCCACTATAGCCCGTTTCGACGAGCGCGGGATTGCTGACCCCCTCATCGGTTCGGTTCACGATCCTATTTATCAAGGTGCAGGTCCCCTGGGAATGGCGGGTATTCCCCAGCCCAAGCCCGGAGCAGTTACTCGCGCGCACGGGGGAATCCTTTTTCTCGACGAAATCGGCGAGTTGCACCCCATACAGATGAATAAGCTCTTGAAGGTGCTGGAGGATCGGCGGGTGTTTTTAGAAAGTGCCTACTATTCTCCAGAAGATACGAATATCCCCGCGCACATCCACGACCTTTTTCAAAACGGCCTCCCGGCGGATTTTCGCTTGGTGGGAGCCACTACCCGCTCGCCGGAGGAGCTCCCTCCAGCGCTGCGTTCGCGCTGCGTGGAGATCTTTTTCCAGATGCTTCGCCCGGAGGAGATTCGGCTGGTTGCTTCGCACGCGTTGGAGCGTTTGGGGTTAAGCTTCGAGGAAGGGGCGCTGGAGGTGGTGGCCCGATACGCTGCCAATGGGCGCAGCGCGGTGAATATGGTGCAGTTGGCAGCGGGCCTGGCCTTAGCCGAAGGCCGTAACCGGCTGGTGGTGGCGGATATGGAATGGGTGGCCAGCTTAGGACAGTACGACCCGCGGCCTGAGCGCTCCTTGCCACCGGTGCCGGCGGTGGGACTAGCCGTGGGGCTGGCGCTTTTTGGTCCTAACCAGGGCACTTTGCTGGAAATCGAAGCGGCGGCCTCGCCTTGCCCCCGAGGTCAGGGACGGCTAGTCATCACCGGTATAGTGGAGGAAGAGGAACTCGGGCAGAAGGGGCGCTCGTTGCGGCGCAAAGGTATGGCCCGCGCTTCGGTGGAGAACGTTCTGACCGCCTTGCGCTCCGTCTTCCGGCTGGAGCCGGCCAATTACGACTTGCATGTAAATTTTCCTGGCGGGGTACCGGTGGACGGCCCTTCGGCGGGCCTGGCGGTGGCAGTGGCGGCCTACTCGGCCATTACCGGTAGGCCAGTGGATCATCGGACAGCTTTCACCGGCGAGATCACGCTGCGCGGGCAGGTTAAGCCGGTGGGCGGCATCGTGCCCAAGGTGATGGCGGCGGTGCGCGCCGGAGCTCGACGCGTCTTCATCCCCCGCGAAAACTATCAGCAATTCTTCGCCCAACTGGAAGGGATTGTGGTGGTTCCGGTAAGCGAGCTCTCGGAGGTGGTGGAGGTGGCCCTGGCAACTGGGGAGTCTCTGCCGATGACCCGCTCCCTAACCATCGCTGGGAGCCGGGAGTGTCCCCTTTGACCTCCCGGCTTCCCTCCCAGGCGATTTACCCATATTGCTCCTCCTTCTTCCAGTAGTTTTGGCCGCTAGTCCTATGCTAAAATAATGCTTAGTTAGCGAACTGGCTTTTACAGCCGGGGGCAGAGACGAAAGGAGTGCAATGCATTTATGGGGACCAAGACACGCAGCCTGCCCCTTTTGCCGCTACGGGGAATCCTGGTCTTCCCTTATATGGTCATTCATCTGGATGTGGGGCGGGAAAAGTCGATCCGAGCCATAGACGAGACAATGCTCAAGGATCGGGCTATTTTCCTCTCCGCGCAGAAGGACGCTCAGAACGATAACCCGCGGCCCGACGACATTTACGCTATGGGCACGGTGGCCGAGATAAAGCAACTCCTGAAGCTCCCGGGGGGAACCATCCGCGTGCTGGTGGAGGGGATAGCCCGAGCTCGGGTGTCGCGCTATCTTCAGGAGGAACCTTTTTTCAAGGTGGAAGTGGAGCAGTTTGAGGAAGGGCAGGAGCGCGACAGTCGCACCGAGGCGCTTATGCGTAACTTGCTAGGGCAGTTCGAGCAATACGTCAAGCTTTCCAAGCGCATCCCTCCGGAGACCCTGGTGACCATAGTGGGCATAGAGGAGCCGGGGAGGCTGGCGGACATCATTGCTTCGCACCTGAGCCTTAAGATTGAGGATAAACAAGCGCTGCTGGAAGCGGTGGATGTGGGGGCGCGCTTGGAGAAACTCTGTGACATCGTGGCGCGAGAGTTGGAGATAGTGGAGCTGGAACGCCGCATCAACATCCGGGTGCGGAAGCAGATGGAGAAGAGCCAGAAGGAATACTATCTCCGGGAGCAGATGAAGGCCATCCAGCGGGAGTTGGGAGAAAAAGACGAACGGGTGGCCGAAGGGGAAGACTACCGGGAGAAGATAGCCCAGGCCAAACTCCCCAAGGAAGTGGAGGAGCGGGCGCTCAAAGAGGTGGAGCGGCTGGAGAAGATGCCGCCTATGGCGGCGGAAGCCACGGTGGTTCGCACTTACCTCGATTGGATTTTAGCCTTGCCCTGGAGCAAGAGCACGCGCGACCGTTTGGACATCGAGACGGCGGCCCGGATACTGGACGAAGATCATTACGCTTTAAAGGAGCCCAAAGAGCGCATATTGGAGTACCTGGCCATAAGGAAGTTGGTCAAGCATATGAAAGGCCCCATCCTGTGCCTGGTGGGTCCACCCGGGGTGGGCAAGACTTCGCTGGCTCGGTCCATCGCGCGGGCGTTGGAGCGCAAATTCGTGCGCGTTAGCTTAGGAGGGGTACGAGACGAGGCGGAGATCCGGGGGCACCGGCGCACCTATGTGGGCGCTCTACCGGGACGCATCATCCAGGGCATGAAGCAGGCGGGATCGAAGAACCCAGTCTTCTTGCTGGACGAAATCGACAAGATGAGCTCCGATTTCCGGGGCGACCCCTCAGCGGCCCTGTTGGAGGTGCTTGACCCGGAGCAGAACCACGCTTTTTCCGACCATTACCTGGAGATTCCGTTCGATCTATCGCAGGTGTTGTTTGTCACCACCGCCAACTATCTCTATAATATCCCCCGGCCGCTGCTGGATCGGATGGAGCTCATCCAGATTCCGGGATACACCGAGGAGGAGAAGCTGGAAATCGCCCGAAGGCATCTGATCGCCAAGCAACTCAAGGAACACGGGTTGAACGCGGAGCAGCTAAGTTTCTCGGACAACGCCCTCCGCAAGATCATCCGGGAGTACACCCGAGAGGCGGGGGTGCGTAATTTGGAGCGCCAGCTAGCGGCGGTGTGCCGTAAGGTGGCCCGGAGCATAGTATCGGGCAAAGACAGCAGAGTTAGAGTTACAGCGAAGAGTCTGGAGAGATTTCTGGGTGTACCCAAGTTCCGCCCCAGCCAGGCGGAAAGCGAGGATGAAGTGGGCGTGGCCATGGGTTTGGCTTGGACGGAGAACGGAGGGGAGGTGCTGGCCATCGAGGTCAGCCTCTTGCCCGGTGGCAAAGGCAAGCTCATCCTGACCGGCAAGCTAGGGGAGGTTATGCGTGAATCGGCTCAGGCGAGCTTCAGCTATGTGCGTTCCCGCTCCGAGGAACTGGGTATAAGCGAGAATTTCCACGATAAATACGACGTGCATATCCACGTGCCCGAGGGAGCTACGCCCAAGGACGGACCATCGGCCGGCATCACCATGGCTACTGCCCTGGCTTCAGCTCTGACGGGGCGCAAAGTCCGGCACGATGTGGCCATGACCGGGGAGATCACCCTGCGCGGTAGGGTGTTGCCGGTGGGGGGCATCAAGGAAAAAGTGCTGGCGGCCCACCGGGTGGGAGTGAGAACGGTTATTCTGCCGGAGGGAAATCGCCGCGATCTAGAAGAGATACCGGCGCCAGTGAAAAGCAAGCTGCGCCTAGTTCTGGTGCGGCATATGGACGAAGTGCTGCGCGAGGCCCTCATTGACGACGAGTCGCACACCCAGCCGGTTACTTGTTCCCTTCCTCCGTCCATGGCCTGGGGGCAGGTGTAAAAATTTCCCGATATTCTAGCGGGCGGGGGAGTTCCCCTGCCCGCTTCAATATTTCCTGCAGCTTCTCCCAAAGGGAAGGATCGGGTAGGGGATTTCTCGCCCACACCTCCTGCTGCTGGGCCTCCTCTAATGCTCTGGTCAGCACTGTCAGGCTCAGCTGGGGGAAGAAGGCGGTTATTTCGCTAGCCAGAAACGCCGGGGACTCGCTGTAGATTTCTTCCGCGCTCTCTCGCAGCAGGCGCTGCAGCGCCTCCACTTCTTTGTCTGTCAAGCTCCCTTCTTCCGCTACCAGGCCCCAGCGGGGTAGCGCAGGCGAGGAAAATGGCTGGAGGTGAAAGGAGTCGGTCAGGATAAGGGGATCGGAGGTCAGCAGCAGGCTCCCCACCCCCGCTTTGAAGGCGGGTCGGTGTAGGTGCGGTGGCAGGTTGCTGATCAGGACCACTTCCTGGTGGGGGCGCCAGCCTCTCTCGCGCAATGCTTCCTCAAAAACTGCGGATAAGCCTTCTTCCCCTGCCGGAGTGATCACCCGCTGCTGCCGCACATCCTCCCAGCGAAACGCCCGGCTCCCCGCCAGCCAGGCTAATTCTCGCTCCGATATAAGGGCCACTATTCTCCACTTTTTACCCCTTAGAGCTCGGGCGTAGAGAACCTCTTCGGCGCGCAGGGCGGCCAGGGCGTTCTTACCTGGCGTCGGGTGGGGTGAGGTCACTAGCTTCAGGCGCAGACCTTCCTTTTCGGCCCTTCCGCTTGTCACCGCCCGGTAGAGCGGGAGCAACTCCGCCCGGGGAGGGGGAAGTAATACCACCAACTCTCTGCCTCCCCCGCCGGAAGGCGGCGCTTGGCTCTTCCAGTGCCAGAGGAATAAGAGCAAAAGGAGCGTAGCTGATAAAAAAATCCAACGACGCATAATCCCCCCTCCTTCTTTTTATGCGCGTGCGGTTAGACTTAGTTCTGGGGCAGGAAAAGGGTAATAAAATGGCGAAAACGAAGGGGGAAAGCTTGGAATTTTGAAGGTGGGGAGAGAGGACTTGAAGAGCTTAATCCTGGCCGGGGGTAAGGGTACCAGGCTATGGCCTCTAAGCCGCGAACTCATGCCCAAACAATTCATCCGTCTGTTTGACCACCGGTCTCTCTTCCAGCATACCGTACTGCGAGCCTTAAAGTGGTCTGGCCCCGGAGAGATCCTGGTGGTTACCAACCACGAGTACCGCTTCCGGGTGCAGGACGATCTGGCGGAGCTGGGGGTCAACTTACCGGAAGAGAACTTATTGCTGGAGCCGGAAGGGAAAAACACCCTCCCGGCCGTGTGCTGGGGTGTGCAGGCGGTTCGGGAGAAGTGGGGCGAGGCCACGGTGGCGGTGCTCCCTTCCGACCACCTTCTTGGAGGCGGTGAGGAATTGCTCCGCTCCTTCCGGGCGGCGGAGGAACTGGCCGCCGAATATTTAGTAACCTTCGGGATAAAGCCCGATCGACCTCATACCGGCTACGGCTATATTAAGCCGGGAAAGGCCCTGAAGGCGGGATTCAAAGTGGAAGAGTTTAAGGAGAAGCCCGATGCCGCTTCGGCGGCGGAATACGTGGCCCGGGGTTACTGGTGGAACAGTGGCATGTTCGTCTTTCACACCGAGCTCTTTTGGCGGGAGCTGGAATCTTTGGCTCCGGAAGTGTGGGATGCCTTCGCTTCTGCCGCCGACATCGCCGATGCTTACAGGCGGGTGCCGGAGATCTCGATCGATTACGGGCTGATGGAGCGCTCCAGCCGGGTAGCGGTGGTGCCACTCGCTACTTACTGGAGCGATTTGGGCAGCTTCGACGCTGTGTACGAGGCCCTGCCCAAGTGCGAAGAGGGGAACGCGGTGCTTACCCAAGGCGTCGCCGCCACTTGCCTCTTGCACGACGCCCGGGGGAACCTGGTGATCTCCGAGCGGCTGACGGCCCTGGTGGGGGTGGAGGACCTGGCCATCATCGATACCGGCGACGCCTTGCTTGTGGCTCCCCGCCCCAGGGCGCAAGAGGTCAAGAAAATCTACGCCGAGCTCGTGCGCCGGAAAGACGAGCGGGCGGTGGTGCACCGCACCGCTTACCGTCCCTGGGGGAGCTACACGGTACTCGAGGAAGGGGAGAGGTACAAGATAAAGAGGCTTACCGTGCTGCCCGGCAGGAAGCTCAGCCGGCAGCGCCACTACCACCGCAGCGAGCACTGGGTGGTGGTACGGGGGACGGCCCGCATAACGGTGGACGGGGAGGAAAAGCTCTTGCGCCCCGGGGAGAGCGTCTTCGTCCCGGCGGGCCTAAGCCACCGCCTGGAGAACCCGGGCAAGGTGATCCTGGAGCTCATCGAAACCCAGATAGGGGAGTATCTGGGCGAAGACGATATCGAGCGCTTCGAAGACGACTTTGGGAGGGGCTAGAGAGACGATGGGTAAGGTTTTCGGCACTTTTGGGGTGCGGGGAGTAGTGGGCGAAGAACTCAATCCCGACCTGCTTCAGCGGATAGGCGTGGTCTTCGGCCTCTGGCTGCGCGACCAGAGTAAAGGGAGACCGCTGGTGGTGGTGGGCCGTGACACCAGGCTCAGTGGCGGAGCTCTTAAGCGCGCTCTGGTGAGCGGCCTTCTGGGAGTGGGGGCGGACGTGCTGGACGTGGGCATCGTTCCCACGCCGGTGGTTCAATTTGCCTGCCGCCACTTCGGGGCCGATGGCGGGGCAGTGATAACCGCTTCGCATAACCCCCCGGAATACAACGGCATTAAGCTCTTAGAGCCCGACGGCCTGGGGCTGGCTCCAGAGGTGGAAGCAGCGCTGGAAGAATTGTTGGATAGAAAAGCTTTCGCTTACGCTACCTGGAATGAAACTGGGCGCGCCAGCCGACAGGACGCCGTGCGTCCATACCTGGAGGGGGTGAGAAAGCGGCTGGATACGGAAGTTATTGCTCGACGGCGCCCCCTGGTGGTGGCGGATACGGCCAACGGCGCTGGCAGCGTGCTGCTTCCCTATCTGCTCAGCGAACTCGGCTGCCGGGTGATAAGCGTTAACGGGCACCCGGACGGCCGTTTTCCGGGAAGGAACCCCGAGCCCAACCAGGAAAACCTAAGCTCTTTTCTGGCCATCGTCCGTTCGGTAGGGGCGGATTTCGGTGTGGCTCAGGACGGCGATGCTGACCGTTCCATCTTCGCCGATGAAGAAGGGCGCTTCGTGCAGGGGGACAAGACCTTCGCTTTGGCAGCCGGAGCTCTGCTGGAGGAGCACGATGGGGGACTAGTGGTGACCACTGTGGCCACCTCTAACGTGGTGGACGAGGTGGCGAAGGCGTGGGGTGGCAAAGTGGTGCGGACCAAAGTGGGGGACGCGGCGGTATCTCGGACCTTAAAAGAGCTCCGGGGATTAGTGGGAGGAGAGGAGAACGGCGGGGTCATCTTTCCTGACTTCGTGTGGGGGCGTGATGGGGCCATGACGGCGGCCAAATTGCTGGAGTTCTTCTGCCGCCAGAAAAGTAGCTTCAGCGAACTCATCGCTTCTTTGCCTCACTTTTACCAACTTAAGACCAAAGAGCGGGTGGAGGAGGAGAGAAGGGGAGTGGTGACTTTGGTGAGTGAGTTGGCGCGATCCGAGGGCTACCGCGTGGACACCACGGATGGAGTTAAAATTCTTCTCGAAGAAGGCTGGGTACTGGTGCGCGCCAGCGGGACCGAGCCTGTAGTGCGGATATTTGCCGAGGCTAGAGAAGAGAAGGAAGTCGGCACCTATCTAGAACTCGGCCGCTCTTTACTGCAGCGGGCCAGGCGCGAGCGGCTCCCAGCTCCCACTGCGTGATCACCTGCACATGGAAAGCTCGCAGTCATTTAGATTTTTGGCCTTATAGCCATTGTCGTCGAGAAAAACGCGGTGCCAAAGCTCAAAAACTAGGAGCAGCCAGATTTGTCTCCCCACTCGAGCGCTTCTGTATTTGCCACTAAGCAAAGCTTCGATGTAGCTTCTATTGAAATAGCCCCGGCCGAGGGCTCTGGACGATAGGAGCAGGTCACAAGCGAAGGTTCGATACTCATTCTTTATCAGCGAACTTATTGGCACCGGAAACTCGTTCTTTTTTCTCTTCCAGGAAAAATCTGGTAGTTCCTGCCTGTAAGTCTGCTTCAAAATATATTTTTCGCTGCCGCCCCTAAATTTTAGCTTTGACGGGATAGAAGCGGCGAACTCCACCAACCTGTGGTCGAGGAAGGGAACCCGCAACTCTATGGAATTGGACATGGACATCCTATCGACCTTTAAGAGCGCGTCTTCCACCAGCCAGGTTTTCTGGTCAAGATATAGCATCTGGTTTATCTCATCTTCGCACCGGCAGTCCATAGCATACGTGTCTAAAGCATTTCTAAGGTTCAATATGCTTGCGTGTAGGTTCTCGTCGAGTATCTGGGGCAACTCGCTTTCATTAAAGGTCATTCCCACTCCCTTGTACCGCTTGCTGATGGGCAACTCGGCTCTCCGGATAAAGTTTTTTCCGAAATTTATCGGCATGGAAAGCACCAGAGGCTCGATAAGACCTTTTCTTATGCATTTGGGCAAGGAGTTATATCTATTCACCGCGTACGGCTCTTTGTAGACGGCGTAGCCGGCGAATATCTCATCGGCCCCCTCTCCTGAGAGCGCTACCTTAACGTGGTTTTTTGCATACTTGGAAATATAGTAAAGCGGTATAGCGGTGGGATCGCTTAAGGGCTCGTCCAAAAACCACACGATCTTTTCCAGCTCATCGATCACCGCTTCCGGATCTACCACCACTTCGTGGTGCTCGGAGCCGTAATATTGCGCCGCTTTCCTCGCGTACTCCAGCTCGTCGAACTCATTCGACTTGGTTTTGGCCTTTGGTTTTTTAAAAGCCGTGGAAAAGGTTTTCAGCTGTCCCGGGTACAATTCAGCCGCTTGCGCGAGGATTATGGTCGAGTCTAGACCGCCGCTGATAAAAATGCCCACAGGCACTTCGGCTATTAACCGGTATTTCACCGACTCTTCGATCAGGTGAGCCAATCTTTCTGTGTAATAATGGTCTGCTTTTTCCTGGTATTGGTGGGGGAAATTTATTTCCCAGTATTTCTTTAATGACACTTGGTTACTCTTGTGCACCAAAAGGTGTCCCGGCATCAATTTGAAAATATTTTTGAATAACGTTTGCTCTCCGGGCACGTAGCGGAATAAGAGATAAGTGGCCAGCTTATCGTGGTTCAATTCGGTGTCGATGATAGGGCATCTGAGAAGGGATTTTATTTCCGAGGCGAATATAAGTGTGTTGCTGATAACGGTGTAGTATAGCGGCTTTATTCCTAGGCGGTCCCTTGCCAGCACCAACTTATTCTCTCTCTCGTCGTATATGGCTATGGCGAACATTCCGTTAAGGTAATGGACGAATTCCTCTCCGTACTCCTCGTATAGATGCACTATAACTTCCCCGTCGCTCCTGGTGTAGAAAGTGTGCCCCTTGGCGCTTAACCGCCTGCTCAGCTCCTGGTAGTTGTATATCTCTCCGTTGAAAACCATCCAAACGGTCTTTTTTTCGTTATGGATCGGTTGATGTCCCCCGCGCAGGTCAACTATGCTCAATCTTTTTATTCCCAGCCCGGCGCCGTTTTTATAGTACACCCCCTCGCTGTCTGGCCCACGGTGGTGCATAACTCTTAACATAGACCTCAGGGCATGTTGGTCTAGCAGTTTGGGCTTGTCTCCCGAGAATCCGCATATGCCGCACACGTTATAATACCGCTCCTTTCCTAGTGCAGAGATTTGCGCCCACGTCCGGTTTGGCTCTAGAATGGCGGCCTTGATGATGCCGGTTATTTAAAGTTTACTCCTTCAGGCCGAACGTAATTATAGCACGTAGCTTGCCGGACCACCAAAGCTCGTTCGGCGGCTTCGTTACCGGACTTCGTTTGTAGGTGGAAGGGCAAGCTGAGTGTACCTCTCGGGCTTTAGAGAAGCATTAAATCTACCTTAAAGTTTAGTTAGATCGCCGCTCAAGCTTTATCCGGGGATCACTTCGAAGCGCAACCCCCCAAAGTTGCCTCCTGGCAGAGCGTAGCGAAAAGTAAAAGTAGGGGAATCATCCATCTGGATTTCCCAACTCTGTCCCCGAGTTATGCCCGGCAGGGCGTGCCACCCTTTCTCGGGAGTGTAAAGCACAATGCGGGCGTAATTGTTGGCATCGGCCTGCCAGTTGGGAGTGATGCGGAGCTTTCTCCCTTCTGGGTGCGAGATGGTGATCTCATACACGGCTCCATAGTTTCCTCCGAGGTAAGGGTAGCCTAGGTAACCAGCAGCCGCTCGGTCGTACTCTCCCAGGTTGTAGCGGGGCAGCCACTCGGAAAGGACAAAGCAAGGGAGCTCCGACGCCTCGATCGGGTTGGCGTTGCGAAGGTGGTCGTAGGTATAAAGCCCGGTGGTAACACCAGGGTCCATATCCTGGTCCCGTGGGAGTTTAAAGGCGGTGGCTGCCAGGTCTTTCTCGGATCCCGGCTTAAGCGCTTCCTGGCTTACGTGAAACACGCGTAGCTGCACCTGGCCTCTCTCGACCTCAAGATCAGCTTTGCCCCAGGCCAAGAAGTTTTCCGGGATGGACTCGGCCAGGAGCAGGGCGTACCCTTTGGCCGGGATCTCCAGCTCACCTTTACCCTGCGCGTGGAAGAAGTTAACCAGGCCCTCGCTGGTTAGATCGATGGCCTCCCGAGCTCTGCCGGAGTCGGCCACCTTGGCACCGATCTTGATGGAAGCGCTAGATGGTCCTGGGTTATAGAGAGCCACGCCCACCAACTTGGGCTGCCCTCCGGGAGGGTTGAGATGGAAAAACTCTACATCGTAGCCGGTGCCTTCTTTCAAGGTCTGCTCAATGGTGTAACCGCTCCGGTCGGGAAGAAACTCGGGTTGATTGGAGAAGATATAACGGTTGCCGCCTCGGTCGAAGCGCAGAGCCATAATGGGGTTGAGCTTTATGGTGGCCTTCTGGGTTTCCGGGTTCCACGCCACCGTGGCGCCGAAGGCTTCGGCCACTCCACGTACGGGTACCAAGACCCGGCCGCTTTCATCCAGGAAGGGGGCGGTTCCCAGGCGCATCTTGGCCCGCGCCACCTTATCGGGGGCTGTGGGGTCGGGCAGGTTGCGGAGCAGGAATTTCTCGTAAAGCCAAAGCTGAATGAAAGTGCAGGTGTAGCAGCCGGGGGGAGCTTCTATTCTCACCTCTCCGGTCTCGGGGTCCCACGAGACTCCATCTTCCTTGACTCCCAGCGCGTAGGCTAAAAAGCGCACTGGCACCAGAATGTGCCCGTTTTCCACCCGGGGAACGGTGTCCATAGAAAAGGGCTTGCCGTCTGCGAAATAAGTCTTGCTTCCGATGGAGAACTCCGCCGTTCTGACGGCGGCCCAGGAAAGAGAAGGGAACAGAAACATAGCTGCTACGAGGCTCGCGGCCAAAGCAACGACTTTGCCTTTTGCCATCTAACGACCCCCCCACATCTAAGGAGTATATCACAAAACCGGCATCCCGTTTTACCACAGGTTAGGTTTTCTGTTATTCTGGGGGCAGGCGGTAACAGGTAACGAAGCCGGCTTTATCCGTTAACTGGGAAGCCGTGGTGCTTGCTCCACCGGCGAGGACGAAGATCTTCTTGGTAGCGAAAGATAATGGCTTACTGGGGGAATTCTAGGTGACTGAGCCGAAAGCCAAAGTTTTATTTCTTGCCACCGTCTACACCCATCTGGCCGCTTTCCACCTCCCCTTCATGCAGCTCCTGCAAGAGAAGGGGTGTGAAGTCCACGCGGCGGCTTCTCCCGCCGAAGGCGGGAAGGAGGAAGTGGAGGCCATAGGGGTTGGGTGCTGGGATATACCCTTCGCCCGCTCGCCCTATAGCCCTAGAAACCTGAAGGCCTTCCGAGAGCTCCGACGGCTCCTGGAAACCCACCGCTTTGCCCTCATCCACGTCCACACCCCGGTGGCGGCTTTTCTGGGGAGGTACCTGGCCAGGGTTACGGGCCAGGGGCCGGTGCTCTACACCGCCCACGGCTTTCACTTTTACAAAGGAGCTCCCTTGCGCAACTGGCTGATCTACTGCACGGCCGAGCGCCTGGCCGCCCGCTGGACTGACGGCCTCATCGTAATAAACCAGGAGGACTACCAGAACGCCTGCCGCTTGGGCTTCAAGCCGGGCCGGAATCTATTCTACGTCCCCGGCGTGGGGGTGGAGCTCGACCGTTTCGGCCCGTCCGGCTTGCCGCCGGAGAAAAGTGTACGGGCCGAGCTGGGACTGGCACCGGAGGATATAGTGGTCACCTGCGTGGCGGAAATGAGCCGGGATAAAAATCACGGGCTGCTCCTGGCGGCGTGGAAAGAACTGGCTTCCCATCACAGTAGCTGCCATCTTATCCTGGTAGGGACCGGGGAACTCCTTAGCCGGTGGCAGAAAAGAGTGGAAGCGGAGCGGATCCCCAGGGTGCACTTTCTGGGCTACCGCCGGGACGTACCCCAGATCTTGCGGGAGAGCGATGTGGCGGTTTTGACCTCCAGGCGCGAGGGTCTTCCGCGCTCCCTTATGGAGGCCATGGCCGCGGGCCTGCCGATGGTGGCCACCGACGTGCGGGGAAACCGCGACCTGGTGGAGCACGGGAGGACGGGTTTCCTGGTAAAGCTGGGCGACGTCAAAGGTTTGGCCGACGCCCTGGAAAGGCTTATTAAAGACCGGGAACTGCGTGAGACCCTGGGTGGGGCCGGCCGGGAAAAAGTCACGGCCTTTTCCCTGGACAGGATCATGAAGAAAATGGAGGCCATATACGCGCGCTTTTTGAGTGGGGTCGCAGGCTAAGCCGAGAAGGATAGCAGAAGTAGGGGGAAGGGAAACTGCTGGAGGGGAGAAATGTTGTGTTATCTGCTGGAAACGAGGAAAATATCGCGGGATGTTGCAGGAGCTTTTGTGCTATAATCGCTAGAGGATATGGATCGGTTTGCAGACCTAGGTCTGGTAAAGGAGAGGATACCATGAGGCTTCCACAAGAGCGTTATATAGTGGACCAAAGCGGCAGAAAGCGGGAAGTGATTCTTTCGATAAAGCGTTACCGGCAGCTGTTGGAGGACTTACATGATTTGGCCGTCGTGGCAGAACGGCGGCAGGAAAAGCCGGTAAACCTGGAAGAGGTAAAACGGCGGCTGCAGGAAGATGGAATTCTATAGTATTTACCTCAAGCCTTCTGCCGAAAAAGACTTGCGTCGGCTTCGGAAACCGATCGTCCCTCGTGTACTGACACTAATAGAGAGTTTGCAGTCGGAACCTTTTCCCCGAAAAGCGGTTAAATTAACCGGAACCGAACGACTGTATCGCCTTCGGGTCGGCGATTACCGGATTATTTACGAGGTTGATGCAAAGGCACGACAAGTCATAATTCACTATATTCGTCACCGGCGCGAGGTATATCGGAAAACTTAATTTCGTCCAATGTCAGCGAGTTGCAGGAGCGAAGGGGATGAACGCCGAAACTATAAGGTATGTGGCGACAGATGAAGGAGCTCTATCTTTACCGCGAGATGCTCAGAAACCTGGTGGCCAAGGAGCTGCGGGCGCGCTACAAAGGCTCGGTGCTGGGCTTTTTCTGGACCTTCTTAAATCCCTTACTCATGCTGGTGGTGTACTCCCTGGTCTTCTCCTTCGTCATGCGGGCCCAGATGCAGAATTACGCCATGTTCCTCTTCGTCGGGCTCCTGCCCTGGAATTATCTGGCCAATTCTATGATCCAGGGGACGGCCAGCCTGGTACACAACGCCTCCCTGGTAAAAAAGATTTATTTCCCCCGGGAGGTGCTGCCCCTCTCGGTGGTCCTGGCCAACCTGGTCAATTATCTACTAAGCCTCCTCATCCTCATTCCGGCCCTGCTGATCTTTAAAGTGCATCTGACGGCGGCGCTGGTGGCCTTTCCTTTGGTTTTGCTGGTGCAGACGCTTTTGGTTATACCCTTGACTTTGCTGGTGTCGGTGGCCACCGTCTACTTCCGGGACCTCGAGCACATCATGGGTATCCTGACGATGGCCTGGTTCTTCCTCACCCCGGTGATCTACCCTTCCGAGATCATACCGCCGGAGCTGAAGCCCCTTTTCAACCTCAACCCGGCTGCCCCCATCATCGGGGCCTACCAGGCTGTGTTCTTCTACGGGCGCTGGCCTGACTGGGCTTCTTTGGGCTGGCTTGCCCT
Source organism: Desulfothermobacter acidiphilus (assembly GCF_052073645.1). Lineage (GTDB taxonomy): Bacteria > Bacillota > Desulfotomaculia > Desulfotomaculales > Ammonificaceae > Desulfothermobacter > Desulfothermobacter acidiphilus. Next base: position 1,341,214 of record NZ_CM125440.1, on the reverse strand, counting down.
GGTAGGAGCCTTCTTCCTGGTGCTGGGGTTCCGGCTTTTCGATCGCTTCCAGCGGCGGGTGGCAGAGGAGATATGAGCACGGCAGCCATAGAAGTAAGAGATCTCTGGAAGAAGTTCCGCATCTACTACGACCGCGCCTTAACCCTTAAGGAACGCCTTCTTTTCTGGGGTAGGCAGCGCAACGAAGATTTCTGGGCGCTGAAAAACATAAACCTCACCGTTCCCCACGGCGTTACCGTGGGCCTGGTGGGGAGGAACGGCTCGGGCAAGAGCACCCTTTTGAAGATCATAAGCCGCATCCTCTACCCGACCAAAGGAGAGGTGCGGGTGAGCGGCCGCATGTCCACCCTCCTGGAACTGGGTGCGGGCTTCCACCTCGACTTCACCGGGAGGGAAAACATCTTCTTAAACGCTTCCATCCTGGGCCTCACCCGCCGGGAAATAAAAGAGAAGCTGGATGAAATCATTGCCTTCGCGGAGCTCGGAGATTTCATCGACAACCCGGTGCGCAATTACTCCTCGGGGATGTACATGCGGCTGGGCTTCGCCGTGGCCGTGCACGTGGACCCGGACATCCTCCTAATAGACGAGGTGCTGGCGGTGGGGGACCTGGCCTTCCAGGAGAAGTGCCTCCGGCGCATAAGAGAGCTCCAGCAGAGGGGGAAGACCATCGTTCTGGTAACCCACGCTCCCATGCAGGTGGAGGATTTGTGCGATATGGCGGTGTGGCTGGACAGGGGGGAGATAAGGATGCAGGGGGGGGCTAAGGAAGTGGCCCGGGCTTACGCTGACTGGCTGGCCGCGCAGCCGAGCTAGAGAAACGGTAGCAGGAAAAGCTTCCCTCCTGTCGAATTAAGGTGTATAATGCAGCTGACGAATAACTGCTCCTGCACCGTGAACTTAGAACTGGAGGAAGCCCTTCGGCGGCTTAAGGGGTGAAGAGTTTGAAGGCGCTGGTTCTCTCGGGCGGCAAAGGTACCCGGCTGAGACCCTTGACCTTCACCACGGCCAAGCAGCTTTTGCCGGTGGCCAACCGGCCCATCATCCACTATGTCCTCCAGCAGCCCCTGGAGGCGGGGATTGAAGACATCGGCATCATCATCTCCCCGGAGACGGGAGGCAAGGTAAGGGAGGCGGTAGAAGGGGCCTTCTCCGGCCGTGCCTGTCTCACCTTCATACTGCAGGAGGAGCCCCTGGGCCTGGCGCACGCCGTCAAAACGGCGCAGGACTTCCTGGGCCAGGATTCCTTTCTCATGTTTCTGGGAGACAACCTCATTCAGGGCGGAGTGCGTCAGTTGGTCAGTGGGCTTGAGCGGGGGGAAAGCGAGGCTGTCATCCTGCTTAAGGAAGTTCCCGATCCCCGCGCCTTCGGCGTGGCCGTGCTCGACGGCGAGGGGAAGGTAGTGAAGCTTATTGAAAAGCCCAAGGAGCCTCCCAGCAACCTGGCCCTGGTGGGGGTCTACGCCTTCACCCCGGCCATCCACGAGGCCATTTCCCGCATCAAGCCCTCCTGGCGGGGGGAGCTGGAGATAACCGATGCCATCCAGGAACTCATCCACCTGGGCGGAAGGGTGGAGGCTTTGAAGCTTGAGGGCTGGTGGCTTGACACCGGCAAAAAGGACGACATCCTGGAGGCCAACCGGCTAGTTTTGGACGAGTACGCCGAGCGCCGCCTGGAGGGAGAGGTAGACGGAGAAAGCGTCGTGGTAGGAAGGGTGACGATGGGTCCGGGCAGCCGGATCGTGCGCAGCACCATACGCGGCCCCGTGGTCGTGGGGAAAAACGTCCTCATCGAGGACTCCTTCATCGGCCCCTTCACCGCCATCGGGGACGGGGTAGTGCTCCGGGGGGTGGACATCGAGCACTCCGTGGTGCTGGAGGGCTGCCACCTGGAAAACGTGGGGCCGGTAGAGGACAGCCTCATAGGCTACCGGGCTAGGATAAAGAGGGCCGGGGGAAACAGGCGCAGTGCTCTGCGCTTCTTCATCGGAGACGAGTGCGAAGTAACTCTTTAGAGGAAGGGGAAGGGAAATGGAGCTCATATACGGGGTGCAAGTGAAAAAGCTCAGGCTCATTCCTGACGACCGGGGATTCTTGATGGAGTGCCTGCGTTCCGACTGGCCGGAGTTCACGAAGTTCGGCCAGGCCTACGTCACCGCCTGCTACCCGGGGGTGATAAAAGCCTGGCATTACCACAAGGTGCAGTGGGACCACTTCGTCTGCATCTACGGCATGGCCAAGGTGGCGCTTTACGACCCGCGCGAGGACAGCCCCACCAAGGGCATGGTCAACGTCTTTCATATTGGGCTTTTGAACCCCTGCCTCATAAAGATACCGCCGCGGGTCTACCACGGCTTCACCAGCGAGGAAGGACAGCTCGCCCTCATCCTCAACATCCCCACCGAGCTTTACAACTACGAGGAACCGGACGAGTACCGTGTGTCCTACAACGACCCCTCCATCCCCTTCTCCTGGGAAGTAAGGCACGGGTAGGTGGATAAAGTGCGTTTGCTGGTAACGGGAGGGGCCGGTTTTATAGGCTCCAACTTCGTCCGCTACATCCTGCAGAAGTACCCTGACTGGGAAGTGCTCAACCTTGACAAGCTCACCTACGCGGGCAACCTTGACAACCTTCGGGACGTGGAAAGCCTTCCCGGCTACCGCTTCGTCCAAGGAGATATCGCCGACCCCGGGCTGGTAGAGGAGCTTATGGCCGGGGGCTGGGACGCGGTGGTCAACTTTGCGGCCGAGACCCACGTGGACCGCAGCATCGCCGACTCCTCTCCCTTCGTGCGCACCAACGTGGAAGGGGTGAGGGTCCTTTTGGAGGCCGCCCGCAGGCACAAGATCCCTCTCTTCCTTCAGGTCTCTACCGACGAGGTGTACGGCTCCTTAAGAGAAAAGGATCCTCCCTTCACCGAAAGCTCTCCTCTTCTTCCCAACAGCCCCTACGCGGCCAGCAAGGCGGCGGCCGATCTTCTGTGCCGGGCTTATCACCGGACTTACGGCCTGCCGGTGATCATCACCCGCTGCTCCAACAACTTCGGTCCCTACCAGTTTCCCGAGAAGCTCATCCCGCTGGCCGTGACCAATCTTCTGGAGGGGAAGCCCGTGCCCGTTTACGGGGACGGGAGGAACATAAGGGACTGGATCTACGTGGAGGACCACTGCCGGGCGCTGGAGCTGGTGCTCCTCAAGGGCCGGCCGGGGGATATCTACAACATCGGCGGGGGCCAGGAAATGCGCAATTTAGAACTCCTCAAAGAGATACTGCGGCTTTTAGGCAAGGGGGAGGAGTATCTGGTCTTTGTGCCCGACCGGCCGGGGCACGACTGGCGCTACGCTTTGGACTCGAGCAAGATCGAGCGGGAGCTGGGCTTTGAAAGGAAGCACACCTTTGCTGAGGCCCTGCGCCGTACGGTAAAGTGGTATGTCGAAAACGAGTGGTGGTGGAGGCCTTTAAAGGAGCGGGGTTTCGGTCGGGTGAATAGCTGAAGTGCAGTCAGATGGTGATAGATGGTGATAGAAAGGGATGCTGAATGAGGATTCTTTTTCTCCCGAGGTACGGGCCCCGGGGTGCTAGCAGCAGATACCGTATTTACCAGTACATAGGTGAGTTGCGCCGTCGGGGAATAGAGTGCGATGTTTACTGTTTGCTTGGCGACTGGTATGTAGATCACCTTTATAAAAGCGGTTTAAAGCTGGGTAAATTTCATTATCGGGTACCGTTGGCTTATATGCGGCGTCTTTTGAGATTAAGGTGCGCTTTGAAATACGATATCCTGTACGTGGAAAAGGAGCTCTTCCCTTACCTACCAGCTTTCTTTGAAGGTTATTTGCGTAAGCTAGGTGTAAAGATTATAGCTGATTACGACGACGCAGTGTTCACCCTTTACGATCCCATTCCGTTTCTAAGGCATAAGATACCCTGTGTAATGTCTACCTGTGCTGCAGTGGTTGTTGGGAACCAGTATCTGGCAGATTACGCCGCTAAGTACAACAGCAGAGTGTACATCATTCCTACCTGCGTGGATGTGAAGAAATATCGGGTAAAACCTTATTACTCGATGAAAGAAGACGTGGTGGTCATTGGATGGATAGGCTCGCCGGCTACCGAGCACTATCTTCGATTGCTGGAAGAACCGCTGAAGGAGTTGAGCAAGGAGTTTAAAATACTCCTTAAGTGCATCGGTGTGAGCGAGGAGTTCGACTTGCCCGGGATACGGTTGAGGAAAGTTCCCTGGAGCGAGGCTACTGAGGCTGAGGAATTGACAGAAATCGATGTTGGAGTCATGCCCCTGACGGACGATCCTTTCTCAAGGGGGAAATGCGGTCTCAAACTCTTGCAGTATATGGTCTGCGGCATTCCGGTGGTCGGAAGCCCGGTGGGAGGAAATAAGGAGATAATCAGAGAAAGCGAGAATGGTTTTTTGGCATCCACAGGAAGGGAATGGGTAGAAAAGTTGCGAATTTTAATAAGCAGCGAAGAGTTAAGAGCAAGGATGGGACGAGAGGGCAGGGCAGTGGTTGAGAAAGCCTATAGTCTGGATGCAGGACTTGAGAAGTTGTTGAAGGTGTTTAGGGATGTCTTAGTGGATAGTTGAGGTCGGGTGACGACATTTGATCTCGGTAGTCTGCGTTTACAACGATAAAAAGGTCCTGGGCGAGTGGCTGATGGCTTCCCTAAAGAACCAAAAGGGGGCATACGAACTGATTCTTGTCGATAACTCCGCTGCTTCCTTTGGTTCTGCTGCTGAGGCCCTTAACCACGGCGGCGAACAGGCCAAGGGAGATTACATAATGTTTGTACACCAGGATGTGCGTCTGGAAAGGGAAACGTGGCTTGAGGAGGCGGAAGCGTGGCTTAGGAGACTGCCCAGCCTGGGAGTGGCGGGAGTGGCCGGTGTATCTGCTAGGGTTGGGGCCGATCCCAGGGAGATGCAGTGGAACCTTATAAAACACGGGGTCCCCCCAAAATCGTGGGGCAATGTAATCACTTGCCCTGAGTTGGTCCAGACGGTGGACGAGTTGCTTATTATTGTGCCACGAAAGGTTTTTAACTTTCTCAAGTTCGATCCGCAAACATGTCCGGGGTGGCATTTATACGGTGTGGATTATTGTCTTAGGGCTTTAAAAAAGGGTTTGCTGGTTTACGTTCTGCCGCTTCCTGTGTGGCACCGGTCTACTGGGGGTGGCCCGGAAACGCCGCTGGGCATCCTGCTTAATTTAGGCGTTGCGCCGAAAAGTTATTACAGAGACCTAAGGAAACTGTTAACGAAGCATCGACGGGATTATAGGCTTATTTATACTACATGTGGCGTATGGAATACCTACTGGCCTTTGACATTGCAACGCCTAGCCAAGATTCTCTCTATGGGCTGGAGGTACACGAGGAGGAGGCTTATTAAAGAGTTCATTGGTGGAAACGCGCAAGCGCCGCTTAAGATGAAAGACTAAACGCTGTCTGAGGTGGGTGACGTAGGGAGCGATGAAGTACCAGCGGGAGATTAACTTAGAAGTAGAAAATGACTCCGCGACTAAGATAATTAAGCAAGTAGGTACCAGCAAAAAGGTCCTTGAAGTTGGCTGTGCCACCGGATACATGACCAAAGTCTTAAAGGAGCAATTTGACTGCCGAGTTACTTGCATCGAAATAGACGCTGCAGCGGCGGAGAAAGCCCTGCCTTATTGCGAGCAGATGATCGTTGGGGACGTTGAAACCCTTAAGCTCGAAGACCACCTGCAGCCGGAAAGTTTCGATGTGATCATCTTGGCAGACGTTTTAGAGCATCTTAAGGATCCGTGGGCGACTCTGCGTAAACTCCGGCCCTTCCTTAAGCCGGACGGGTACATTCTGGCTTCAATACCTAATGTGGCTCATGCGGGACTAATTTTGGAGTTGCTGGAAGGCAAGTTCAAGTACCGCCCATTGGGGCTTCTCGACGACACCCACCTCCGCTTTTTTACCCGGGAGTCCATTCAGGAACTGTTTGAGAAAACCGGGTACGCCATTCTGAGCTGGGATCGGGTGCTCCTTTACCCTGATGAGACCGAGTTTAATGTAGATCTAGAAGAATATCCCGAAAAAGTGCTCGACTATCTGTACACCAGCAATCCGGAGGCGGACACCTATCAGTTCATTGTAAAGGCCAAAAGAGCTGAGGGTGGGCAGAAGAAGCCTCTATCGGTGCGCCCGGAGGAACATACCCTTCCTCCGGGCGCACCCAGGTACCGTGAACTCAAGATGCTACTTGAGGAAAAGGAAGAGAAGGTTCGATTGTTGGAAGAACGTCTAGGGCAAAGCGAGCATGAGCTCAAAGAGGCATTATGCCGCATTCGGGAGCTTTCTCAGCAGCTAGAGTCGATGAAAGAGTCTGTGAAACAGAAGGAGGAAGAACTCGACAAAACCCTGCACCGTGTCCAAGAACTTTCAGGCCGGCTACAGTTGCTGCAGGATTCGCTGACTCGCAAGGAGCAGGAACTCCATGACATTGCGCAGCGTCTTTCGGCGCTTCAGTCCTCCCTTCCCCTGAAGCTTCTCGCTCGCTATAACCGCTGGCGCCAGCGTCTTTTGCCCGAGGGGACGCGGCGGTATCGAATCTACAGGTTTTTTATGAAAGTGGTTCACAAACTGGTAGACGAAGGACCTATGGTTCTTGCTCGTAAAGTTTGGTCTCGCATAGTAAATTATGGTTCTAAGAGGCAGCTGTTTAGTATCAATACTTCTTGTAAAGTACCTTATCAGGCTTGGATTCTTACTAATGAACCTAATGAAATTGAACTTGATCAGCAACGTCGTATGGCTAGGGATTTTAAATACCGTCCGCTAATTAGTGTTATAATGCCTGTATATGAAACACCGGTTAGTTTTTTAGATGAAGCAATTCGCTCTGTCATAGAGCAAACTTATGATAATTGGGAACTTTGTATAGCTGAAGGTAATTCGGCAAACCCAGCTGTTAGGAAGGTAATCCAGAAGTGGGCCGAGAGGGATACAAGGATTCGCGTAAAATTTTTGTCCAAAAACCATGGCATCTCTGGGAACTCCAACGAAGCATTGGCAATGGCTCGGGGTGAGTTTATTGCTCTGCTCGACCATGATGATGTTCTTGCCCCTAATGCTTTGTTCGAGGTGGTAAGTCGCTTGAACCAAGATCCTACTCTAGATTTTATTTATACCGATAGAGATATGATAGATAGGAAAGGAAAGAGATTTAACCCGCTTTTTAAACCATCTTGGTCACCGGAAATAATGCTTTCAGCGAATTATCTTACTCATCTTTGTGTTATTCGTAAATCAATTGTAGATAATATAGGCGGTTTTGATCCTGAAACGGACGGGGCACAAGATTGGGATCTTTTTCTACGCGTTACGGAATGCACGCAAAGGATAGCTCACATTCCTAAGATACTTTACCACTGGCGTGCGTGGGAAGGATCGGCTGCCAGTAGCTTGAAAGCTAAACCTTACGCGCTCGGTGCGCAGAAGCTAGCTATTGAGAAATACCTAAAGCGTAAGGGTATTGACGCTGAGGTAACATGGGAAGCTTCTGGCTTCATCAAGGTGTTATGGCCAACCACGGGAAGGAGTAGGGTTTCAATTATTATCCCTACTACAGGCGCAATGCAGTTGCTACGCCCTTGTATAACTTCAATCCTCGAACGCACTACTTATACCAACTTTGAAGTTATTATTGTACACAACGGTCTAGCTAACGCCGAGGTGACAAATTTCTATCACGATCTTTCTAAAAGCAACAAAATCAGAGTTTTATACTACGATAAGCCATTTAACTACTCGGCAGTAAATAACCTCGGTGCCAAACACGCAAGCGGCGATATACTTCTCTTCCTCAACGATGACATAGAGGTAATTTCACCTGACTGGTTGGAAGAGATGGCGCGCTGGACTGAACGACCAGAAGTTGGGGTAGTAGGAGCTAAGCTGCTTAAGCCTGAGGGTACTATCCAGCATGCAGGAGTTGTTATTGGGCTAACTGGCTTTGCTGGACATATCTTTGCAGGATTACAGGAAGGACATGTGGGAATTTTCGGGTCTACCGAATGGTATCGGAATTTTGTTGCTGTTACTGGCGCCTGCATGGCGGTGCGAAAGGAAGTCTTCTGGGAGGTGGGAGGATTTAATGAAGATTTTCTCCTCTGCGGGAGTGACGTAGAACTTTGCCTTAGAATCTGGAAGAAAGGCTACAGAGTCGTATATACACCATATGCTCGTCTCTTACATCACGAGTCAGCCACAAGGGGAGAAAAAATCCCTCGCTCTGATTACATGTTATCGTACCTATCCTATCTTCCTCTAATTAGAGATGGTGACCCATATTACAACCCGAACTTATCGTGTTGGAGTACTATTCCAACCTTGAAGGTGGCCGAAGAATCACCTTTTCAGTTTGCAAAAAACCTCTTATCTGCCGGAACCGATAAAAAGATACAACCAACGGCTGCCAAAGACCCTGCTGAATTAGGAAAGGAGCATGAAGCCAAAAAGTGGGCGCCTCTACAAGTTGAAGCTAGAGTTTTGGCATCCGCCTTTGATTTCACAGAGGAAGATTTAGCAGTCAATCGGCGACTTATAGAAAATTCGTCAACAATTGATGTTAGAACCATTAACTGGTTTATACCGTCTTTTTACCACCCGCACTACGGGGGTATTCGCACAATCTTCCGCTTTGCCGAGTATCTCCAGGAGAATAAAGGAGTTGAAAACCGTTTTGTCGTCTTTAGTGACGAAGAGGTACATTCTGTTGCCGAAAAAATACACAGCTACTTTCCTGCTCTCAGATGTAAAGAAGTACATAGTGTTTCCTTGGGTAAAATACCTGAATGTGACGCAGCAATCTCTACTTTATGGACGACAGCCTATGCTGTTTTGAAGTTCGATAAAGCTAAGCGCAAGTTTTACTTCATTCAGGATTATGAAGCTCTATTTTATCCAGCTGGTACTATTAGCGCACTTGTAGAAGCAACCTATAGATTTGGGTTCCTGGGTATTGCTAATACAATATCTCTAAAGGAGATCTATGAGAGAGAATATAGAGGTGTTGCTACATTTTTTAATCCATGTGTAGATACTCTGGTATTTAATCCCCACATAAAGAAGAATCCAGAAGAGGAGCCCTTTCGGGTGTTTTTTTACGGTCGGCCAAATCATCCCCGCAATGCTTTTGAGTTAGGAGCTGAAGCCCTAAAGAGGCTAAAGCAGAGGCTTGGACGGCGAGTTCAGATCTTAACCGCGGGCGATTCCTGGAATCCTAAAGATTTCGACCTAGAGGGGGTGGTGGAGAATCTCGGGCTATTAAGCTACGAAGAAACTGCTGCTTTTTATAGACAATGTGATGTTGGATTAGTAATGATGATGACACGCCATCCTTCTTACCTACCTTTAGAGCTAATGGCTAGTGGCTGTCTGGTAGTTACAAACTATAATCCAGCCACATTGTGGTTGTTGCGGGACGGGGAGAACTGTATCCTTGCCCACCCAAGTGTAAGCTGTCTTGTTGATTCCTTGGAGAGAGGATTATTGGATATAGAAGAGCGCAAGCGAATTACCGAGCAAGCTCTGAGAGAGGTTTGTTCCTATTATTCAGATTGGGGGAGGGAAATAGAAGAAGTGTATAAGTTTATGTGTGATCCATTGAATTATGTTCGTCATAGACATTGAGAAAACGAGTAACGGTGTGTTCGTCAACCAAAAAGTTGACCACCGTGACAACGTAAAAATTGACCACCCTATTCGTCAGGTATCCATGTTAACAGATTGCCTTTGCTGACTTTCCCGAAACCGGTAAGACTCACCCTTAAAGAGCAGGATGTGCGCGTGGTGGGTGAGCCGGTCCAGGAGCGCACCCGTCAAGGTGGCATCCCCAAACACCTCCGTCCAGCGGCTGAATTCGAGATTGGTCGTGATCACCATGCTTCCCCTCTCGTAGCGCGCCGCACAGAACTGGAACAGGAGCGACGCTCCAGGACCAAGATTGATATAGCCCAACTCGTCCGCGATAACGAGATCAACCTTCTGCCAGCCCTTCAGGTACTTCGGCAAGCAGTATTCCTGCTCCGCCTGCAATAGCTCCTGGGCCAGATCGACCACCGGGATGAAGCGCACGCGGTAGCCGGCAGCAATAGCGGCTATCCCTAAGCCAATCGCCACGTGCGTCTTTCCCGTGCCGGAATTGCCAAGGAGAATGACGTTTTCTTTCTTCTTGATGAACTCGCCTTTGGCCAGGTGCAGCACTTTGGCCTTCGGCAACTCGGGCAGCAGCGTGAAGTCGAAGGCGTCCAGGGTCTTGGGGGCCGGAAACCGCGCCTGGGTCAGCCGGGCACGGATCCGGCTCTCGCGCCTTGAGGCCAGCTCCTGGGCCAGGCAGGCGGCCAGAAAATCGACCGGCGTCCGTCCCTGGGCTAGAGCCTCCCGCGCGATATCCCGGTAGGCACGCTTGAGCCCCGGGAGCCTCAGTTCCTTACAGTAAAGATCCACCAGGGCCTCGCTGGCATTATTCACACCGGCTCACCTCCCAGGCCAGGGCATCGTAGCGTGTAAGGTCGGGCGGCGCGACGGCGTAGGCCGATAGCGTTTCGTTGACCGGCAGCCGAGGCGGTCTGTTCTGGCTAGCGTTGAGGAGCAGCTGGCGCACCACTCTGGCCGTTGGTGTTCCCAGGGAAAGAGCCTGTTCCAGGGCCGCCGTCAGAGCGGCGTGCGGGTACTCCCGGTGCAGCAAAAGGATCTCGGCTAACTCCCGGTACCCGTCAACTCTCCCGCGGCAGAGGACTTCCCTGGCCCTGTCCCAGACGCCGCCGAGCTGCCGCACCGCCAGCGCGTTCTTCGCCGCTCTTGGTTTCTGCGCCAGCACCGGGAGGTAGTGTTCGAGTTCCAGGATCGTTTGCCCGCGGGCGTAGCACCGCTGGTGCACGGCGATTACTTCTTCTCCCACCATAACTTGGACCCGGTCCCAGGTGGCAGAAACCATTACGGTTTGTCCCACCCAGCGGCAGGGCACGGAGTAGCGGTTGCGGTCGAAGGTTACCAGGCCGGTCCTGGAGACCACAGCCATCCGGGTGATGGCGCAGGTAAGCGGGTGGTCCGGCAAAGGGTGTAGGGCGGCTTGCTCTTCGGGCCATCCCGGCCGGCGCGCCCGGTCTCTGTTGCACCAATCCAGAAGGTGGGCGTTGAGTTCTTCCCAGGAGGCAAAGTCCTGCACTGGGACCAGGGCGTTGCGCCGTACGTACCCGACCAGGTTTTCCGCCGCACCTTTCTCGTGCGCCCGCGCCGGGTTGCAGAAGTGGCTCTCGAAGAGGTAGTGCGCCCGTAAGTGAGCAAAGTAGTCGTGTTCCTGGCGGTGGGGCCCGGCCAGGAAGGCCTCTAGTTTCTCGGTGGGAAAGGCCTGGGCGAAACACACGCCGCTCGCCCTGAGCCGCAGGCAGAACAGGTGCATTACCGTGGGTACCCCGCCTATCTTTACCACTGCCTGTCCCCAGTCTACCTGGGCCTGTTCGCCCCAGTCGGCCGTGAGCGGAACATATGCCTCCGGAATCCTGGCTTTGAGTAGCCGGACAAAACGCCGGACAGTTGATTCCGCACCGGTGAAGCCGTATTCTTCCACCAGGCGGTCGTAGATACGCTTGGCCGTGTGGCGCTGTTTAGGCGGCGCCGCGGCATCGGCTTCAAGCCACGCCAGGATGATGGCACGGTAGGGGTCCATCACCGGAAAGGGCCGCGGCCTGGTCCGCCTGTACCGTGGCATCTCAGCGCTGGCCAGGGCCTTGCGCACCGACTGGCGGGAAATGCCGAGATTGCGCGCAATCTTGCGGATAGACCACCTTTCTACGTAATGCTTCTTTCTGATATACTCGATATCGACCATCTTGAGCAACTCCTTTTCCTCCCGTAAGCCGAGTGTGTCAACTTAAAGCTTACAGGATGGGGTTCTCAGGGTGGTCAACTTTTTCGTTAGCGTCAGGGGCTAAACTGGTCAACTTTTATGTTAGCGAAAACAGTAACGGCTACAAATCAGGAGAACTCACTCCCCCTCCAGGCAAATAAGAGGAGATTCGAGGGGGTGGGGAACGATTATAGCCAGACTACCCTAAACGGCGGGACTAACACGGAACTGTTTTTTACAACGGCGGTCTGGCCTGGTTGATAAAGCAGATTCTGAACCAGATCTTCACAGCTCAGGTTACTAAGCAACTTAAGGTCAAACCCTGGGGACGCACGAAAGAAAGACATAGCTCCCATGATAAGGCACCAAGAAAGGTCCATGATAATCAAAATTGGCTGACTCGTCTAGAAGGTACGCCGGATCAGATCCGGCGAGTTTCTCTACAAAATACATTTGAGCACCAACCTGGTGGACTGAGTAGGCCCTGTTGGTAGCTCTAATGAGACGATTGTTAGTGGGGTGTCAGCTTACGCTGCTGTTTTTCTTTTCATAAACCTGGGGCTACTCCTTCCTTCCTCGCCAGGCGCCCTGGGAGTGATGCAAGTGGCCTTCTGGCTGGCCTTGCTTCCTTTCGGTGTATCGAAGGAGCAGAGCTTGGCCCTGTCCTTCGCCTACCAGGCCGGGCTTTATCTTTTCACGCTGGCGGTGGGCCTGCCCTTCTTCCTGCTTTACCGGTCCGGGCAACCTGCCTCAGCCCCATCCACCGAGCAAAACGTTCCTGTTGAGCAATAGAAAGGGGGACACCCGTTAGAGGTGCCCCCTTTGAACTCCTCAGTGGCTTACTGCGCCGGCTCGATGGAGATCAGCCGCAAGAGCTTGCCCCGCATGTAGATGTTCGGCCCGCCTTCCAGGTATCCCTTCACGGTGACCTCTTTGCCTTCGCTTTCCCGGAGCGCCTGGGTGGTGAGGGTGTCCGCCTGGTCGGGCAGGAGAACGTAGATGTCCTGGCCCGCCACCAGCTCCCAGTGAGGCTTCTCGATGGTGCTCCAGGTGAGCTGCCCCTTGAGGGTCACCGTTTCCACCCAGAGGCCGAGACGCTGGGCCACCCGGTAGAGGATGGCGGCCATTTGGGCCCGGGTAACCTTCTGCTGGGGAGCGAACTTGCCCTCTCCTACCCCGTAGACCAGCCCGGCGGCCGCCGCGGTGGCCACCGCCTGCCGCGCCCAGGGGCTGATCTCTTCGGCGTCGCGGAAGTTAGGTGCCATCTGCCGCTGGGGGATGCCGGCCAGCCTGAGCGCCACGGCCGCCAGCTCCTCGCGGGTAAGGGTATCCTCAGGACGGAACTTATCGCCGTCTCCCACCATAATTCCTCTCTGGCTGACCGCCGCCACCGCCTTAGCGTACCAGGCGTCAGGGGAGACGTCACTGAAGTGAGGCGGCGTTTGGGCTTCCAGTCCCAGCAGGCGGCAGATCATGGCCGCCAGCTCCGCCCGGGTTATCGCTTTATCGGGGCGGAAGGTCCCGTCGGGGTAGCCGCCGACCACTCCCCGGGCTGCCAGGACGGCTATGTCCTTGGCCGCCCAGTGTCCAATGACATCGGGGAATTCTTTCCGCACCGCCAGCACGGCGTAGTTGGAAAAATGCTCCAGCTCCACCACCACCCGCGAGCTCGCGAAATCCAGACGGCCGCCCACCGGCTGCCAGGTGCCGTCAGCCTCTTGACGGAAGGCCAGGCAGCAGAAGGGGCTCAGGTCGCCGAGCTTGGCCGAATCGAAGGCCAGGGCCACCCTCACCGGCTTGGCGGGCTGGGCATCGCTTTCGATGCTGACCACCGGCCCCGCGGCCAGCAGACCCGCGGGGAGCTTCTCCGGCGCTTCGGCGGCGATTTTGACCGCTACCTTCGTTCCCGCGGGCAGAGCTCCTGCGGGTATCTCCAGAGAAGCCTTCCCGTCGGGAAGGGACAGCTGCTGCCTGTCACCGGTGGTGACCAGCTCCGCCACGCCGGGCGGCGTCTCTTCCTTCTTGGCAGGAGCTCCGCCCCCGCCGCCACCACCTCCTCCGCCGCCACCACCTCCTCCGCCGCCACCACCGCCACCACCAGCTCCGCCACCGCCGCCAGTTCCCCCGCCGGGAGCGGGCAGGGAGCGGACGTAGTTCACGACGTTGTAGGCGTTGAGGGTGCCGCCGGAGGCCACTTTGCCGTTAAGGCCGGGGAGGGGAGTCACCTGCGACCTCAAGATGCTGATTAGCTGGCCGGGGCTGAGGTCGCTGCGCAGGGAGAGGGCCAGGGCGGCCGCGCCGGAGACGAAGGGTGCTGCCATGGAGGTTCCGGACCAGGCTTCGTAGGGCTGGTAGGAGAGCACTACCCTGGCGTAGGGGGCTGCCGGTGCCAGCACGCTGGCGCGGTTGTAGAGGTTCATCAAGTAACTGGCTCCGGTGTACGGGTCGTACACGCCGGCAACTACCGAGGGACCGTCCCACCGGTTGATAAACTGCGCTCCCAGGTAGTTACGGTAGAAAGGCGCGCTTTCGATCCCGTAGCCGGCGTACCGGCCGCAGAGGAAGAGCTTGCCGCCGCCCGCCAGGTACTGGCCGAGGTTGTTCTGATCGGTGCTGGTCAGGTTGGGTATCCAGGTGGAGGGATTGCTGGGGTCGGCGCTGTTGGGGTTGCTGCAGTAGGCATAGCCGGTGAACCAGATGACCCCGCTGTAAACGGTGGCGTCCACCGCCGGGCCGTCGGCACCGCTGGGCACGGTGTAGAGGGTGTAGACGTAGCCGGCCGTGCTGAGAGTGTTGGTGTAAATAGAGCTCACATCGGGGAAGTAGCCGGGCTGGCAGTCGTTAACCAGCAGGAGCGGCTTGGTTTGCGTGAGCGCCGGGGTTATGCCCAGGAAACCATAGACCGTTCGCACGATGCTGTCGTAAACTGCGCCCGTCGTGGAGGTGCCGCCGGAGGGATCGTATAAGTCCTCCGCGCCGAAGCCCCAGAACATAACCTTGTAGCCGGAGCTCGGGTTATAAACCGCCAGGGCCACACCGCCGCCGGGTGGGGGAGAGGGAACCGTGCTCAGGATGTTCTCTCCGGGGGCGGCTAGGGCCGCGGAGCTCGGCCCGTAGTTGGAGAAAGAGGCCAGGTTTCCGGGGGAGCGGAAGGGATCGGCCAGGGCCGCCACGGCGATGACGTTGGGCAGGGCGGCGAGGTTGTAAACCGCCCAGTTAACAGTAAAGCTGGCTGGGTCGGTCAGCACCTGATCGTTGTTATTGGCTTCGTTTCCCGCCGCGGCCACGAAAAGGACGTCCGGGTGGGACTTTATGGCCTCGTATTCCAGGTAATCGGGCCCGCAGCCGGTGCAGCCGAAGCTCATGTTGACGATCTTGGCCCCGTGGCTGGCGGCGTAGTTGATGCCTTGCACGATCTGTGCGGAGGTTCCCCAGCCGTCGGCGTTCATCACTTTAACCGCCATGATCCTGGCCTGCGGGGCCACTCCCACCCCTCCCTGGCCGTTGAGTTCCGCAGCGATGATGCCCGCCACATGGGTGCCGTGGCCGTTATCGTCCATCGGGTAAGGATCGTTGTTCACGAAGTCGTAGCCCGGAGTGCCGGTTTGCGGGTCGTGCCACATGTTGTCCTTCAGATCCGGGTGGTTGTAGTCCACGCCGGTATCCAGCACCGCCACGGTTATTCCGTTGCCCTGGGTGTACTGCCAGGCGGCTTCCGCCTGCACCCCGTAGGTCGGGTTGGTTATCCCCCAGTTGGCCAGCGGATCAATTGGGATGGCGCGGATGCGATAGATGTAGTTGGGCTGGGCGTATTCCACCCGCGGATCGTTTTTGAGCTCCGCCACCGCCTGCCGGATGTCCGCTCCCGTCTTGAGGAGGGCTGCGCCGTGCGGCAGCTGCCGGGCCATTTTGAGACCCAGGCGAGCGTGCTTGGTCGCGAGCTCGGTTGCCGCTGCTTCGAAGGTTTTTGCCTCCAGCGCGTCTTTTTTGAGCTTCACGATCACCTCACCGGGGACGTACGTCTGCGCGGGAGGTGCCGAAGCAGGTGCGGCCACTGCGGGCGGTACCTGGCTCAGCACCAGGATGACCGTCACCAGCAAGCCCAGAAGCCTTAACGAACTCCTTTTTCTCAAGCTACCACCTCCGGGTTCAGGTTTTTGCATCCTGGGTTTCCTGTTAAAGTAATCTCGGCCACCGAAGAGCAGAGCTTTAATTGCCTTCTGCCGGCGTAGAGGTGGGGAGTTCGAAGGGCGGAAGCGGCGGAAAGTTGCGAAGGTTCTGATCTTTCAGCCGGATCTGCACTGGTGAGAAACTAGGAGAATTTGGTTACTTTTTGCTTGACAGGTGCGTGAGTTGGATGTAAAATTTCCATCAAGCGACAGCGGAAGCAGTTTTTTGGCGCAAGAAGCTCTCTTCCTAGTCTCCTTTCGTGAAAATAAGTTTTGGCTGGTACAAAGCGCACGGAACTTTTTACCTGTGGGGTTGTTAGTAGCTAACCAGTTTGCTGCACTATCCTTGGTGATTGCCTAATACATCGAGGTATAGCGGAATATGTGCGTACAGGGTGGCAAAGAAAACAGAGGAGGAGCTCTCCCGCCTTGATACTGACGACCAGCTTAAGACTCCCTGACAAACTGGTAGGGCCCTTGATGAACCTCACTGCCCTGGGCCTTAAGCTTCAGGAGCAGGTGCTGGAGAAGTACTGGTCATCTGAAGGCCTGGAGGCTGCGGCCACATCTTCAGGCAAGGCGTGGAAACTTTTAGACACAGAGCTTTCCTGCCCGCAGGACGTTTACATCCCCAGCCGCGTCTGGCGCTGCATTCTGGAGTCGGCAGGACGCCTCCTGCGCTCCATGGCCGAGAGGAAGCGCATCTTTGAACTCCTCCTGCCTTGTTTCTCAGGCCAATCTAAAGACGCCGCAAGGGAGTTCTATGAACTGCTTAAAAAGAGGACGGGGAGCAGGAAAAGTTCGGCTACCTCTTCAACGTGGCCGAAGCCATAGCTAGCTTCTATGCAGAACACGAGAGGCTGCCGCAGGACTTCTTTGAGCTTCAAAGGAGACCTGAACCTAAGGCACCATGTTCCGGAAAGAAAGGAGGTGAAAAGTTTGGCCTGGAGCGGTAAGCCACACCCCCACCGGCTCCTTTTGACCAAACAGTTCCCGCTGGGCCTGGAACTGCTGCCCCTCTTTCAACCTCTCATGCAGGCAGCAAACCGCATCTGGAACTCCTGCGTCTGGCACAGCCGCAAGACCTTCGAGCAGGAGGACCGCTGGCCGACGGAGGGGGAACTCAAGGCGAAGTTCAAAGCTTTCGCTGCATGGAAGGAACTCCACTCCCAGTCGGCCCAGGCGGCGGTGGAGGAGTACTTCGAGGCCGTGTCTGCCTACCGCAAGCACAGGGAGAACGGTCGTGCTGAAATGAACCCGCCGGGCTTCAAGCCGAAGGGCCACCTTCGCACCGTCGCCTGGAAGAGGCAGGGCTTCGGTGTCGACGGCAACACCCTCGTGTTGAAGCTCTCCCGGAAGAAGGAACCCATCAAGGTTGCGCTGCCCGGAGGCTGGAATGTGGTCACCCTGCCGGACGGCACAGAGGTGAAGGGCGTCCCGGTCGAGGTCAAGGTGAAGGCGGTCGTCCGCCGCCGCAGAGTGGAAAACCTGGTGCTCCACGTGACCCTCGACCTGGGAGTGATGCTCGTAGACCTTACGGGTGCCGTCTCGGCCTACGACTACAATTCCGCCATGTTCGCGCGGGCCATGTCAGAAGGACATCTGGACCTTTTCGTCTGCCGGGAGCTCCTTTCCCTGGTGCAGTACAGGAACAAAGCCATAGCGGAGTTCCAGGAAAAAATGAGCCGCTTGAAGGAAGGCTCCCGCAGGTGGAGGAGGTGTCTTTCCGCAAAGGCGTGTGTGTTAAAGAGGCTCGACCGCTGCATAAGGCAGATGGAGCACGCCCTAACGAAGTCCTTCGCAGAACTGGACGAAGCAGAGGGTGTTGCCTTTGCGGTAGTGGGGGACTTAAACGGCCTGCGCCGCTCTGCCCGTACCGGGATGAAGGGCAAAAAAGCAAGCCAGAAGATCAACCAGATGGCCTACGCCCGGTTACACACAGAGCAGTGCTATAAGAACCTCATGAGGGGTGTGCAGACTGACCCCTGGACTGAGAAGAACACATCTTCCACATGCTGTCTCTGTGGTGCCCGCAACCCTGCCTGGCGGAGACACCGCGGTCTGTGGGTGTGCGGGAAGTGCGGGCTGGTCCTGCAGGCCGACCTCAACGGCGCGGCCAACCTCTTAAAGCAGTACCTCTTCGGCAGCTGCACCGGCAGGGAGCTGCCCTTTGCCTTCAGGGAAGTACGGGTCTGGCGTTGGGACGGGAGGCGCAACAGGTTCGTACAAGTATCGTCAAGGGCCGCGTGAGCGGTACCTGACGTAGTCGGGATGGCAGTGACAGTCCCCTCCGGGAGGTCCTCCGGCGACGGGTTCAAAAGGACCGCTTGCACCGGTGTAACCCGGCACCAGTACCTGGGAAAGGGAAATGTGCCGCCAGGAAGCCCTACACCTTTAGGGGTAGGGAGAAAGTCACAGAGGTCGACGCGCAGATTGATTCCCAGGAACCCATCGTTCCCCAGATAGCGGCCATGGTCGATCGGGTGGGGCTTACGCCGCAGGAATGGCAGACCCTTCCCATTATCATTAATCCTCCCTCACTGAATTTCAGCGCGGTGGTGCTGATGGCCGAGCTCCACGGGCATTGCGGTTATTTCCCGGCGGCGGTGCGCCTGCGTCCCGTGCCCGGCTCCGTACCGCCGAGGTTCGAGGTGGCCGAGATCGTGAATCTTCAGGCGGTGCGCGAAGAGGCGCGGAAGCGACGGTAGCCGGGCTAAGCTTGCCAAAGGGGGTGCAGAAAGCTTATGGAAGAAACCCACCTGATGCTTATCCACTTGGGTCCGGTGCAGGATTTCATTTCCGCTGCCCGGCGCAGCCACGATCTGTACTTCGGATCCTGGCTCTTGAGCGAGCTGGCGAAGGCGGCCGCGAGGAAGATCGTGGAGGAACACAAGGA
Organism: Desulfothermobacter acidiphilus; assembly: GCF_052073645.1. Classification (GTDB taxonomy): domain Bacteria; phylum Bacillota; class Desulfotomaculia; order Desulfotomaculales; family Ammonificaceae; genus Desulfothermobacter; species Desulfothermobacter acidiphilus. The sequence goes on along the minus strand of NZ_CM125440.1, from coordinate 1,322,249 downwards.
TGATATTTCTTGCCTCATCTTCCCCGCCCCCGAAAGCTCGGACCGGCTTAAAGATCCTCAATTCAACTCGCCTAACCGGGTTTTAGCCGTGGTGAAGACTCCTCCGGAAGAGCTGGCCAAACGCGTGTGGGAGGCGGTGCTAGAACGCCTAAAGGAAATCCGGGAGGAAGCCTACAGACAGGTACGAGGCGAGTTTGATCGAAGCGTAGCCGAGCAACAAGTAGAAGATTTTCCGGAGTTCTTCTGGGCTTCTTATCCTCTCGATGCCGGCTATGAACGGGCGCGCAGCGCGGTTGAGGCTTTGCTGGCGGCCTGCAAGAACACCCGCGATTTTGCTAAGGCGGCATGGGGAAGTAACAAGCCCAAGTGCTTTCTCTGCGGCGTACGGGAATCGGTAATTCCCGAAGATCCCGAAGAGAACTTAAAGAGAATGAACGAAGCCGATCTCTGGAAAAATTACCGGATCAGACCCGGAGAGCGTCTTTGCGGGGTGTGCTTGCTCAAGCGCAACGGCACGCGGGAGGAGGGACGGTATTTCTTCAGTACCTCTCACGTGGCCGCCCTTCCTCTGCTGGACACGCTCACCGAAGAGTACCGGCCGCTGGTGGAGGAGTACCTGAGCAAGCTAAAAGAGCTCGGTGTTCCCGATGACGCTCTGAAAACGGTCGACCCTCCCCACCCCGCGTTCGGTTCCTGTGACGGGGAATTCCTCTTTGAAGAACGGCTGCGCGAGTTCTTTAAGGAGGATAAAGAGAAGCTGAAGAAAGCCCAGGAGGCGCTACGTGATTTTCTGGAAAAGGCCTTTAACGGAAATAGACCGTTCCCCTACTACGCCCTGCTTTTGGCCGACGGCGATCATATGGGCAAGGTCATCGACGCCCAGAGCTCACCCGAAGGGCACCAGAAGCTCTCTCGTAAACAAAGCGAGTTCGCTTCCGAAGCCCGGAAAATTGTGGAGAAGCATAGAGGAGCTCTGATCTACTCGGGCGGCGACGACGTGCTGGCCCTAGTGCCCTTGCACAAGTTGCTAAAATGCGCCCGCACTCTTTCCGACACCTTCCGCGCGAAGCTCTCCGAATTCAAAGCGAAAGATGGCGACGAGGAAATCCCCCCCAGTCTGTCTATGGGCATCGTCATAGCCCACCACCTCACCCCCCTGTCCGACGTGCTGGAACTGGCGCGCAAGGCGGAAAAGGCCGCCAAGGAGCTGGAGGGGAAAAACGCTCTGGCCGTACTTTTGAGCAAGCGATCCGGGGAAGAACGTACGGTCAGGGGCCACTGGGGAGAGCTCGACCAACAGCTCGAGTGGCTTGTGAATCTGCACCGGGAAGACGCTATACCTGACGGGGCCGCCTACGAGTTGAAGGAGTTAGTTAGGCGGTTGAAGACGGAGGATAAGGAGTTGCGGGGTGTGCTGGAAAAAGTAGCTCAAGCGGAGTTCGAGCGCATCCTGCTCCGGAAGCGAGCCAAGCGCGGCGCCGAGGTGCTGGAGGAAAAGATCGTTAAGGGACTGAAGCGGTTTGTCGGGGAGGACAGCGCCTCCATCGAAAAGATCGAGCAGCTGGCCGACAGCTTGATCATCGCCGGGGAACTGGCTCGGGCTTTAGATCTGGCGGAAAGAGCTTCGGCCACATCGAAGGAGGTTCGGAAAGGATGAACCTGTGGATTATCGAGCCCAGGGATCCTTTGATCGTCCGCGATGGCCGTCCCTTTGGTCCCTTCCCGGGGGCGCGGGCGAGGTCTTTGGACTTCCCCTTCCCGTCCACCATCGCGGGGGCGGTCCGGACGCGTGCTGGTCTGGATGAAAAAGGCTTTTTTCAGGAGGATAAAGAGGATAAGATCGAAGAGCTCAAGAAAATCCAGGTCAAGGGGCCGCTGCTGGTGGAACTGGACGATCGGGGTGAAATTGCCTGCTGGCTGGTTCTGGCGCCTGCCGACGCCCTTCTCCTCGGTTCCGAACGGGAGCTAATGCTCAAGCGATTGGTCCCCCTCCAGCTTCCGGAAGGAGCTCAAACCAATCTTCCCGATTCTTTAGAGTGGACGGTGGGGCTTACCCGTCGCGACCCACGCAAGCCCTTCGGCCGGGCTCCCCGGTACTGGTACTGGGAGTTCTTCGAGCGGTGGCTCCTGGCTCCAGGGGAGGACAAGGTCTCTCTGAACGAACTGGGGCACGACGGCCCGGTACGGGAAAGTCGGATGCACGTGGGCATAAAGCCGAAAACGAGGACGGCGGACGAGGAGAAAGGAGCTCTTTTTCAAACCCAGGGTCTGGAGTTTACCTCCGCGCGGGAGAAGCTCTCCGGAGCTCGGCGCCTGGGGCTGGCGGTGGCCACCGACGCTTCCGGGTTGAAGCCGGGGCTCGCTCCGCTGGGGGGTGAGCGGCGCCTGGCCTTCTGGCGGCCGAGCGGCAAGCCGCTCCCGCCCATTCCTAAAGAGCTGGTGCAGCAGATTGTCAAGCAAAGGAGTTGCCGCCTCATCCTGCTCACCCCGGCGTACTTCGAAGAAGGATGGAAGCCCTCCTGGCTACTAGAAGAGCGCGAGGGGGTGAAGCCTCTCTTGGAAGCGGCAGCTTTAAAGAGGTACGAGACCGTTTCCGGCTGGGATTTGAAAGAGCGCAAGCCCAAGCCCACGCGGCGTCTGGCACCGGCGGGAACGGTTTACTTCTTGAGGCTTGAGGGAGAAAAAGCGGCCGTCCAGAGGTGGGTGGAGAAGATCTGGCTGGAGTGCGTGAGCGACGGGGAGCAGGAGCGCCGCGACGGCTTTGGCCTGGCGGTCTTAGGCACATGGGATGGAAATCCCCAGGGAATGGAGGTGTGATTGTCGTGCGGCAAGGCCCCAAGGATAAAGAAGGAAAAGAGATGATTCCGCCCGAGGTTAAGGTACGCCTTGTAAGACAGGTGCGGCGGTACGAACTGATCACGCCCCTTTTCGGCGGCGGAGTGGAGCCGGGGGAGGCCGACGAGTTGACCGTCATCCGGGGGCCGGAAATCCGGGGGCATTTGCGCTTCTGGTGGCGCGCCACCCGGGGCGGGAGCTCTAATGGTGATTTGAATGAGATGAGGAAGAGAGAGGAAGAAATCTGGGGCGCGGCCTCCAAGCCGTCGCGGGTGGAGGTTAGAGTGGAGGTAGAAGATCGGGGCAAGGAGGAGAAGCCCTTTGAGTCTTCTCAAGGCGAAAACGGAAAGCTCAGGGTCAGGCCCAAGGAAAATGTGGCCCCTTCCTATACCGCTTTTCCTCTCCGGCCGCAGGATAAAGAAATAAAATCCGCCAGCAGCACCGATGACCTCGAAAAACTGTTGAAACCGCTGCGCGACGGCGTCCACTTCCGCCTGGAACTCGTCTATCCCCAGGAACTCAAGGAGGACGTGGAGGCGGCCCTCTGGGCCTGGGAGACCTTTGGCGGTGTCGGCGCCCGCACCCGCCGGGGCTTCGAGGCCTTGAATCTCCTCGAAGTTGATGGCGAACCCGTGCCGCTGCCTAAGTGCAGTGAAGTGGAGGACAAGATCCGGAAAGAGTTGGGAAAATACGTAGTGAAGGGCAAGTGGCCGGAAGGCGTTCCCCATCTTTCCCGAGCTTTACGGATGAAAGTCATTGCCAAGAATTTCTCTGAGCCCAAAGAGGCCTGGGACCATTTGATTGGGAAACTGAAAGAATTCCGGCAATACCGACACCGCAGAAAATCCGAGAAGACTCCCGGGCGCAGCTTCTGGCCCGAGCCGGACGCCATCCGGAAGCTCACCGGCCGCCGGAGCCACAAACATAAAGATCCGGTCTCTTCGGTGAGAAAATTCCCGCGGGCGGCTTTGGGCCTTCCCATCGTGTTTCACTTCAAGGACGAAAAGGCTGGCGATCCCTACGACACCACCCTGGTAGGGGAGAATCTGCAGCGCCTGGCCAGTCCTCTTATTTTGCGCCCGCTGGCCTGCGCGGACGGCGCGGTGGGCCTGGCCTTGATTCTGGAAGGCACAAGTATAGAAGAATTTCTAAAGAAGGACAAGCTGTTTCTCAAGAAAAAGGACGATCCTGCGACAAAGTGGGAGGTAGATGCATTACTCACTCCTACCGAAGCTAAAGAAATTAAGCCGCTTGGCGACAAGCCGGATGTCCTACAGGCTTTTCTTGACAGACTCTGAAAGGAGGGTTCAGCGTTGGAAGCACGCCTGCTTTTTGTTCACGCGCTTTCCCCGCTTCACCCGGGTGTGGGACAGGGGGCGGGAGCCATCGATCTGCCGGTGGCCCGGGAAAAGGCTACAGGCCTTCCTTATCTTCCGGGTTCCTCCCTCAAGGGGGTGCTGCGGAGTGAATGTGCCGATGTGAATACCCGGAAAAAGGTCTTCGGCCCCGACACCACCGAGGCTCACGAGCACGCGGGGGCGGTGCAGATCACCGACCAGCGGCTGCTGCTTTTCCCCGTGCGCAGCCTGAAGGGAACCTTCGCCTGGGTCACCTCACCCTTCGTCCTGCGCCGATTTCTCCGCGACGCCGGTGTGGTAAAAGGCTTGGAGGGGATTCCCGACCGGGTACCCGAGCCCCCCTGCCCGGGTTCCTGCCGTGTTTCCGGAGACAAGAGCTCCCTGGTGCTGAACGGAAAGGTTATTCTGGAGGATTTGGATCTCACTGCCGAGCAGGACGACGACGCCTGCAGGTGGGCAGTGTGGCTGGGCCGGCAGCTTTTCCCTGACGATTCCACCTGGCAGAGCATCCTGGCCGCGCGCTTCTGCGTGGTTCACGACGAGGTGCTGGGCTTTTTGCTGGAGACGGCCACTGAAGTTTTCACCCGGGTGCGCCTCAAGGAGGAAGAGAAGACGGTGGAAAGGGGTGGGCTCTGGTACGAGGAGGCTTTGCCCGTCGAGACCGTCCTCGCCGGGCTGGTGGTGGCCACGCCGGTCGTGGCGGGCTCGCTGGGCAAAGTGGAGCCCAGCGAAGTGTTTGAAACGGTCGATGAACTAATCAAAAAGCCTTTGCAGCTGGGCGGCAAGGCCACCGTCGGCCGGGGTCTCTGCCGCCTGTGCCTGGTGGGAGGGGAGCAAAGCCGTGAAAACGCGTAAGCAGGAGTACGCGGCCAAGATCTTTAAACAGGTGAGCCGGGTCAAACAAGAGTACCAACAAGAGTACCATAAGAAATATGGTTCTCTGTCTCACCGTTTGCCGGTGCTGGTGCGCGCGGCGGGGCTGGCGCAGGCTCTGGCTTTTGTCGAGGCCCGGGGGAAAGATCCCGGACAGCAACTGCTGCGGGACATCGCCGAAGTGGTAGGGGCAGAAAGCAAAGAAGAGCTTCTCAAGCGCAGTCGCGAGGCAGAACTCCTGGAGTACGTGGATTTGACCCGCAGGGTCCTGGCGGCGCTCGACTGGTACCGGCGTTTTGCCCAGTCAGTGCTGAAGGTGGAGGCGGGCGAGGACGGAAAGGAGGTCAGGGAATGAGCACGAGACGGGCAAGCCTTGTTGGAGTAGGGAAAAATGCAACCACCAACGCCGGGCTCTGGTTAGACAAGTATATAGTCAATCAGGCAAGAGAAGATACCGAAAGACGCCGAGAATTAGTAAGGGAAGTTTGCGACATACCTATGCCATCGGAGTACGAACGCTGGTTTGAGCGCTGGAAAAAGGCTCTGGAAGACTTCGGGGCTAAGTGCCGGGAGGCCGAGGTTCAGGGTCGCATGGTCGTTGGCCTGGGAGGAGAGAGCGTTCTAGAGACCGCCGTTACCCTGCACCGCACTTACGGTGTTCCCTACATCCCCGGAACCGCGCTTAAGGGTGTGGCCGCTTCTTTCGCCCGCCAGCACCTGGGGACCGAGTGGCAGCCCGGCTCTCCGGCTTATGAAGTGGTGTTCGGCACCACCGAAAAAGCAGGGTACATCACCTTTTTCGACGCCATGCCTCTGCCGGAGAACCGGCTCTTGTATACCGATGTGATCGCCGTGCACCATCCGGACTATTACCAGGGGAAGGGCAAGCCCCCGGCCGACTGGGACAACCCCGAGCCTATTCCTTTTATATCGGCCACCGGGAAGTACCTGGTGGCGCTGGCCGGCCCTTATGCCTGGGTGGAAAAGACCTTTGAGATTCTCCACCACGCTCTACGCCATCTAGGGGTGGGGGCCAGGACCTCCAGCGGCTACGGACGGCTGCTATTGAACTTGGGTTCGCCCACCGACACCCCAAACCAACCTGTCGATCCAGCGGAGAAAATGATCGACCAGTTGATTGAGCAAATAAGGGGATTAAAATCTTCAAAAGTACCGGGGAGCATCAATGCCTTTTACGATCAGTGGCTCCAGCTGGAAGTCGGCCCGGAGGATAAGCGCCGGGTGGCGGAGGCCATCGTGGCCAAGATAAAAGAGGCCGGGCGGGAAAAGCAGTCGCGGAGCCAGGAATGGTACCAGGAGCTCCTGAAGAGTTTGGGGCAAAAGGAGTAAAGTTCCGGTTTTCACAGGGGAGGGGTATTGATGGGCAATGGCTCCCAGTTGGTGGCCTTCAGCAGTATCGGCAAAGGTGATTATAAGGAAGCGGAGTATTTTGCTCAAGAAAGCGGGAGCTGCCGCACGCGCTTTTTTTCTGTGGCGGTGGCTTACTTGTTTAAACCGGAGAGACTCTTCCTTGCGGTGACATCTGAAGTAAAGAATGACGAAAATTATCTTCGTATGAAACAAGAGCTAGAAGACCGGGGGCTGAGTGGTATTGTAAAGGAAATAGTGATACCCCCAGGCAGGAGTGAAGAAGAACTCTGGAAAATCTTCGATCTGGTATCCGAAGCTATACCTGAAAGAGCCAGGGTTATTTTCGATATCACCCACGGCTTTCGTTCGCTCCCGTTTGTATTTTTGGGGGTTGTAAATTACCTTGGGCTGACAAAAGCTGTTCGTCTGGAGCGTATTGTCTACGGTGCGTTCGAGGCGAAGGAAGAAAGGGAGGGCGACATACCTCGTGCTCCTATATTCGATTTGACCATGCTCGTGGAACTGCAAGATTGGCTGCAGGCGGTAAACGCTTTTATGCTGCGAGGTGAAGGACAGCGCCTGGCCGAGCTGCTAGATGAGGCTCACAGACGGCCGTGGCGCTCTAGAGCACAGGAAGATTTGCCGGACAAGCTTCAGAAGATGGCAGGGAACATTAAGCAATTCTCTGACTCAGTGCGTTTGCTCCGTCCTCTGGAAGCTTTGGGCGCCGCGGCGAGGGTGCAAAAGCTGTTGCCGGAGGTAAAAAAGGAGGCGGAGCGCTGGGCCAAACCTTTCGGGTATATCCTTTCTCGCATCGATCAGGAGCTTTCTCCCTTGGCAACGGAGCAGGCAGACACGCTTACCCAAGAAAATCTCGAACGGCAGCTGGCGCTTATCGATTATTATCTCCAGAAAGACCTGGTGGTCCAGGCTGTCCTTTTGGCGCGGGAGTGTATGGTCAACTGGCTGGCCTGGCGAGTGAGGGAGCCCAACTGGCGTAAGCAAGAGGTGCGTGCGGGGGTGCTGGAGGCAGTCCTGAACGCAGCCGCGTCTAATCAGACGGCGATGGGGGCGAAAAGGCCAGGGTCGGAGGAGCTAGAGAAGGAAAAAGAGGGGCTATCGAAGAAGAAAGAAGAAATATTGCAGCGATTTAACTCCTGGCCCGAGGCAAAGAAAGCCGCCGATCTTTGGCATCGACTAAGAGAGTTGCGGAACGATGTGGCCCATTGTGCATTTAGGGACAGCGTGGCTTCGCCAGAGGCGGTAAAGAAAAACGCTAAGGAACTGAAACAAGAGTTGAACGCTCTGCTCGAGCAAGAAAGTTCCGGCGGGAACGATGCTTGAGAGCTCAGGGCCTTTCAAAGAGGACGATTCCGCTTTCCAGGGCGGTGCGGACGAGGGGTAGATGGAGTTCTTCCTGAGTGTAGGGAAAAACTTCTACGGGGAAATCGATTTGTAGCTTCGCCGACCACTCGGCTAAGCGCTCCAGAAAAGGGCCGTCACTTTCGGTGAGGACGATGAGGAGGTCGGCATCACTCCCGGGTATCGCTCGCTCCTCGGCCAGGGAGCCGAAGAGGACGATTTTCTTCACGTTTGGGTTCTCTCTGCCCAGGCGTTCAGCTTCTTTTTTCAGGGCTTCGATGAGCTTCTCCCTCTCGAGCCAAAACACTTTCACAGAATTCCACGATTCTTCCCGCACAAAAGAGGGCATCTTTTGCCTCCCTATCCGTGAAATACTCGAAAGGGCTCCCGGCGGCGAATCCGTTGGGGTATCTTGCAGGAATGTAGAATCTGTCCAGCGTGCGGGCGCAGTCCAGGAGCTCTTCCTCCACTTCCACCTTTGTTTGCAGAGCACGCAGAAGTTCGAACACCGAGTGTCCCCAAGCGAGCCCGCCGAGTTTTTGAAAAGCGGCTTTCACGGCTTTCTCGGCCGCCTGCTGCGCGGCGAAGCAGGCCCACTCAAAGAAGGCCTCCTGGGCCATCCTCCGGGCGGCCTCGAGATCGCGCCTTGCCTGTCTTATCCAGTCGGCACTCCGCTCAGGCATATCCTCGCTTCTCCTTCCTGGCAAAAGTATACCACATTAAAGCCGGTGCATCCTTGCTTTTCCTTTCTTTAGTAAAGCTGTATAAGATGCACTTTGTCGTGAAAATAGAGGTTGAGGATGGTGCGAGAAAAGGGCGGCGGAGAAAGCGACTTCTGCCTCGAGATGGACTCTTAGGTTGAACCCGAAAGGGCAAGTAACGATACCTTTGTAAGTGCGACGTTCTCTGGGTATTGGTGGAGAAATACGGGAGCTCGAGTTGGTTCGCACTGATGAAGGATTCTATCTCAGAGCACACAAGCCCCCGCTTCCAATCCGCGACTACATAGGCTGCTGCGCTGAGGAGCTCCAGGGGATCGAGGATGCCGTTCTCTTCGTGCGGGAACTCCGGCGGAGGAGTAAAATGCGAGTCGCCCCTTAGAGCTACCACTAAGAAGGACTTCGAGAAGGAAGGCTTCTAGCAGGAACGAGCGGCTTCTTTGTCGAAAGCTCCAGCAATTGGATCGGCTGGTTCGGAGGTTTGGCGGATGTCACGCTGGGCGAGAATAACTTTGATTCTAGGGGACTTGGGCTGCATTCACTTCGGCTATCTGGCGGCCTTCCTCCTTCGCTTCCGGGGGAGTCTTCCACCGGAGAACTGGAGCGCTTATCTGGAACTGACTCCCTGGCTCACGCTGGCCGCTCTTCTGCTCCTTTACGTCTACGGCCTCACTTCACCTCAGCGCCGGCGCTGGGCGGAAATCTTCTCCTCCCTGGTCTGCGTGGTTGCTCTCCTGTTCCTTTCGGGCTTGAGCCTTTCTTACATTCTGCAAACTTACGCTTTTCCCCGGTCCATCTTCTTCCTGGCTGCCATCTTGCAGCTTATCTTTCTGGCTTCCTGGCGGCGGGCGCTGTGGTCTTGGCTTTTGCGCCGCCACGGGCCTTTAACTTTGCTGATAGTGGGCCCCTTGGACGAGGCTTTTAAGCGCCGGGAGCAGCTGGAGAAGCACCGGCCTTTGCTCTTTCAGGTTCGCGGTATCGTCACCGACACCGTGCTCCCGGACCAAAAAGGGGACACCCTTTTGTTGGCCACCTACGAGGAGCTCCCTCTGGTTCTGGAGCGGCTACAACCGGAGGGGGTGCTCTTCTGCTCTTCCGTGCCCCAGGGAGAAAGAAGCCGCCTGATGGCCGAGGCGGTGGCGCGGGGCACTTCCGTCTTTCTAATACCCCGGCTGGAAGACTTACTTCTGGCTGGAGCCTCCATGGAGCCGCTTAACGGCATCCCCGCCTTCCACATACTCGGCCTGCAGGAGATGGCAGTGGGAGGCTGGAAGAGACTTTTGGACTTCGCCTTGGCGTTTCTTCTTGCCGTTCCGGCGCTTCCCGTCATCTTGCTGGGCGCCTTACTGGTGAAGCTCGATTCCCCCGGAGCTCCGGCCTTTTACGTGCAGGAGCGGGTGGGCCAGGGAGGGAGGGTGTTTCGCCTCATCAAGCTCCGGACCATGGTGCCGGAGGCGGAAAAGGATACCGGCCCCGTCCTGGCCACCCCGGATGACCCCCGCCTCACCAGGGTGGGGCGCTTTTTGCGGGCCACTCGTATCGACGAGCTCCCCCAGCTGTGGAACGTTTTGAAGGGGGATATGAGCTTCGTGGGTCCCCGGCCGGAGAGGCCCTTTTTCGTCAATCAGCTGAAGAGGGAGATACCGGGGTATCATCTGCGCCACTGCCTGCCTCCGGGCATAACGGGGCTGGCTCAGGTGGAAGGGGAGTACAGCACCCTGCCGGAAGACAAGCTGAGATACGATCTTTTGTACGCTCGGTCGGCTTCGCTTCTAATCGATCTTCGCATTATCCTGCGCACTCTAAGTGTTATAATGCTGCGGGACAAAGCCGGTTAAAAGGGGGATATTGCTTTTGCGCGTACTGGTGACCGGTGGAGCTGGTTTTATTGCCTCCCACTTGGTGGACGCCCTCTTAAAGGAAGGTCACGATGTAGCGGTGGTTGATAGCTTGAGCAGCGGCCGGGAAGATAATCTCAATCCCTCCTGCCGCTTTTACCAGCTCGATATCTGCTCGCCCGATCTGGAGAAGATCTTCCGCGAAGAAAAGCCGGAGCTGGTGAACCATCATGCGGCGCAGATAGATGTCCGCCGCTCGGTGGCCAACCCGGAGGAAGACGCCCGGATCAACATCCAGGGTCTGTTAAATCTCCTATCCAACTGCTTGCGTTACGGAGCGAAAAGATTCATTTTCGCCTCATCTGGCGGAGTGGTGTACGGCGAGCCAGAAGATTTGCCGGTAAAAGAAGAGCATCCTAAAGGGCCTTTGTCGCCCTATGGAGTAAGCAAGCTGAGCTCGGAATATTACCTTTACTGCTTCGCGCGGGTGCATGGCTTGCCATACATTGCTCTTAGGTACGGCAATGTATACGGCCCCCGCCAAGACCCTAACGGTGAGGCCGGGGTGGTAGCTATCTTCGCACAAAAGATGCTCAAGGGGGAGACCCCCACCATATACGGCGACGGAGAGCAGCTGCGCGATTACGTTTACGTGGGCGACGTGGTTCAGGCCAACCTCATGGCTATGAGAAAGATACTGAGCGGAGTGAACCTGGCTGCCATAAATAGCGTTGACGATTTAGCTTATAACATAGGCACAGGGCGGGGCACTTCGGTAAACGAGCTCTTCCGGCTGCTGAAAAAAGCAACTGGCTACGAGGGCGAAGCGGTGTACGGTCCCGAGCGGACGGGCGAGCTCCGCCGGATATGGCTTAGCCCGGAAAAGGCGGGGCGGGAGTTAGGCTGGCGAGCGGAGGTGTGCTTAGAAGAAGGGCTCAGGCGCACGGTGGAGCACGTGCGGCTGAGTCAGCAGCGCAGCGACCGGCATTCGCCCGGTTCCTGAAGCCCCAACTTTATGCTTTAATACGTTGACCGAAAACCACCCTCAAAAAATGGATCCGGAATACGAATTTATTGATTGAAAACCTTAATTAGGAGGTGGTTTGGTGGTACGCAAATGGTTGAGTGTTGGAATTCTGTTGATGTTCCTCCTCTCACTTGTGGCCGTGCCTGTTCTGGCCAAGCCTAAGCCGGAGAACCCTTCCAAGGTTCAGGTGGAGCTTCGTGGCAAAGGTAAGGATCGCGAGGCGAAGATGCGGGAAGAGGTTGAGGAGCGCGAAGGCGATCAAGTCACCGTGACGGAGACAGTTTACGAAGGCAAAGAGAAGAAAGAGCGCAAGGAAGAAAGGGAGCGCAAAGAAAAAGAAGAACGCGGAAAGGAGTCGGTCGAGAAAAAAGTTTACGGGGAACGCAAGATTGAGTTTGCCGGTGTGGTGACGTCGGTTTACGGCGACACTATCACGGTGGTTAAGGGTGGTTTAGGGAACCAAGAAGAGAAGACCTTTACCCTCACGCCGGAGACCAAAATAGTGCTGGTGGGACATCTCAAGAAGGAGTATCGCGATCCCGCAGCCGCCTTGAAGGCAAAAGTTATGGTGAAAGTCAAGGCCGATGCTGAGGGTAACGTGAAGGAGCTCCGCATCCTTCCGTCCCGTAAGGGCGAGGCGCTGAGCGTGGTGGCTGTAATTTACGGGGATCGGGAGATTGGCTTCGATGTCCCTCCGTTTATAGAAGACGGGCGCACCATGGTCCCGGTGCGGGCGATCGCCGAGGCCCTGGGGCTCGAGGTGCATTACGAGAAGGCTAGCGGTATGGTAACCATTACTAATAAATCCAATAACCGAACGGTAATATTCTGGATAGGCCAGAAGCAGTACCAGGCTGGTGCCCAGCAGGGGGAAATGGATGTAGCGGCCAAAATTGTGGCCGATCGGACTTTCATCCCCTTGCGTTATCTAGGGCAGGCTTTGGGTCAAAAAGTGGATTGGCTGGGTGAAGGAATGGTGGAGATAGAGTAAGAGGAAAAGGAGAGGTGGCGTGCAAGTGGCCCCGGTCGTGCTGACCGGGGCCACAAATTTCTGGTATAATTTGCTTGTAAACTGTGCCGTGGGGGGTTAGACAATCATGCTGATCGAAGGCATAGAAGTCACCTGGCTCGGCCACGATACTTTCTTGCTCAGGGCCGAGGGGAAGTTAGTGGCTACCGATCCTTTTCAGCTGCAGCGAGCTCCAGGGAAAGCCGATCTGGTGCTGGTCACCCATGACCATTTCGATCACTGTGATCCAGAATCTGTCCGTCTCCTGGCTGGACCCGAGACGGTGATCGTGGCGCCGGATAAGGCGGCGCTTAAGCTCCAAGGCATAGCCACCGTCCGAAAGGTTAAGGCCGGTGACGAGGTGAGGCATAGCGGGGTGCGGGTCAAAGTGGTTCCCGCCTACAACCTTCGTGCCGATAGGCAGAACTTTCATCCTCGCAGCTACGGTGGGGTTGGTTATCTTATCGAGCTGGCGGGAAAGGTTGTTTATCTAGCTGGTGACACTGATGTCATTCCCGAAATGGAATCTTTAGGAAGGGTGGACATAGCTCTGTTGCCGGTCAGCGGGACATATGTGATGGACGCTGAGGAGGCGGTGGAAGCGGTGAAGCGCATCAAACCAGCTCACGCCGTGCCCATGCATTATGGTACCGGGGTGGTGGGCAGCAAGGCCGATGCCGAGCGTTTTGCTCGCTTAGCGGGCGCTCTGACGCAGGTGCACATTCTCGAGCCCGAGCGTTAGCCGGCGGGGCGATCCTACTGAATGGAGCAAGCCGGTTCGGAGAGGTGTGATTTGCGGCGGGAGGGCGTACAATTTCAGTAGGTGACGGAGGAGACTCATGAAGGAGGAGACCTCGCCCCTCACGGACAATTTTCATGGACTGAAAGGAGGAGCGAGGTCTCATGCACAGTCAACCTATTTCAGACATTCAACCTCTTGCGGACATAATCCTTCTTCTGGGGGAGAAAGTTAGCAAACTAATTACCGAATGCCGCGACTTCTACAAGCTCGAAGAAGAAGTGTACAAGCTCTCTCAAGAAGCTTGTGTGAAGATCTTCGCCTGGGCCCTCGAGGAAATAGACACCTGGCTCGTGAACGCCCGGGACAAGCGCACCTGGAAAGTGATAGGCTTTCGGGAAAGAACCGTAGTTAGCAGCTTTGGGGAATTCAAAGTAAAAAGGCGGCTTTACAGGAACAAGCAAACGGGAGAGGCCAGGTTTCTTCTTGACGAGGTTCTGGGCTGGCCGGAGAGGTCTGGATGCACGCCGCGTTTGAAGGAGATGGCGGTGAAGCTTGGGAGCGAAGTACCCTTCAGGCGGGCAGCGGAAATTCTCGGTTATTTTGTCCCTGGGATAAGCGCCATGGCGGTGTGGCAGGCCGTGCAGGAAGTAGGAGAAGCACTCAGGCAGGAGGGAGAGTCCAGGAGAGAAGCCGTTTTTGAGAAGGGAGAGACACCCGAAGGTAAAGAGAAGACCTCCAGGCTTTACATAGAGGCCGACGGGGTGGTGGTAAGGCTTCAAAGGAGCGGAGAGAAAAGGAAAGAGGTCAAACTCTTCGTAGCTTACACAGGCAAAGAAGCGATTGGGGGTGGCCGGAAGGCTTTAAAGGACAAGCTGGTAACGAGCGGTGTAGGCGAAGGGGAGAGGATGTGGGAGGAAGTTTACTCTGGGGTAGCGAGCCGGTGGGACATGGGTCAGGTGAAGGAGATATACCTTGGGAGTGACGGGGCGGAGTGGGCCAAGCAGGGGGTAGATTACTTCCCTGGGGCGGTACACGTTTTGGACCCTTACCATTTGAACCGGCGGCTTATAGAGGCTTTTTGGCACGATGAGGAGGCCTATAGTGGGATCAGGCAGGCCATTTATCTGGGGGACCGGGAGAAGGTAGAAGAGATTATGGGAGGAGCAGCGAGGAGAGTTCGCGGGGCTAAGAGGAGGAGAATAGAGAAGCTCTGGCAGTATCTCAAGGAGAACTGGTCGGGGATAGTTACCTCTTCTGCTGCGGAGCATCTGGGGGCCATAGAGGGGCAGGTACAGCACAACGTGGCGCGGCGGATGAAGCGGTTGGGAGCCAGCTGGACGGAGGCAGGAGCAGACAGGATGGCGCGGGTTTTGGCTGCTCGAGCCAACGGGGTGCTCGGGAGGCACACTTCTCGTTGGCCGGTACTGCTGGCCAGGCAAGAACATTTGGCTCAGGCGGTGCGGTTGGAGGTAAAGCGGAAGATAGAGGAGGCGGGGAGTTGGCATAAAGCTGGGTTGCCGGCATTGAGAGGACCCTCTGCCGGAGCTCCATGGGTGAAGCATGTGTTGCGGGAACTAAGCCGGCCTAGCCTCAGTAGTTTGATCCCTTAATGGCGCAGGTACCGGGACTATCCTGGCGGCGAGGTTTCCATGAAGAGAAGTTTTCTCCCGAACCACCTACTAACTCTTGACGCGCACTTTGCGGCGGGAAATGCTTGTCCGCTAAAAACGCTTGTGCTACACTGAACTAAAAGTTTTGGTAACAGCTCTGGATTTACATCCGGTCAGCGGTAGAGGTTCGGTATGCGAAGTTGGAGTCAATTGCTAGGCGATTGGAAAACGTTTAGCCGCCAGTTTCGGACTGAGGCCAATGCGCCCTCCTCCCTCCTTCTAGCTGCAGTGGTAGGCGGCTTAACCGGGCTTTTCACTGTAGGTTACTACCATCTGGTTCACGTCTTTCAGGGGATATGCCTCAGTCACGAGGGTCATCCTTCCATGCATAATTTTTATTTCTTGCTGGCGCCGCTTCTGGGCGGCCTAATTATTGGGCTGATTAACCTGGCCTTTACCAGTGAGGCGCGAAGCAGCTACGGAATCCCAGGAGTGATCGAAGCCGTTACTCTCCGCGGCGGTAAGATCAGACCTCAGGTGGCTTTGGCCCGCTCGCTGAATGCGGCTATTTGTATCGCCGTTGGGGGGGCAGCGGGTAAGCAGGGTTCGCTGGCCCAGTTGGGCTTGGAGACGGGATATTCTCTGGGAAGGTGGCTTAAATTCCCCGAGTCGCGAGTGCGAATGTTGATTATGTGCGGTGTAGCCGGGATGATAGGGGCAAACTATAATTCTCCTTTGGGAAGCACTCTTCTTATCTTTGAGGTTATATTAGGGGAGTTCAAGATCGACTACTTCGGTCCCATCGTGATTTCTTCCACCCTCTCCACTCTGGTTTATCGCGCTATTGTGGGGAACGCTCCCAAGTTTCTGGCTCCGGCCTACACCATCAAGAGCCCGGACGAGTTGATATGGTTTATCCTTCTGGGGGTATTTTGCGGCTTGCTGGGCCTGCTCTACACGGGCGTGGTTTTGCAGTCGGAATTGTTGTTCCGCCGTGTAAGGCAGAGGCTGACCAGGCGCTATTATCTGTTAATTCCTCTGCTGGGCGGTTTGGGCATAGGGCTGGTCAATTACCTGGTTCCCCTGGCGCATGGCCGGGGCACCGAGGGAATTAACCTGGCGCTTGCCGATGTGGACATTGCCGGGTCGCTGGGAACCAAGCTGGGTTTGCCCCACGTGGATCTGGCTACTCTGAGCCACTTCCTTCCCTCGGTTATGCTCTTGTTATTGCTCTTGAAACTGATTAGCGTTTCTCTCACCATGGGAACCTGGTCCACCGGTGGTGGTTTTCGAGCTGGCCTTTTTACCGGTGCCATGTTCGGTGCCAGTGTGGGATTTCTTTTCGAGCGGCTGGCTCCCGGGATAACGGCTCCGCCAGGGGCTTACGCTTTGTTAGGCATGGGCGGGGTCTTCGCTGGCTTTTCCCAAGCTCCTCTGACGGCTTTGGTAATGACTTCGGAGATGACGAAGGACTTTCATTTGATTGTTCCGCTGGCCATAACCTGCGTGGTGAGCGCTTACACTTCCAAGACTCTTACTAATAAGACCCTCTACATGGCTCGCCTTATTCAGCTGGGTTACGATGTGTTCACCGCTCGTCGCTCCGATATTCTCCGCGATATTATGGTTCGCGACGCTATGGTAACTAACGTTTACGCTCTGGAAGGTAATCTGACCGTGCGGGAAGCTTACCAGAAGGCCGCCAGCTCGGGGTTCAAGTGGTTTCCGGTGCTGGATTCTCGCCAGCGATTATTAGGGATGGTTTCGCTGTCCGGCCTGGAAGTGGCAGCTCGCACCCGGCAGGCTCGCCTTTCGCTGGACAAGGTGGTTCCGCCTCCGGTGGCCTTTTTAACCCCTTCCGAGTCCTTGCAGGACGCTATTAAGAAGATGGGATCGGCGGGGCTGAAACGCTTGCCAGTGGTGCGGGAAGAAGACCCTTCGCAATTGGTGGGATGGCTCTCTCACCACGACGTTTTCCACGCTTATTATCGGGAGTTAGTGCAGGAGTTTCGGCAGGCGGAGCAGCAGCAAGCTGCTTCCAGCGAGGCCGAGGGAGCTGCTAACCGGGTGGCAGGCAGTATACTTAATAATAGTCGATAGAGGAAAGAGAGGTGCAGTTTTCTTTGAGCGTTAGAGTGCGCTTTGCTCCCAGTCCCACGGGGAGTCTACACATCGGGGGCGCTAGAACCGCCCTTTTCAATTTCCTTTTCGCCCGTTCTCGAGGAGGCCAATTCGTTTTGCGCTTGGAGGACACTGACTTCGAGCGGCACCAGGTGGAGGCGGAGACCAACATATTGAATAG
Organism: Desulfothermobacter acidiphilus; assembly: GCF_052073645.1. Lineage (GTDB taxonomy): Bacteria > Bacillota > Desulfotomaculia > Desulfotomaculales > Ammonificaceae > Desulfothermobacter > Desulfothermobacter acidiphilus. The sequence goes on along the minus strand of NZ_CM125440.1, from coordinate 1,305,203 downwards.
CCTGCGCTGGCTGGGCCTGGAATGGGATGAGGGCCCGGATTGCGGTGGCCCTTACGGTCCCTATCGCCAATCGCAGCGCCTGGAGCTCTATCAACGCGAGGCTAAAAGGCTGTTGGAGGCGGGCCTGGCCTACCCCTGCTACTGCACTCCCGAGGTGCTGGCGGCTGAGCGGGAGAAGATGCGGCGCGAAGGCAAGGTTCCGCGCTACACCGGGCGTTGCCGCGAGCTCTCGCCTCAGGAGCGGGCGGAGTGGGAGTCCAGAGGGGTAAAGCCGGCCCTACGTTTAAAGGTGCCAGCGGAGGGCAGCATCGTGGTGCGCGATCTCATCCGGGGGGAAGTGGTTTTCGACTGCGCTACTTTGGACGACTTTGTTATTATGAAGTCCTCCGGGGTACCCACTTATAATTTTGCCTGCGTGGTGGACGACGCTCAGATGCGAATTTCCCATGTTATCCGGGCAGAGGAGCATTTGTCCAATACCCCCAAGCAGATTCTGGTCTACCGCGCTTTGGGCTACGAGCTCCCCGCCTTCGCACATGTGCCTATGATTTTGGCCCCAGATCGTTCCAAACTGTCCAAGCGGCACGGGGCCACCGGAGTGGAGGAGTTCCGAACTCAGGGGCTGGTACCCGAAGCCCTGCTCAATTATCTAGCACTGCTGGGGTGGTCGCCGGGGAGCGAACAGGAGATCTTTAGTAAAGAGGATTTGATCGCTCGGTTTTCCCTGGAGGCGGTCTCCAAGCACGCGGCGGTTTACGACGTGCAGAAGCTCTTCTGGTTTAACAGCCAGTACCTCAACCTCCTGCCCCTAGAGCGGCTTTACGAACTCGCTATACCCTTTTTCCGCCAGGCCGGGCTGGATCAGGTGGAAAAGTGGGGTCGCGACTACGTTTTCCAGGTGTTGGCCACGGTGCGCTCGCGGGCTCGCACGCTGGTGGAATTGGTCGATATGAGCTCTTACTTTTTCCGGGATGATTTTGCTTACGATCCCCAAGGGGTGGCCAAGTTTTTCCTCCGTCCTGGAGTGGCCGAGCTCCTGCGTGAGGGAAAGGCGGTGCTCGCTAGTCTTCCCTCCTTTGGCGAAGCCGAGGTGGAAGCTGCCTACCGCGAGTTGATTAAGCGCAAAGGGATTAAAGGGGGGGATCTCATTCACCCCACTCGCTTGGCTTTGACCGGACGCACCGTTGGACCAGGACTTTTCGAGATTATGGCTTTGTTGGGCCGGGAAAGATGTTTGGAGCGCCTGGAACGTGCTGCCGCCTGGATCGAACGCTCGGGCGAGCTCCCGGTTTAGGAGCGGTGTTCGTGGCTGTGATAGAGCCAGGCGAAGGTTAGAACGAAAGAGGCGTACAGGATCAGGTAGAAGAGCCCGGCGGCGTAAATCGCTCCTCCTAAGAACAGCAGGTAGAAATCCCAGACCAGCCCTTGACTGTGGTGGCCCATTACAGCAAGGGCTTGGTTTATAATTCCGGTAACGGAGACCAGGCCCACGACTATCAACAAGCTTCCCATCAGCAACCGCACCCACCGGTTTTTCCTGCTCTCCGTCTGCTTTGCTCCCATTTCGCATCCCTCCCATAATAACAAGCGGTGCAATATTCGTGCCAACTCCGGCAGGGGTCGATGGTGCTTTTCGGAGCCAGGCCCGACCGGATTTTGTCAGCCGCGCTTAACATTATGTCCATTTCCTGAACACTCCTCTGGCTAGAAATAACTTAGGACGCCGCCGCCACCGTGGATTGGCGGTGGCATGTTTTTTGCAGGTGTAAATAAAGCGAAAAATCCGGACGCGGAGGTGAAAAAGGAAGCGACGGAGCTCTGTTTGCCAAGCACTTTCTGTTCTTGGGTTTAGTGGTTCTCGAAAGGTTTTTTGTGGGTAAGAACGCACCTTTAGGAACAAGTCCAGCAAGCTTAACATTGGGGGGTTGACCATGATCAAAAGGTTAACAGCTAAGGAGAAGGAAGAGGCGGTTAAGCGAATCGAGCGGCGCGTAATGGTAATAGTGACGGTAGTTACCTTGGTGGCTTTCTGGGCCGGCCTGTACCTTTTGCAGCACGGTGTATTTCGCGACTACTATGATCCGCACCGGCATACCATTGTGGAGCAAGACCCTGAGACTATGCTGGTTTACTCGTGGAAGGATGCAGAGGGGCACGTATTCACGCGGCACTCGCCCACGGTGCGGCTCTTTTCCTACGGGATTATGGTCTTGCTGCTGGGTTTGATGGGTGTAAGCGCTAAGCTTTCGAGTTCTTTGAAGGGCTATTATTTGGCTCAGTTGGAGCAGGAAACGGTGGGCACCGAACCAGCTTATGCTCGCGAGCACCGAGCCTATTAGGGGGTGCTGGCGATGCACATCTTCCTGCCCATTGCTAATATGAACTTGCCTTTCCTGGGCATCTTGGGATTAGGAGGGGTGGTGGGCTTCCTCTCGGGCCTTTTCGGCGTGGGAGGAGGCTTCCTACTAACCCCGGTGCTGTTGATGGTAGGGGTGCCGCCGGCGGTGGCCACTGCCAGCGACACCAACCAGATTGTGGCGGCTTCGGTTTCCGGCACCGTGGCCCATGCTCGCAGTGGCAACGTAGATTTTAAGCTGGGATCCATCATTCTAGTGGGAGGTCTTCTAGGCGGCACTTTCGGCACCGATCTGGTGCGATACTTACGCACTCTGGGACAGTTCGACTTCGTGGTAAAAATCGCTTACGTCGTAATGCTACTGGTAGTGGGGATCTTCATGTTTCAGGAGAGCCTGCGAGCGCTGAAGCGGAAAGAGCCTGGGGCAGAGACTCCTCACGCTCCTCGCTGGGTGCAGAGTCTGCCCTGGCGCATGAGTTTCCCCGTTTCGGGCATTGAGTGCTCGGCGCTGGCCCTTTTGCTGCTAGGCTTTCTTATCGGGTTGCTGGCAGCTATTATGGGGGTCGGAGGCGGCTTTATTATGTTGCCGGTGATGATTTACCTGCTGGGCATACCTACTCTAAAAGCCGTGGGCACCAGTATTCTGACGGTGGTTTTTACCGCTATCAACGTCACCCTGGCGCAGGCGTCGGTCAATGGCACGGTGGATGTGGTGCTGGCGGTGCTGTTGCTGGTGGGTTCTTCTATCGGGGCGCAGCTGGGAGCCAAAGTTAGCCGCCGCTTGGCGGGTGAGCAGTTGCGTATTGCTTTCTCCCTCATCGTGCTGATGGTTATGGCCAAGATGCTCTATCAGTTGGTGGCTACCCCTCCGGTGCTCTTCGCCTTCGGAGGTGGTCACTAATGCGGAGGATCGTCCAGGCAATGCTGGCCTGTTTTTTGCTGGTGGGGTGGGTTCTGCCGGCGCAGGCGGCAGTGGAGGTCGTCCCCGGCAAGGTGGGAATTGGCTTGAATTTTGCCGGGGATAAGGTGACAGTGGTCGGTAGCGCTCCAGAGGGGTCCGAAGTCTATGTGGAAGTGCTTTCTCCACCGGTGAAAGTGCCGGTCAACGAATTAGGGCGAGTGGGGCCTTTCTGGCTCAATAAAGAGAAGGTGGAAATCAAGGGAGTACCCAAATTCTATCAGGTTTACACCTCCTGCCCCCTTGACCAGCTGCCAACTGCTCTGCGGGAGGAGTTGGAGGGCTATAGCAAGGCCTTTCGCGCAGCTCAGGTTTACGATACCACGGGGGAGAACAAGCGGTTGCTGAGTTCGCAAGAAGCCCAGCCTTTCCTACAGTTTCTAGCGCAGGAGTATCAGAGCAAGGGCCTGTACGCCGTGCGCGCGGGGGCGGTGAAGCTGGAGGGCGGTCGCTTCCAGGTGACGGTGGAAGTGCCACCAGGAACCCCGCAGGGCAATATTCAGGTAACGGCTCATCTGCTTAAAAACGGGCAAGTTATCGCTCGCGAAACCACTTCCTTTCAGGTAGAGAGCCAGGGGTTGGTGCGCTGGTTACGCGTGCTGGCGGGTACCGATGGTCCGGTTTACGGTGGCTTAGCGGTTATGCTAGCTATTGTAGCGGGTCTGGCCGTGGGGATGGGGTTCGGAATGCTGGATCGCTTGCTGGGTATCGGGCGTCGCCGGTACCCCTCGCCGCGCGCCTAGGTTCCGGGGGCCGGTTAGAATGAGGGTGAAGGCAGGACGGCTTGTCCTGCCTTTTCGTCTTATTTGGGGCTAATTTCGTCCTTGTTCCCTAAGGTATCGGCGCGCTATGATGAGAGGTGGGAAAAGGTTATGTGATCAAGGAGAGGGGAAGTCGCATTGCGCTTTTCCTTCGCTTTTGGCCGGCAAATCATCGCTTTGGTAGCGCTTTTGCTGCTGGTTCCCGTGGCTGTGACCGTGTTCATGCTGCATACTATAAGCAAGAGCGAGGCGGCTATGCTGGAGAATCAGCGGGTTCGCCTCCAACAGGCAGCGGAGCAGCTGGATGAGGTTCTTCCTGCCGGGGGGTTCCAGGTGCTGCTAGCCCAGCAAGGGGTTCCGGACTCAGCTCCTACTCGGGAAAAGGTGGCGGCGCTAAACGCGGCTTTGCGCGGCGCCATTGAGCGCCTGCGCTCCCGTTATCCAGGGGTGGAACTAGGTTTTTACTCTTCTTCTCTGGATCGGATTATCGACGGCTCGCCTCAAAGTCAGGCGGGAGAGAACTTTTCCAGCCGCCGCCGCAGCAATTTTCTTGAAGCCATGCAAGGCCAGGCTAAAACCGAAGTTTTAGGGCCAGCCGAAGGCGGGGTTTTGGAGGTTTATAGGCCTCTTAGGCGCAACGGCGAAATTATCGGTGCTGTTTGGGCTACGGAGGACCTGGGCAGCTTAGCCGCCCACCGCCACGCTGTGCTAGGGGTGGCCTACGCCATAATCGCCTTAGGGGTGATAGCCGGCTTTGGAGGAGCGCTGGCCGTGGTACATCGTTTTGTGCATAATGTAAACCAAATTAAAGAGGGCCTGCGCCATTTACGCTACGATCTGTCTCACCCGCTGCCCTTAGCGGCAGGAGAACTGGGGGAGATAACGGCTGCGGTGAACGATTTGGCGGCCCAACTGCTCCGAACACAACAATACACTCGGGTGATGCTAGCTACCATCGCCGAGGGTCTGCTGGTGGTGGACATCGAGGGGCAGGTCATGTTGGCCAACGCTGCTGCTTGTCGCTTGTTAGGGCTGCCAGTCGATGGAACTGGTAAACATTACTGGGAGATGCTGCCGAAGGGGACTCCCTTTGCTTCCTTGCTAGAGCAGGCCTTGCAGCAGCGTCGGGAAGTCCGTGACTACCTGGTACCTTATGGTGGGGGGAAGGCGGGCGAGCGCCAACTTCTGGTCAGCACCTCTCTGTTGGTGGCCGAGCAGCAGATCATAGGGGCAGTGCTTGCCATCCAGGACGTTACCGAGAGGGTCCGTCTGCAGCAAGAGATGCGGCGCCAAGAGCGGCTGGCCTCCCTAGGGAGGTTGGTGGCAGGAGTGGCGCACGAGATCCGCAACCCTCTCACGGCTATCAACTGTTACCTGCAGTTGTGGCGTAAAAGCGGCCGGTTTCCCGAAAAGCCGCTTAACACCATGCGGGAAGAGATCAACCGCCTGGATACTCTGGTGGAAAAGCTTCTTTACCTGGCTAAGCCAGCGGAGGTTAAGAAAGTGCCTTACCAACTCAATCGGTTGGTGATCGATTCCTTGCGCTTTTTCCAGGAGGTGGTCCAGATCCAGATCCAGACCGAATTGGCGGACGATCTTCCGGCGGTGCTGCTAGATGTGGAGCAAATGGAGCGGGTCTTGCAGAATCTAGTCTTCAACGCTCGGGAGGCCATGGCCGACGGAGGGACGATCACGGTGCGTACCTACCGCAGCCAGGACGGGGCGAGCGCGGTGCTCGAGGTTTCGGACACCGGGTGCGGGATACCGCCTCAGCACCAGCAGGAGATTTTTGAACCTTTCTTTACCACCAAACCTCGAGGCACGGGGCTGGGCCTGTCCCTGGTCAAAGAGGTGGTGGAGGCGCACGGAGGTAAAATAGAGGTGGAAAGTGAAGTGGGAAAGGGCACCACTTTCCGAATCTATCTCCCCCTGGAGGAGGTGAAGTTGAGTGCCTAAGTTGGTTTTGGTGGTCGATGACGAAAAGAGCGTTTGCGAGGCGTTGAAGGATGTTCTGGAGGAATCGGGTTACAGCGTGGTCACCGCCACTAGCGGTCGGGAAGCGCTGGAGAAAGTTAATCTTTTCCGCCCCCGAGCCGTTTTGTTGGATATACGGATGCCAGAGATGGACGGCATAAAGGTGTTGCAAGCTATGCGTGAGCGGCATCCCGGAGTCCCGGTTATTCTGATGACTGCCTATAGCGACACCCAGACCACCATTAACGCCATGCGCCACGGGGCCTTCGAGTACATCGTTAAGCCCATTAACCTGGATGAGCTCCTGAGCACTCTAACCAAGGCCACCACCGTAGCGGAGCCTCTGGTGGCTGTGGGTAAGGGGGAGGTGGTGCCCCGACCGGGCACGCTCATAGGCTGCAGTCCCGCTATGCAGGAAGTCTATAAGACTATCGGGCGCATAGCCGATTCCGACGTCACGGTTCTGATCGAGGGGGAGAGCGGAACGGGCAAGGAGTTGGTGGCGGAGGCCATCCACTACAATAGTTCACGTCAAAACCAGCCTTTCGTGAAGATCGACTGCACCGCTATTCCGGAGAACCTTTTGGAGAGCGAACTCTTCGGCCACGAGAAGGGAGCTTTTACCGGAGCTCATACCCGCAAGCCGGGTAAGTTCGAGCTGGGCGACGGGGGCACGGTTTTTCTCGACGAGATTGGTGACATCAGCCCGGCTCTACAAGCCAAGCTGCTCCGCTTCCTCCAGGAGAAGGCTTTCGAGCGGGTGGGGGGAACCGAGACTCGGAGAGTGGACGTGCGCATTATCGCGGCTACCAACCGCAACCTGGAGGAAAGGGTGAAGTCTGGCCTCTTCCGCGAGGACCTTTACTATCGTTTGAACGTGGTGGAGATAAAATTGCCCCCCCTGCGCGAGCGTAAGGAGGACATTATGCTGTTGGTGGATTATTTTGTAAGCCTCAGCAATCGAAAGTTCGGCAAGCAGGTGAGCGGGCTTACGCGAAGTGTGGCCGATCTCCTCCTTCACTACCATTGGCCGGGCAACGTGCGCGAGCTCCGCAACCTTTGCGAACGAGCGGTGCTGCTGGCCCGGGGAAGCGTGATCGGTCCGGAGAGCCTGCCCGACTACTTGCTGGAAGCCGTTCGGCGCGGAAGTGAAGCTCCCTGGTCCGCAGCGGAGGACAAAGGGGTGCTGCCCCTGAAGGAAATGGTGGCGGAAGTGGAGCGGTCTACCATCTTACGCGCCCTAGAGGAGCACCGGGGCAATAAAACTGCGGTCGCCCGAGCTCTGGGTATGAGCCGTACCACTCTTTACGCTAAAATGAAAGAACTGGGAATCGTTGATGCAGAAGGAAGGGAACCTTCGGAAATTCGACGGATGTTTGGAGGGCAAGGGTGATGCCTAAGTGCCTGGTGTTGCTGCACGAAGAGTTGGTGGCGGAAATAGCATCGACAGCTGTTAAATTAGTAAAGGCTAATCCGAACCTGGAGATGGTTTTGCTGTACGCTGCCACTCCTCAAGAAAGCGTTCCTTCCCTGCCGGGGGTCGGCTGGCTGGTGCAAGAGGAGCTCGGGCGGCAATTCCAGTTGCGTGCTGACGAAGTGATCGGGGGGGCGTTGGCGATTTTTCGCGCGGCTGGCGTGGGAGCGCGTTCTCTGGTGCTAGCCGAAGAGCCAGTGCGAGCGGTGGAGCGATTGGTGGCTTCCGATCCCGATTACGCGCTGGTGGTGGTGGGGGATTGGGGAACGAGGAGCCGCTGGCACTACGTGCTAAGCAGTGAAGTCTACCATCTCTCTCACACCCTTGCCCTCCCCTTGCTGGTGGTGAAAACACCCGGCTAGGCTAGAGGGGATAAAGAATTTGAAGTTAGCGGGTTGTTATTGGCGTCCCAGCACGGTGTCTGAGCCCGGTGAGCGCCACTAGCTTTTCTTCCCCAGGCTTGACCTGGCAGACACTAGTTGACGGTGGTTTTGTAGGCGTGCTATAATGGCGCCAAACCTTTGTGCTCTTTAAGGGGCGCCTCCTCGCTCGCCGCCACAGTAGGTTCGAGGTTTTGGCTAAGAATGGGCGCGGCTACAGAGGCGGGCGGAAGTCCGCCTCTAATTTAATGAATAAGCACGTAAACCGGGGGTGGATAGGTTATCGTCAAGGAACACCGCGTGAACGAAGAGATTAGAGCCCGTGAGGTGCGTCTGGTGGATACCGATGGCACGCAGGTGGGAATCGTACCTCTAAGCGAGGCTTTGCGTCTGGCCGAAGAGCGGGGTCTGGATTTGGTGGAGGTAGCGCCTCAAGCGCGGCCGCCGGTCTGCAAAATCATGGACTACGGCAAGTTCCGGTACGAGATGAGCAAAAAAGACCGGGAGGCGCGTAAGAAGCAGCATCTGGTGGCCATCAAGGAGGTCAAATTTCGCCCCAACATCGAGGAGCACGACTTTCAGGTCAAGGCGCGCAACGTCATCCGCTTTCTTGAGGACGGAGATAAGGTTAAAGTGACCATTATGTTTCGCGGGCGGGAAATTATCCATCCCCAACTGGGAGAGCGCCTGTTGGATCGGCTCAAAGAAGAGGCGGCGGAGGTGGGCATGGTAGAGCGCGCTCCCAAGCTAGAAGGCCGCAACATGATAATGATCCTGGCCCCTAAGTCGGGGCGGGGCGTCAAGAAGGAAGAAATAGCCGAAGATTAAGGACCGAAGGAGGTGTGAGCTCGCTACCGGTTGCGAGCCGGGGCGGGCGCGGTGTTGCCAAAAATGAAGTCTCACCGAGGCGCAGCCAAGCGCTTCAAAAAAACCGGACGGGGTAAAATCGTGGCTCTGGGGCACGCTGGCAAGAGCCACCTGCTGGAGAAAAAAGATCGGCGGCGCAAGCGGCGCCTCCGCTACAAGAAGGTTTTGCGCCCGGGGGACGCGGCGCAGGTAAAGCGTTTGCTTCCCTATCTTTAGAAGAAATTTTAAGGAGGTCTTGTTAGTATGGCGCGAGTGAAAACGACTGTGGTTAGCCGCCGCAGGCGTAAGAAAATACTCAAAATGGCTAAGGGCTACTGGGGAGCTCGGTCCAAGCTCTACCGGGTGGCTAAACAGCAGGTCATGCGCTCCCTGATGTATGCTTACCGGGATCGGCGGGCGCGGAAGCGCGATTTCCGGCGGCTTTGGATCGTCCGCATCAACGCTGCTGCCCGAGAGGCAGGGCTGACCTACGGCCGCTTTATAAGCGGGCTTAGGAAGGCGGGGGTGCAGCTGGACCGCAAGGTGCTGGCCGACCTGGCGGTGCACGATCGGGACGCTTTTGGGCAGTTGGTAGAGTTGGCTCGGGCTCAGCTAGGCTAAAACCCCTCGGGGGTCTGGGAGAGACGCGGCAAGCGATCTTTTACCGTGCCGGAGGGCGAAGAAAACGAGGCGGAGGGAAGGGGCTTGGCTGTGATTCGCGAAGCCGAGTTGCCGAGACTGGGGAAGAAGTACTCGGTGACCCTGGAAAGCGGTGACCGGTTGGACATAATTATTTACGACGAAGGGGAGCGCGAGCTCTTCTTTTTTCCTTCGGGGGAGGAAGAGCCCCACTGTTCGGTTTCTCTCACCGACCAGGAGGCGCGGCAGGTGGGATCTATCATCGGGGGTGCCTTTTATCAGCCTCGGTTGCTGGAAAAATTGGAGGCGGCTATAGCGGAGCTCTTTATCGAATGGATCAAAATCCGGCCGGAAGCTCCCCTGGCAGGCAAGAGTATCGGAGAGCTAGGTTTAAGAAAGAATTTGGGCATCACGGTGATAGGAGTAGTGCAGGAGGGAGAGCACGGCCGGAAAAAGACGGTGGCAATCAACCCTGGCCCTTCTTTTACCTTCGTCCCCGGGCAAATGGTGATCGTGGCCGGGAGGCGCGATGCGGTGGAGCGCTTCGCCGCCCTAGCGGGAAGGTCGTAAGTGCCGGAAGCGAACTTAGGCCAGTTGGTGATCCTCTTCGCTGGCGTTAGTGGAGCCGTTCTTTTAGCTCGCCGTATGCGTTTTTGTTCCCTTCCGCTGCTCATCTTCCTGGGCGCGTTCCTGGGACCCCACGCTCCAGAACCTCTGCGCTGTTTGTATTTCACTGAGCCCCTCACCTTGATGGCCCACCTGGGTCTGATTTTGCTTCTCTTCCATCTAGGATTAGAGTTTTCTGTCTCCCGGCTGCTAGAAAAAGTGCCGCTATTGGCAGGAAGTGGTACGCTTTACGTAGGCCTTAATTTTCTGCGTGGGTTCCTGCTGGGTTGGTGGCTATTCGCTTCCCTTCCAGAGGCCTGGGCGGTGGCCGGCATCACCACTTTCTCCAGCAGCGCCGTCATTGCTCGCCTGCTAATGGAGCTCAAGCGCACGGCCAATCCTGAAACGGAGTACATCCTGGGCCTAACAGTCTGGGACGACATCTTCGCTGCCCTGTTCCTGGCTTTGCTTTCGGCCTTGTGGCTGGCCCCGGGCGGGACAAGTTGGGTGAGCGGGGTGTTGGCCGCCGGGGGCATTTTGCTAGCCTTGGTCATAGGGAAAAAGCTCAGGCCAGTTCTGGATTGGGTGCTGGATCTCAAGCACAGCGAAGCGGTGGCGGTATTTTCTTTCTTCCTTCTCCTCCTTACCGTCTATCTATGCCCGCGTCTGGGCATTTCCGAGGGAGTGGGAGCCCTGGTACTGGGGATGGTTCTGGCCGAGACCAGGCACGTTAAGCTTCTGCTTTCCCTTTTCACGCCGCTTAAGGATCTGCTGGGGGGAGTGTTCTTCCTGGCCATAGGCATGGGAATCGAATACTCGCACTTTTATCTGGTCCTGGATAAGGCGGTGCTAGCCGCCGCGGTCACCTTGCTCGGAACCCTGTTGGTGGGTTGGCTCAGTGCCTATCTGGCTGGTTACCGAGGAAGGGCGGCCTTTAACGTCGGTGCCACTTTGGGAGCGCGCGGTGAATTCGCCGTTGTCATTGCCAGTATGGCTGTCAAAGGCGGCTCCCATCCCTTCCTGGAGGCGATGACTGCTCTTTACGTCTTGTTGATGGCCCTGTTCACTCCTCTTTTGGCACGTCATTCCCGCTTTCTTTACTCTCTCGTTTCCCGACTAGCGGCCAGCGCCGCTGGCAAGCGCGCTGGTTAATCTTCGGCGTCGTCTCTCCTTTCGGGCGATAAGCAAAACCGGCCCAGGATTCATAAACTGGCTACCGGGAGGAGGATGCGCGTTGGTTTTGCGGTGCAAGCGCCAGACGGCTGGTTGGGAGTTCGCGGTGGAGAATAACTGGAAAAATAAAGGGGAAAGGCGCTCCCGGGAAGAGCATAACTCCTCTAGCCACGCTGCTCGAGAGGTTGTGTTTTTGCTCTTACTGCTGGAAATAATGTTGACCTTGTCCCAACACCGTTGCGCCTCCGCCCCGAGCTCGGTGGCCTGCTCCCGCTCGAAAGCCGCAAGCACGACCCTGGTGCTGGGGGGAGCGGTTTCCCATCGGCGTGAATGCCTACGTAACGGCGATTTTGAGTCTTGGCGGGGAGAGGCGCCCCTCTTTTGGGAGGGAGAGAATTTTTCCCTCACCTCCGCTGCCCATAGTGGCGCGGCCGCTGTGGAACTGGGGCGGGACCCTGACCGGGAGGCCACGTTATACCAGGATTTTCCGGTAGTGGCAGGGCAGCAACTGGATTTTCGTTTCAGCACTAGGTCGGTGCTAGGAACTCCGGTATTATGCGGCCGAGTGGAGTGGCTGGATCGAGAGAAGAATTTACTGGCTTTAGGAACGGAGGTGGTGGTGTCCCCGTCTTTGCCGGCCGGTTACCGCACTTACTGGCGCTTAACCGGAAGAGTGCCGGCCCCGGCGGTCTGGGGGAGAGTATATTTCGACAAGAAGGGATACGGCGCCGTGGATGTGGATGATGTTTCGCTAATCAGTTGAGAGGAGGTAAGAGGATCTATGCCGGTTATTAAGACGGAATTGGTTGTGGGGGAAGAGAGCACGGAAATCTTGCTGGTAACTGACACCATAACCTTCACCACCCCGGTTTATGAAGTGTTGCAGGAGGAAATTAAGATCAAGGTTACCGATTGCTATGCTTGCACTGATAAAGTGATCTTCAACGGTGAGGCGCGTAAGAACATAGTGTATAAGGCGCCGCCCGACCCTTATACCGGAGAGGGAGCGGTGGTATATCACGAGCTGGTGCTGCCTTTCGCTGGTTTTGTTAATGTGCCGGGAGCGTTGCCGGGAGATCACTGCCAGGTGGTGGCGGCCACGGTCAAGGACGCTACAGTGTTAATTCCTATCACCAAGGACGCTTTGGGTCATATCCTCACGGCCAAGCAAAAGATGGTCGCGGCCATCACCATCAAGGTGGTGCGAACGGAGCAAATTACCGTGGCCTCGCGCGACTCAAAGTTTCGCCCTCTGGGGGAGGAGGAGTAGTTCATGCCGTACTATCAGGTAGACGAAGTGGTGGGAGTCGGTACTTCTCAGATTTTGTTAGTGCGCCAGCTGGCCTTCACCGTGCCCGTTTACGAGGTGGTCGAGGAGCTCTTCACGGTCACGGTAACCGAGTGCCACGTGTGCACCGACAAGGTTATCTTCAATGGCACGGTGGAGAAAAATATAGTTTACAAGACACCGCCTGCGGTTACCGGCGAAGGCACCCTGGCTTATCACAAAGAGGACTTCGCCTTCTCGGGGTTCGTCACCGTGCCCGGAGCTCGCCCTGGCGACAAGTGCCAGGTGGAAAAAGCCGAAGTAGGCGACTGCCGTTTTCTGCTTCCCGCCTCCGCTCCCCCCTACACTGCCGCCGAGCAAAAGTTTATCGTGGATATTGCCATTAAGGTGATAAGAACCTTAGAACAGAGTACCGTTTAACTAAGACGCGCTTTGCCAAGCTTTAGGGCCTGTAAGGCCCTTTTTTCTTGCTCGCACCGGGATTTTGCTTTTATAATGTTGAAAACCGCTTACCGAAATGGTAAGGGAGGAGGCGAGAGAACGATCGCGGGGATTTTGCGTAGCATGACCGGTTACGGTCGCGGAGAAGCGGTGGGGCCCCAGGGGCGGGCAGTGGTGGAAATCAAATCGGTGAACCACCGCTTCTGCGATTTGCAACTCCGTCTGCCGCGCCTGTATTTGGGTTTAGAAGATGCCTTGCGCCGTCTCATTCAGGCCCGGATCAGCCGCGGCCGGGTGGAAGTTTATTTTGCCATCGAACCGGTGAGCAGGAAAGTTACGGTAAAAGTTGACAAGTCCTTGGCTAAAGCTTATTATGAGGCATTGGAAGATTTGCGCCGTTTTTTGGGCGTTAATGAGCCTTTGCGGCTAGAGACTGTCCTCACCGTTGGGCAGGGGGTACTTTCGATCAGCGAATGGCCCAGCGAAGAGATCTGGCCTCTGGTAGAGGAGGCTACAAACCAGGCTTTGCAGGCGCTGTTGGCGGCGCGGGAAAAAGAGGGTCAGGCTCTGGCGAAGAATCTGCGGCCTCGGGTGGATCGCTTGCTTAAACTTAGCCGGGACATGCAGCAGTTGGCACCCGAAGTGGTGGAGCATTACCGTACCCGGCTGGTGGAGAAGGTCCGTTTGTGGGAGGTGGAAGTAAGTCCTGAGCGCTTGGCGGCAGAGGTGGCGCTCTGGGCCGAGCGTGCTGATGTTACGGAAGAGTTGGTCCGTTTGGAGCACCACCTGGACTGTTTACGTGAGCTCCTGGAGACCGGGGGGCCGGTGGGACGGCAGTTGGATTTTCTCTGCCAGGAGATTTTGCGCGAACTCAACACTCTGGGGGCCAAAGCGCAAAGCCTGGCTTTGAACCGGTTGGTTTTGGAGGCCAAAGGAGAACTGGAGAAAGTGCGAGAGCAGGGGCAAAATATCGAATGAGCAAAGGGGGAAAAAGGAATTGGGAATCCGATTGATAAATATAGGTTTTGGCAATATCGTTTCCGCCAACCGCATAGTAGCCATCGTTAGCCCAGAATCGGCCCCGATTAAACGCATTATCACCGAGGCTCGCGACCGGGGTATGTTAATCGATGCCACTTACGGGCGGCGTACCCGCGCGGTGATTATCACCGATTCCGATCACGTTATCCTCTCGGCGGTGCAGCCTGAAACAGTAGCCAACCGACTCACTCCTAAGGTGGAGGAGTCGGCGCGGGAGTGAAGCGGGGGCTTTTGCTAGTAATCTCCGGCCCTTCCGGAGTGGGCAAGGGGACGGTTTGCCAAGCCCTGCTGGCTCGTGATCCCTCTTTGTACCTGTCGATTTCGGTAACCACTCGCCCTCCGCGCGCTGGTGAGATAGACGGAAAGGACTATTTTTTTGTCTCGGAAGAACAATTTCTAGAAATGGTGGCCCGAGGCGAGTTGCTAGAGTGGGCACGAGTTTATTCTTACTACTACGGCACGCCTCGTGAGCCGGTGGACAGGGCCCTGCTAGCTGGCCGGGACGTGCTACTGGAGATCGATGTGCAGGGAGGTTTCAAAGTCCGTGAAAACTGTCCGGACAGCGTGCTCGTTTTCCTGCTTCCCCCTTCCTGGGAGGAGTTGCGGCAGCGCCTGGCGCGTAGGGGCACGGAGGGCTGGCAGGCGCAGCAGCAACGCCTGGAATGGGCTCGGCAGGAACTGGCCCTTTATCCCCGCTACGATTACTCGGTGGTAAATGACCGCCTAGAAGATACCGTGGCGACGGTGGAGGCCATAAGATTAGCGGAAAGGCACCGTTCTTTCCGCCAGCAGTTTCCGTGGCTGAGGTCGCTTTTTGATCGCTAGTGGAGGTGGAAGAGTTTCTATGCCAATGAATGAACCACCGCTGGATGATTTGCTGAAGCTTACCCGGAATCGCTACGTGCTGGCTTTGCTAGCGGCCAAGCTAGCGCGTCAACTCAATGAAAAGATGAACGCTGGCCTTATGGAGGAAAACGGTAAGCCGGTGTCTAAAGCTCTGCAGCAAATAGCCGCGGGTAAGGTTAAGTTTATCTACCCCGGAGCAGGAAAGGAAGGATAAGATTGCTGTCCCAGGTGGCCGATGGCTTGCGTGGAAAAAAGGTGACCGTAGGGGTGACGGGGGGGATCTCCGCTTACAAGGCGGTGGAGTTGGTTTCTCTGCTGACCCGAGCAGAGGCCGAGGTTAGGGTGGCGCTTACCCGAGCCGCCAAAGAATTCGTGACCCCCTTAACGTTCGAGGTGCTGTCCGGCCGCCCGGTTTACCACGAGCTCTTCGCTGCTCCCGATCCCGTTCCTCATATTACTCTGGCTCGCCAAACCGAGTTGCTGGTGGTTTATCCGGCTACGGCCAATTTCCTGGCTCAAGCGGCTTGGGGGTTGGCCTCCGACTTACTCACCAGCACCTTGCTAGCCTACGAGGGCCAGGTGCTGGTTTGCCCGGCTATGAACCAGAAGATGTTGAGCCATCCCGCCGTGAAGGATAATATTCGGCGCCTGCGGGAGCGAGGCTATATTTTCCTACCCCCGGAGGAAGGGCGGTTGGCCTGCGGCGAGAAAGGGCCGGGACGCCTTCCTTCACCGGAGCAGGTGCTGGAAGAAATAAACCGTTTTTTTCTCCCTCAGGACTTAAAAGGTCTGAACTTCTTGATTACCGCTGGCCCCACCTGGGAGAGTTGGGATGAGGTGAGGATACTGACTTCGCGGAGCTCGGGTAAGATGGGGTACGCTCTGGCCCGGGCGGCTCGCGACCGCGGGGCGCGAGTGGTTCTGGTAAGCGGCCCCACCGCTTTACCCCCTCCTGTCGGAGTGGAGTTGGTGGCGGTGACCTCGGCTCTAGAGATGCAGGCAGCGGTGGAACGCCATTTTGCCGACGCCGACGTGGTGATCATGGCGGCAGCAGTGAGCGATTACCGCCCTAAGGAACGGGTGGCGGGTAAGCTGAAAAAAGGGCCGGAAGAGATACTCCTTCCTCTGGTGCGTAACCCCGATATTCTGGAAGAGTTGGGCCGCAAAAAGGGGCGACGCCTGTTGGTGGGTTTTGCTGCCGAAGCGGGGGAAGCGCTGGAGAAGGCGCGGGCCAAACTCAAGGCCAAGGGTCTGGATCTGATCGTGGTCAACGATATAACCCAGCAAGGGGCCGGTTTTGGTGCCGATACTAACGTGGTATCGGTGCTTTTTGCTAACGGGCGCCTGGTAAATATGCCGCAACTGGATAAGCTTACCTGCTCTCACCGGTTGATCGATTTGCTGGTAGAGAGCGTGGGGCGCGATGGATGAGGTCAAGGGACCGGTGGCTCAGGTGGCGGTGGCCCTGCCTCTGCCGGCAGGGCGGCAGGTTTTCAGCTACCTGATTCCCTCGGAGCTAGAGGGACGGGTGGCTCCGGGAGTGCAGGTGACCGTGCCCTTCCGGGGACGTTCGGTGGCGGGGGTGGTGGTGGAGGTGAGCGCAAGTTCTCCTCCAGGCGTCACCGAGTTCCGGGATTTGCTCCAGGTGCAATCGCACTCCCCTCTCCCCCCCGAGTTGTTGGATTTAGGGCGGTGGGTGGCGCGGCGCTACTTATGCTCGCTGGGGGAAGCTCTGCTGGCCATGACCCCTCCCAGAGAAGGGCAGGAAGGGGGTTATTTCCCAGCCGAGGGGCTGGAGGGGGAGAAGGTGCTGGCGGGTCCGGTTTCCCGGTCCCCCGCGCAACTGCGGGCGCTGGCCATGGTGTTGGCTTTCCCTGGCATCGACGCCTTTACTTTGCGGCGCGAGGCCAGCGTGACTCTTGCCACCCTGCGAGCGCTGGAGCGGAAGGGATTGATCTACCGGGAAGAAACCAGGAAGGCGGTGTTTCCCCGGGCGCCAGATCTCGCGACCGGACCCTTACTCACTGCTGCTCAGCGAGGAGCTCTGGCGCGGGTGGAACAGGCATTGGAACACCGGAGGCCCTCGTTCTTTCTCCTCCACGGCGTGACCGGCAGCGGGAAAACCGAGGTGTATTTACAGGCTACGCTGCGTGCTCTGGAGCGCGGGCTGCAGGCACTGGTGTTGGTGCCGGAGATCTTACTAGCTCACCAATTGGTGGAGCAATTCCGTTCTCGCCTGGGTGACCGGGTGGCCTTGCTTCATAGTGCCTTGGGGAAGCAAGAGCGAGGAGCAACTTGGCAACGGGTACGGGATGGGGCGGCTACGGTGGTAATCGGGGCGCGCTCGGCCGTGTTCGCTCCCCTTACCCGCTTGGGGTTGGTGGTGCTGGACGAGGAGCACGAGCCGGCCTACAAGCAGGAGCAGGCACCCCGTTATCATGCCCGCGAGGTGGCCCTGGCTCGAGCGGCGCGGGCGGGGGCAGTGGTGCTCCTGGGTAGCGCTACCCCCTCGCTGGAGACCTATGCCCGCGCCCTTACTGGGCGCTACGAGTTACTGCAACTCCCGCAGCGGGCGGAAGGGGATCTACCCCGGGTGGAGTTGGTGGACTTGCGTCGCGAGTACCGGAGGGGCCAGCCAGGGCTTTTCAGCCGCCGGTTGCTACAGCGCATTAAGGAGAAGCTGGCGGCCCAGGAACAAATAATCCTTTTCCTTAACCGGCGGGGTTTCGCTCCCTTCGTCCTTTGCCCCTTCTGCGGGTGCATCCTGCGGTGCCCTCACTGCGATATCCCCTTGGTTTTTCACCAGCCGGATCAGCTTTTATGCCATTATTGTTTTTATCGGATCCGGCTGTCCTGCTTGCTCTGCCCCCGTTGCGGCCAGGGGGAGTTAAGTTTTTTGGGCGCAGGAACGCAACGGCTAGAAGCTGAAGTTAAGGAGAAGTTTCCGCAGGCCCGGGTGGTCCGCCTGGACGCCGAGGCTACTTCCAGGCGGGGAAGTCACGCCGATATTCTGGCGGCAGTTTTGCGCCGGGAAGTTGATATTCTTATAGGCACCCAGATGGTGGCCAAGGGATTAGATATTCCCGGAGTGACCCTGGTGGGGGTGATTAACGCCGATCTTACGCTCACCCTGCCTGATTTTAGGGCGGCCGAGCGCACTTTCCAGTTGTTGTACCAGGTGGCCGGAAGGGCGGGAAGGGGTGCAAGACCTGGTGAGGTAATCTTTCAATCGCATTGCCCGGAGCATTACGCTGTTCGCCTTAGCGCTCGACAAGACTATGCGGCTTTTGCCCACCGGGAACTGCTCTTACGTCGCCGCTTTGGTTACCCGCCCTTCGCTCACTTAGCCCGCGTGGTGATAAGCGGCCCCTGGGAGAACCGGGTGCAAGAAGGAGCTCGCTGGGTGCGGGAATGGCTGGGGGCCGAAGCGGGCGAGAAGGTAGAGATTCTAGGCCCAGCTCCTTGTCCCCTGGCCA
The DNA here is from genome assembly GCF_052073645.1 of Desulfothermobacter acidiphilus. Taxonomy (GTDB): domain Bacteria; phylum Bacillota; class Desulfotomaculia; order Desulfotomaculales; family Ammonificaceae; genus Desulfothermobacter; species Desulfothermobacter acidiphilus. The sequence goes on along the minus strand of NZ_CM125440.1, from coordinate 1,286,944 downwards.
AGTTGAAAGGACTGTGGCGATGGCATATTATTTTAAAAGGGAGAAAAATTAAGTCTCTGCTCCAGAGTTTGGGGACGGTTTGGGAACGTCAGAGGCACCGTGCTCTTTCGGGTTTGAAAGTGACCATTGATGTTGATCCTTTAAGCATGTTATAGGAGGTTGCTGTGAGTGGCGGGCAAACGCATTGTGGTAGTTACCGACCCAGATGCCGGGGTTTTGCGGGAGCAGGCCCAGCCGGTGGACAAGATTACCCCCCGGGTGCAAAAGCTTATCCGGGAAATGACGGAAACCATGTACCGCTATCAGGGAGTGGGGTTGGCTGCGCCTCAGGTGGGGGTTTCGCTGCGCGTCATCGTGGTGGACACCGGTTCGGGGCTTTACCAACTGGTGAACCCGGAGATAGTGGATCGAGCCGGGGAGGAGAAAGGTCGGGAGGGGTGCTTGAGCGTTCCCGGTTGCTGGGGAGAGGTGGTGCGATCGGCGCAGGTAAAGGTCAAGGGCTGGGACCCGGAGGGAAAGGAGGTCACGGTGGCCGCCGAGGGCCTTTTGGCTCGCGCCTTGCAGCACGAGATCGACCATCTGGACGGTGTTCTCTTCATCGACCGAGCCGAAAAAATTTACGAGGAGAAGTGAGTCTTGAGACTGGTATTTATGGGCACTCCGGTCTTCGCTTTGCCTTCCTTGGAGGCTCTGCTGCGGGCAGGGCATGATATCGCCCTGGTGATCACCAAGCCCGACCGTCCGCGGGGGCGGGGAGGCAAGCTGGCTCCGCCCCCGGTCAAGGAGTGGGCTGAGCGCCACGGGCTGCCGTGTCTCCAGCCGGGGAGCCTTAAAGACTCCTCTGTGCTTACTGCTCTCAGCCAGGTGGAACCAGAGGTCATCGTGGTGGTGGCTTATGGGAAGATTTTGCCTCCCGAGGTGCTAAAGCTCCCTCCCCGTGGTTGCATTAACCTCCATGCCTCCTTGTTGCCCAAGTATCGAGGAGCAGCTCCTATTCAACATGCCTTACTGGCCGGGGAAAAGATGACTGGTGTCACCACCATGCTTATGGACGAGGGGATGGACACGGGAGATATTCTCCTGCAGGAGCCCCTGGCGATAGGGGAGGAAGAGAGCTTTGGTTCCTTGCAGGATCGCTTAGCGCGCTTGGGAGCCGAGCTCCTGGTGCGCACGCTCAAGCTGTGGGAGCGTGGAGAGATCCACCCCCGCCCCCAGGATCACACTCAAGCCACCTACGCTCCTCCCCTGCAGAGCAAGGACGAGATCATCCGCTGGGAAGAACCGGCGGAACGGATAAAAAACCTCGTGCGGGCGCTTGATCCGGCACCTGGAGCTCGCACTTCTTATCAAGGGAAGCTGCTTAAGATCTGGCGGGTCAGGGCGCTTTCCGGTCCTTTCGGTGGAGTGCCGGGCGAGATTTTAGGGGTAGACCCTTCCGGTATCGTGGTGCGGGCTGGGCAAGGAGCGGTGCTGGTGCAAGAGCTCCAGCTGGCCAACGGTAAACGCTTGCGGGTTGCGGAATTTCTGCGGGGACATCCGGTTACGCCGGGGGTCGTTTTAGGGGAGTTGAAGTAGTGGCTGTATCGGCGCGGGAATTGGCGTTGAGGGTGCTGTACGCGGTGGATGTGGAGGGGGCATACGGAAATCTGGCGCTGACCTCGGTGATGCGGAGGTATCAGCCTCAAGGTCCCGAGCGCTCTTTGCTCACCGAGCTCTGCTACGGGACCTTGCGGCGCCTCAATACCATAGACTGGGTGTTGGCCAAGTTTATCAAGCGGCCTTTATGCGAGCAGAATCCCTGGATCCGCAATATCTTGCGCTTGACGGTGTACCAGATCCTTTATCTGGATCGCATTCCACCGGCCGCGGCGACCAACGAGGCGGTGGAACTGGCCAAGAAATACGCCCCTACGTCCATGACCGGTTTCGTCAACGCGGTATTGCGGCGCGTGGTGCAGCGCAAGGATCAGATTTCCTTTCCCGATCTTCAGCAAGATCCGGTGGATCATGTGGCGCTCAAGTATTCGCACCCTACCTGGCTGGTAAAGCGGTGGCTCCAAGAGTTTGGTCTCGAAGAGACCATTAGCATTTGTGAAGCCAATAATCAGCCTGCGGCTGCCACTCTTCGGACCAACCTGCTGCGTACCAGCCGGGAAGAGTTGATGGAGCGGTTGCGGAAGGAGGCCGATCTCCGGGTCAGCCCTACCCGATACGCTCCTGAGGGCATCAGAGTGCAGGGTTTCTTCGATCTGCAACACCTTCCGGCCTATCATGAGGGACTCTTCTACATTCAGGACGAAAGTTCCATGCTGGCGGCGCACGCTCTAGCTCCAGCGTCGGGTGCTTTTGTCCTCGATGTGTGCGGAGCTCCCGGAGGCAAGGCCACTCATCTAGCGGAGCTCATGCGCGATAGCGGGCGCATCCTGGTGTTGGACGTGTACGCTCACCGCTTGTCTCTGGTAGTGGCTAATGCCCGGCGGCTGGGATTAAAGAGCGTGGAAACATTGCAAGCCGATGTCCGCAGCATCAATGTGCAATTTGCCGGGCAGGCAGATTACGTTTTGGCCGATGTGCCCTGCTCCGGTTTAGGGGTGCTGCGACGCAAACCGGACATAAGGTGGCGTAAAGAACCGAATATTTTTTCCTCTCTGATAACTTTACAACAGGAAATACTGGACAGCGCTTCGGCCTGCGTGCGTCCGGGAGGAGTGCTGCTCTATTGCACCTGCACGTTGGGCGAGGCGGAGAACTTGGAGCAGATCAGACATTTCCTGGCCCGCCACCCCGAGTTTATGCTGGAAGACTTGCTTCCCTTCCTACCCCGCGCTTTGGATCGGGAAGGCACATTGCGGCACGGCTACATACAGATCATGCCTTACCAGGGTATGGACGGCTTCTTCTTGGCCCGCCTGCGCCGCAAGAAGTTGAACTAGAAGGGACTCACTGCCTGAGTAACCGGGCGGGAAAATAGTCGCCGTGTCCCGGCAACACCAGCATTCCCCGGTTTTCCCCTTCCAGCTTCGCGTCCAATTCTAAAACCAGCTCCTGGAGTGCTTGCATCTCTTCTCGGAAGAGTAGAGAATTGGCGTTGGTGCTGGTAATCATGAATTTGGGCAGATTAAGAAAATCCCTTTCTTTGGGATCCAAGCTGGGAACGAAGAGGAGATAGTCGCCGGTGAAGATAAGCCCCTTTTGCGCCTCTAGGAAAAAGACCTGCCCGGGGACATGACCTCCCTTACTTTCCAGTACCTCCAGAACGGTCTTTTCCATTTCTACGGTGGCGATGATCGGAAAGCCGTGCCGTTGTCCCCTCTCCTGGCGTGAGAAGGGTTTCCAAGCCGGGGGCGGGACGAAATCGGTGAAGGCGTTGACCAATACGGTGAAGTAATGGTTGAGTTCGGTGAGATGCGAGCCGCTGCCCCAGGCCCGGTTTTCGTGCTCCAGAACGGGTTCGGCATCGGGATGCAAAAGAACCTGGCTGTTCCACTCCCGAGCCCAATGGCCGGCCATACCGGCGTGGTCGGCATCAGCGTGGGTGAGAAGGATGCGGCGGACGCGCTCCGGCTGGAAGCCATTCTCTCTGAGCATCTGTTTGGCGTCCTGGTAGTAAATGCCGTAACCTCCATCGACCATAACCAATTCCTCGCCGCTTTCCAGCAAGTAGAGATTGCCGCCGGTGGGCAAGCGGAAAGAGTGCACCAGCAGCTCTCCTAGGGGCAAGGAGGGGAGGCGGCGATACGAGAAGCGCTCCCCGGTTTTGAAACGCGAAGAGGCGGCAAAGGTGAGGATATTGGTGAAGACCTTGCTGGCTGCTAGGTCTTTGCCCGCTTCCCGGTAAAAACTCACCAAAGCTTCACTTAGCTTCTGAGAAGCCTCCACCACTCGGCGCAGTTTTTCGGTGTCTTCTTCTCCCAGCAGCCGCTTCAAGCGGAAATAAAAGTATTCTACCAGGTTAAGACCGATAATATTTTCAGCTTCTTTTTCTTCAGCCCCCTGATACTCCACGCTGTAGTAGTATCCGGCCCGGTGCAGGTCTTTGAGGAGTTCGTCAATTTCCCGGGTGTCCTGCACTACTAGGGTCACGGTGGCGGTGGTGGGAGAGAGGGCCTCATTGTAAGCCATGTAGATGACGTTGGCGTTTCGCTGGTGCAATAGATGCGCGAAGGCGGCTAGCGTGCCTGGACGGGGCTCTAAATAGACACCCAGTTGCAGAAGGCTATGCAGGTCCATTATTCCCAGCTTCAGGCTGGAACTCGCTTGTTCCCGCAGCAGGCATTTTTCTTCCAGTCCCTGGCGCACCTGCTGCAGCGCCTGTAAGTCTTCGCTTCGTCCCTCGATCAGCACCCGGTGCGGGTGCTCGGAGCGGTTGTAGTAGAAGTAGGTGATGTTGACTTTGTGAGTGGCGAAGGTGCGGGCCAGAGGCTCGAGGATTCCTGGCCGGTCGGGCACATAGACGGTTACTTTGCAAAGGTATCCAGGGCCGTCGAGCTCGGCGAAGACGCTCCAATTTTTTTCGGTAACCATCGGTCTTTTCCCCCTAAGTCTTTCCTGGCAGCCAGGCGGCGAGTGATCGTGTGGTAGCTTCCACTTTACAAAATTTGCTTCTCCGATGCAAGGCTTCGCAAAGGAAGAGGCGCGGGGACAACCCCCGCGCCTTCGATGGGAGCTTGGCTTATTACTCTACGCCCTGGAACTGGTGATCAATGTTGGCCCCATCGGGATCGGCGTGCCCTCCGCCAGGGAGGTTTTCGTCCTCCGCCCCCTTGGCTGCTTCCCCTTCGCTGGTCAGGGTCTTTTTCTCGGTGTCAGTTCCTGCGGCGTTTTGCAGCTGGGACTGAGTTTGAACCTGGCTTACCGCTGCAGGGGTATACGCCTTGCTAGTTACCGCTGCGTGCGCTACTCCCAGCGCCGAACCGAGGATCAACAACCCGCTACCCAAACCTAACCACCATTTGCGATCCATCTTCTTCGCCTCCTTTGATTTTTGCTGCCGGTGGCCACCGGCAAGTAAAGAATACCTCTTGGACCTTAGAGGGTAATTAGGGAAAGATTAGAAAAACATTAGTTTTGGGTGCAGCGAGTTCACCTCTCTTGAAAGTGCTACCCCCACTTAAAACTGCCAAGCACTAGGGCCTCCGCTTCGCTCCAAGAAACCTCTCTGGTTACCGCGGAGGCTGTTAAACTGTTGGTTTTCCGGAAAGACTGTGGGTAAAAAGAATGGGAAGGAGGAATCGACTTGCGTTGTAAAATAGGGGCGCTGGTTTTCCTACCCTTAATAGCTCTTTTGCTGGTGGGAAGGCCAGTGAGTGCCTCACCCTTTGTTGCTACCACGGCCAAGAGCGCTTTGGTCATGGAGGCGCACAGCGGCCAAGTTTTGGGCGATAAAGAGTTGCATCGGAAGCAACCAATTGCCAGTATGGTGAAGCTCATGACCCTGCTGCTGGCGGTGGAGGCGGTGGAACAGGGTAAAGTCCAGCTCACCGACCGGGTGACGGCCAGCGAGGAGGCAGCCCGGATGGGCGGTTCACAGATTTTTCTGGCCCCCCAGGAAGTTATGACTTTTAGGGAATTGCTCATTGCTGTAGCTACCGCTTCGGCCAACGATGCCAGCGTGGCCGTAGCCGAGCACGTGGCCGGCAGCACGGAGGCTTTTGTATCTGCCATGAACGCCCGGGCGCGAGCTCTGGGTATGGAGAACACCCGCTACGTCAACCCTACTGGCCTGCCTGATGGCGAGCAGTATTCCACCGCTTATGACCAGGCCCTGCTCTTACGGGAAGCCCTGCGGCACCCACTTTTTCGCGAACTGGCGCAGATAAAGGAGCACAGCTTGCGAGGTGGTAAGTTCCAGCTTTTCAACACCAACAAGCTTCTCTGGTGGTATCAAGGAACCATCGCTGGGAAAACCGGTTGGACCGAGGAGGCGGGGTATTGTCTGGCTTCAGCTGCGCAGCGAAAAGGTCTGACTTTAGTAGTAGTGGTGCTGGGTTGTCCGGAACCGCGTAGCCACTTTCGGGAATCGATTAAGCTTTATAACTGGGGCTTTTCCCAGTACCAGGCGTTGACCCTGATGCCAGAGGGGGAGCGGGTGGCTACTCTGCCGGTCGAGCGGGGGAAGGAGGATCGAGTTGATGTGCTCATTGGGCGAGAGGTGGTAGTAGTGGTACCGCGAGGGCACGACAAGGGAATTACTCAGGAGGCGGAGCTCCCTCATTGCCTGGTGGCACCCGTGCGGCGGGGAGATCGAGTGGGCTATTGGGTGGTGAAGCAAGATGGGGAGGAGAAGCTGCGCGTTCCCCTGGTAGCGGCTAGCGAGGTAGCGGAAACCGACTTTTACACCTTGTGGAACAAGGTGTGGCGCCGATTCACCAAGGGGGTCTGAATAGGGGTCGGAAACATTCTTTGCTTTAACAGTGGATTGCAGGAAAAAAAGGTATAGACAGCGAATCCCCCTTCTAAGCAAAGGGGGGAAGAGCAGTTGCTTCGTTTGGATTGTCAAGACGAAGTGCTGTGGGCTCGACTTTCCGGGGAGATCGATCTCCGGGTGGCTGAGACCTTGCGGCGCGAGCTCGAGGGGGCGTTGGACCGCTATTCGGTGCGCTTTCTGGTTTTCGATTTATCGGCGGTGTCTTTTATAGATAGCACTGGTTTGGGAGTTATCCTAGGGCGATACAAGCGGGTGACGGCGACGGGAGGTAAGGTGCTTTTCGCCGCTCCCTCTTACCAGGTGAAGCGGGTATTGGAGCTGGCCGGGGTGCTGCGCCTATGCCCGCTTTTCGCTTCCCAGGAAGAGGCTCGGGCGTTTCTTAGGGGTGAGGCTTGTGGCTAATCGCTTCCGCTTGGAGATGCCGAGTCGGCCAGAAAACGTGGGGCTGGCTCGGGTAGTGGTGGCGGCCTTGGCGGCCCAGCTTGACCCTACGGTGGAGGAGTTAGAGGAGGTTAAAGGAGCGGTTTCCGAAGCGGTGACCAACGCTATCGTTCACGGTTATCAGGGTGATCCCGAGGGCCTGGTGGTTATCGAAGCTTTCCTTAACGGTGACTCTTTGGAAATCCACGTGGAGGACCGGGGTGCCGGAATTCCAGACAACCCTCTTCCGCCGGAGAAAGCGGCTGATTCCCAGCGCCTGGGCTTGGGTCTCGACTTTATGCGTTTCTGGATGGATGAGGTGGAGGTGGAAACTCATCCTGGAAAAGGGACGCGGGTGATCATGCGCAAAAAATTTCGCTTGGTCTCTGAGGGATAGGGGTTGGCGGGGAGGGTTTTACTGGATCAGGAGACCACCCGAGCTCTCCTCCTCAGGGCGCAACGAGGCGATGCTCAGGCTCAAGAGCAGTTGGTGAAGGCTAATCTGGGACTGGTGGGGAAGGTGGTCAAGAGATTTGCTGGGCGGTCCCAGGAAGAAGAGGACCTTTTCCAAATAGGATGCATAGGATTAATCAAGGCCATTAACCGCTTCGATTTGCAACGGGGGACTTGTTTTTCCACCTATGCGGTAGCTACCATCGTGGGAGAGATCCGCCGGTTTCTTCGTGACGACGGTCTTATAAAAGTTTCGCGCACGCTCAAGGAACAGGCCCGGAGGGTGTGGAAAGCGCGTTACGAGTTCAGAGAAGCTATGGGGCGTGAGCCTTCGGTGCTTGAGATAGCGCAAGTCTTGGGGCTGAAGGTGGAGGAGGTGATAATGGCTCTAGAATCGGGAGCGGTACCGGTGTTCCTACAGGAGACGCTGGCGGGCGGGGATGAAGATTCTTGGCGCTTGGAGGACTGCATCGCCGGGGATCGGGAGGAAAAATGGCTGGAGCGACTGTCGCTACAAGAGTCGCTGGCTCGCCTGCCGTCGCGGGAGAGAGAGGTAATTTGGTGGCGTTTTTTCGCTGGATTAACGCAGGAAGAAGTGGCCCGAAGGCTGCGGCTCTCGCAGGCACAGGTGTCGCGCCTGGAGAAAAATGCTTTGCAAAGGTTGCGCGAAGAACTTCAGTAATTAATCAAAGGAGTGATGCTTAAGCCATGGATAATCTTAAATCGGCTAAATATCTAGGTGGCATAGGTTTGATCCTGACTTTCCTTGGTTTCATCCCCTATCTGGGCTGGTTGCTGCCTTTGGTCGGTTGGATTATGGTGGCCTTGGCGCTCAATCAGGTGGGCAAAACCGTTAAGGACGGTTCCATCTTGACCAATTTCATTATCGCTTTGGTGATCGGGATAGTGGGCGGTGTGGTGGTCTTAATCTCCGGAGCTACGGCGGTTCTCCCCTTCGTCACTGGAAGTCCGGAAGCGATGGGGAAAGGTTTATCAGCGGCTCTGATAGTGGCAGCGATCGTGGCCTACGCAATGGTGGTGGCTCACGGCTATTTTTATGCCAAATCTTTCCGCAGCACCGGGGCAGGATTGCGTATTAACCTTTTTACCACAGGGGCTAACCTTTATTTCTGGGGCTCGTTACTCACCGTGGTCTTGGGTTTGGGATTTATCTTGATGCTGATTGCGGAAATTGTGTTGATCGTGGCCTTCTTCTCTTTGCCGGAAACGTTGGCGGCTACGCCGGAATCTCCTTCCTCCTCTCCTGGTATTATCAGTTAATCTGAGCACTGCTAAAAGTTTGCCCCGGCTCCTACGCATAATAAGAGAAAATCCTGCGGGGGGTCGGGGCTTTGCTACGCTGGTTGTTGCTGGGTATGGTTTCTTTCTGCTTCCTGGTCGGCATCCCAAAGCTTGGAGAAGCCGCCAGCGCCGAGCTGGTTGGTAAAACGGTGGTTTTGGATCCTGGACACGGAGGGTGCGATCCCGGAGCCGTGAATATGGGTATGGGCATTTACGAGAAACACATCAATATGGCGGTGGCTCGAAGGTTGCAATCACGGCTGCAGGCGATGGGGGCCAGGGTCCTTCTGACCCATAATGATCCGGACCGTCCGGAACGGGCGGGGGAAAAGTGGGAACTGCCCTATATAAGCTTGAACCAACGGGTGCAGTTAGCCAACCGGGAGGGAGCGGATCTCTTCCTCAGCTTGCACGTCAACAGTTTTTCCGATCCTAACCGCGCGGGTAAAGAGTGCTTTTACGCCCGCACTTCGGAAGAGGGGCGGCGCTTGGCCGAATGTTTGCGGCGGGAACTGGCAACGCTCGGAGGGGAAACTGCTTGTCACCCCAGTTCTCTTTATGTGCTGCAACATACCCGAATGCCCGCCGTGGTGGTAGAGATGGGTTATCTCAGCAACACCAATGAGGCTGCCCGCCTGCTGGATCCCGAGTACCAGCAGCGCTTGGCGGAGGCTTTAAGCGCGGGAATCAAGCGTTATTTTGACCGTTACGGTTCTCATCCGGCTGCGGGGAATTTAGCTCACCCGCGTCCGCGGGTGGCCATAGTTATCGACGATTTCGCCGGCCCGAGCGAGAAGCAAGGCACGCGGGAGTTTATGACTTTACGCTGCCCCCTGACGTTTGCGGTGTTGCCTAACTATCCCCTTTCCGCTCCCACTGCGAGGGAAGCGGTTAAAGCTGGCTTCGAGGTGTTGGTGCATTTACCCATGGAGCCGGTCAAGGGCAGCCCTTCCTGGCTGGGACCGGGAGCGATTTACGTGCATCTGAGTGATAAGGAGATCGAGCGGCGGGTGGAAAAGGCTATAGCCAGCGTGCCGGGGGCGGTAGGCATCAATAACCACACCGGTTCGCGGGCTACGGCCGATCCTCGGGTGATGAGGGCCGTGCTCCGGGTGGTCCAGAGCCACCAACTCTTCTTTCTGGACAGCAAAACCACTAATAAATCGGTGATTCCCCAGATAGCCGAGGAGTTGGGGGTACCTTACGCCGAGGACGGTTTGTTCCTGGACGCAGTCAACGATGCAGCGCATATCAAAAAGCAGCTGTATAAGCTGGCGCGGATAGCTTTGAAACAGGGAAGCGCCATTGCCATCGGTCATGTGGGAGTGACGGGTCCCAATACCGTGCAAGCCATAAAGGAAATGCTGCCTGAGTTCGAGCGTATGGGAATAGAGCTGGTGTATGTTTCGGCTCTGGTTAAGCAGCCTAGCTCTGCTAAGTGAATCGCCTGGTTCTGGAATGGATTTGTGCCGGCCAGAAAATACTAGGGGGTGAAACCAGAAAGAAGGGTGGGAATCGAGCTTTGTGGGTACGAAGATTCTTGGCAGGACTTTGGGTGTTACTCTTGCTCGGTGCTATGTTAGGGACAAGCGGTTGTCCAGGGAGGCGCAGTCCTTCGCCACCAGCTGCTCCTGCCCCCTCTCAGCCGGAGGCCCGGAGTCTACCTACCGACCCGCGCGAGTTGAGTCAGATCGCCACTAACCTGGCGGGTGAGGCTACGCGGGTAGCAGGGGTCAACAAGGCTACGGTGGTCATAGCGGGCAACACAGCTTATGTGGGTCTGGATGTGAAGTCGGAGCTGGGGCGGGGACAGCTGGATGAGATTAAAAGGGAGGTAGCCACCCGTTTGAAACAGGCCGAGCCACGCCTAGCGCGGGTGATGGTTACTACCGACGCTGACACCTACCAGCGCATACGGAAGGTGCAGGAAGGCATGGCTAAAGGGAAGCCGCTTTCAGCGCTGGCCAGCGAGATCGAGGAGATTAACCGGAGGATGTCGCCTACCACGCACTGACCAGGTAAATAAAGGATTGTTATTTTCATTGGGGGCTTGGCCCCCCTTTTTGTTTTACCGGGATTGCCCGAGAGGGCTTTGGTTCCTGAAAGGGGAAGAAAACCCGGAGGGCTAATAAGAGCTCGGCGGGAATGCTATATGAAGGCTAGATCTAATCCAGTGTCCTGGCAATAGAGGAGGATGGAAATGCCCAGGCCCAAGAAAGCCATTTTCATAGGTGGCTTCTGGCTCTTGCTGTTGGCTGGTGCTTATCTTTCCGCCGCTTTGTGGCCGGTTAAGCAAGATTTGCTGGTGGGAGAGCACCTGGATCTTTCCCCATCGCTTCCCTCGTTCCTCCGCTCGCAGGTACGCCTGCAGCTGCATGGCACCCAGGTTTTATGGAGGGAAGGATCGCTGGATCTGCAGGCCGGCTCTCCTGGGCATGCGAAAGTCCAACTGCGGTTGCAGGGGTTTCTGCCTTTACGCACACTGGTTTTGGAGGTACACCCCACCTGCCAGGTCTTCCCAGGAGGACAGTCGGTGGGCGTGCTCCTTTATGCTCAGGGGCTGTTGGTGGCCGGGTTTGCCGACGTGCTAGAGGGGCAGCATTACTCTAACCCGGCGTCCGCGGCGGGGATACGCCGCGGAGATCTCATTCTAGCGGTGGACGGGCAGCCAGTGACGGGGGCGGAGGCTTTAAAGCAAGCGGTGGAGAGGGCGGGGAAAGAGGGACGCGCCCTTTCCTTTCAGCTTAAGCGAAACGGGCGTAGGCTGAAAGTGGAGGTGCGGCCCTCCTTTTGTCAACGCACCCGCTCGCACCGGGTGGGGTTGCTGGTGCAGGAAGCCACTGCCGGGGTAGGTACACTCACGTTTTACGATCCTTGCACCCGTAAATACGGAGCTCTGGGGCATCCAATTACCGAGAGGTGGGGGACGCGGCCGGCGGATCTGGCCGAGGGGCGAGTAGTGGAGGCTCACGTCCGGGAAGTCAGGCGCGGAGAAAAAGGGCAGCCCGGTGAAAAGATTGGGGTGCTGGCTCCGGCGGCTGGCTTCCGGGGCAATATCAAACGCAACACTATCTATGGGGTGTTTGGGTACCTGGAAAAGCTTCCTTCGCATCCTTTTTACCCTAACCCTATCCCGGTGGCTTCGTCCAGTCAGGTTCATCCTGGGCGGGCCGAGCTCCTTACGGTGATTGAGGATGGGCGCTTAGAGTGTTTTCAAACCGAGATCGTTCGTGTTAACCGCCTGGGGAGCCACCAGGGCAAGGACATCATGATCCGCGTAGTCGACGAGCGTTTGCTCCGGGTAACGGGTGGTATAGTCCAGGGCATGAGCGGCAGTCCCCTGATCCAGGACGGGAGGTTGGTGGGGGCGGTTACCCACGTGTTGGTGAGCCGGCCTGAGTGCGGGTACGCTGTGCTGGCGGAGCGGATGCTTAAGGAGTGCGAATTGCTCCCGGTTCCCACTTCTTTCAGGTGGGAAAATTTCCTTAGCGGGTGGAAGGATAAAATTTCCCCGCGTCGAATCATCTGGAAAGGAGCTTTAAACGAACCTTAGGACTAAAGTAAGGAGGCGTAAGGTGCACATGGAAGGCCGTACTCGTATTTTATTAGTAGACGATAATCGAGAGCTTATTAATGCTTTGAAGGACTTTTTTAGTGAGCAGTCTGACTTTGAATTGGTGGGGGTGGCTTATAACGGTCAGGAAGCGCTGGAACTGATCGAAAAGTACCGTCCGGACGTGGTGGTGCTCGATCTCATCATGCCTTATCTGGATGGCATTGGTGTTTTGGAGAAGTTTTCTCAAGGGACCGATTCCTATCAACCCCGCTTCGTTATCCTCACTGCTTTGGGCCAGGACTCGGTGGCTCAGAAGGCCACCGAACTCGGAGCCAGCTATTATGTGGTCAAACCCTTCAGCTTCCCGGTGCTGGCCAGCCGTATCCGGCAGTTGCGGGCCGGACACCAGCCTCCGGTAGCAGCCACGCGGGCCTCCTCTTCTCGCAGCATAGATGTGGCGGTTACCAATGTTATCCATGAGTTGGGGGTGCCAGCGCACGTGAAGGGGTACCATTACCTCCGCGATGCCATTATTATGGTGATAGAAGACGTCGGTCTCCTGGGAGGAATAACCAAGGAGCTGTATCCGGCTATCGCGACCAAGTACAACACTACTCCCAGCCGGGTGGAACGGGCTATAAGGCACGCCATAGAACTGGCCTGGGATCGGGGTAGTGTAGATACCTTTAACCGCTTTTTCGGCTATACTATCAACCGCAATAAAGGGAAGCCGACCAATTCAGAATTTATCGCCATGGTAGCTGACCGCTTGCGCTTGGACGTTAAAGTGAGCTAGCGGGGGTTGGGTTGACTTTGCGGCGGGGGATATTATACTGGGGGAAGAAGTCCGTAGGAGGCTTCCCGCTCTATGCAGGTACGCGCCAAAGTTAAGGTGGATCGGCGAACCAAACGCTTGATTCAGAGATTGGAACCGGGCGATATAGCAGTGATAGATCATTATGGAATAGATAAGCTGGCTGCCCAAGGATTGATAGACGCGCGCTGTCGCTTGGTTTTGAACGCGGCGGTCTCTCTTTCGGAGGAATATCCGAACGAGGGGCCGTTAATGCTGCTTAAGGCAGGTATCCCGGTAATTGACAACCTGGGGCCAGGAATACTCTCTTTGCCCGAGGGGGATGAGATAGAAGTTAGGGGAGGGGAAGTTTACCACTGCAACCGCCTGGTAGCGCGGGGAAGGATGCTCGACCTGGAACAGGTGGAGGAAGGGATGCGGCAGGCCCAGCTGCGTTTAAGCGAGGTGCTGCTGCGCTTTGTGGATAACACGTTGTCCTACGCCAAAAAGGAGGTCGAGCTCATTACCAGGTCGCCGTCCTTCCCAGAATTGAGCACCAGGATAGAACGGCGCCAGGTGCTCATCGTGGTGCGGGGATACAATTACAAAGAGGATTTACGGGCCATCCGCACCTATATTCGGGAAGTGCGACCGGTGCTAATAGGAGTGGACGGCGGAGCAGACGCTTTGCTAGAGTTCGGTTATACTCCCGACATTGTGGTGGGGGATATGGACAGCGTGAGCGACGCGGCCCTGCACCGAGCTCGCGATCTGGTGGTGCACGCTTATCCCAGCGGAGAAGCCCCGGGGCTGGCTCGCGTCAAATCGTTGGGGCTGCGGCCAGTGCTCGTTCCCATGCCGGGCACCAGCGAAGACCTGGCTATGCTCCTGGCTTATGAGAAGGGTGCAAGTTTGATCGTGGCCTTGGGGACTCATTCCAATGTGCTTGATTTTTTAGAGAAAGGGCGCAAAGGGATGGGAAGCACTTTTTTGGTTCGCTTGAAGGTGGGGTCCATCCTGGTAGATGCTAAGGGAGTTTCTCAGTTGTACCAGGGGCGATTCAAGGGCAGGTACCTGGTACAATTGCTGGCAGCGGCGCTGTTACCGCTGACGGCGGTGGTATTGATTTCTCCCCCCTTGCGGCAGCTGGTGCGCCTGGCTTGGCTACAGATGCGATTATTATTTGGTTTTTAAGTAGAGGGCAGGGAAAATGATTATCGATCTACGCTATCATATTGCCACGCTGGTGGCTTTATTTCTGATGTTGGGCTTGGGCATTCTCATTGGCACCAGCCTGATCGGCAATGACGCTCTGCTGCGGCAGCAGGAACAAATGGCCACCCGCCTGGAGAAGCAACTGGAGGAATTGCGGCAGGAGAATATGCGGGTGCAAAAACTTTGCGAGGCTACCGAGAGTGAAAATCGCAACCTGCGCAAGTTTGCCCAGGAAGTCTTACCTTATGTGGTGGCGGGGAAACTAAAAGGACGCCAGGTGGCGGTGGTAGAGGTGGCCGGCAAAGCTCCGGTGGGTATGATCGGCGCCTTGAAAACGGCTGGTGCGGTGGTGGAACCGGTTATTTCCTTGCTGGACGATTACACCAGCCCGTCGGCTGATTTGTCGGTGGCTCAAGCTTTGGGCTGGCCTACCGATAACCAGGGCGAAGTGCTTTCCCGGCTTAGCCAGGAATTAGGCACCTCTTTGGCTACTGGCCAGACCCCGGATTTTATTGAGCTGCTGGCCAGTCACGGGCTGGTTCGGGTGGAAGGTAATTACAAGACCGCCGTTCAAGCGGTGGTGGTGGTGGGTGGGGGCAATAACGAGCAGCGGCTCATGCGGGTGGACCTCCCTCTAATAAATGCCTTGGTGAAGGATAGGCTCACGGTGGTGGGAGTGGAGGAGAGCTCGGAGAGCGGCAGCAGCACCAGGGCCTATCAAGGACAAAAGATCAGCACGGTGGATAACGTCGATCGTCCCGAGGGCCAGATCGCCTTAATACTTGCGTTGGCCGGGCAGCCGGGTCAATACGGGTCGAAGGGAAGCAATCGGGATATCCTGCCGGCTTATCCGGTGGGGGGGCGTTAGCGAGTGCCGAAGGTTTCGGTTATCATTCCGGCTTATAACGAGGAGAAGCGCATTGCTGCTACCGTAAGGGCGGTTAAGGTCCTTCCCGAGGTGGGGGAAGTTATCGTGGTGGACGACGGCTCTCGGGACGGCACGGCGCGGCAGGCTGCTGGCGCAGGGGCGCGGGTGGTGCGCTTGGAGCGGAATCGGGGCAAGGGCGCGGCCCTGGCAGCCGGGCTGGCCGTGGCTGCGGGCGAGGTGCTTCTCTTATTGGACGCCGATTTGGAGGATAGTGCCCGGCAAGCCGGGGAACTCTTGCTGCCAGTGCTGCAGGGGAGAGCGGACATGACGGTGGCGGTCTTTCCCGCCACTAGGCATAAAGGGGGGTGGGGGTTGGTAAAAGCGCTGGCCCGCTACGGAGTCCGTTGGCTCACCGGTCGAGAGGTGCAGGCGCCTTTGTCCGGCCAGCGAGCCATCCGCAGAGAGGTGCTGCTGCGTCTTTTACCTTTTGCTCCTGGCTTTGGGGTGGAAGTGGCTCTTACCGTGAAGGCGCTGCGTCAGGGTTTGCGGGTGGAGGAGGTGCCGGTGTCCCTGCGGCACCGTCTGACCGGCCGCCGGCTCTCCGATTTCTGGCACCGGGGGCGGCAGTTTAAAGACGTGCTTTTTACCCTGGGAAGATTGCGGTGGGAGGTTCGCAAAGTTTGAAGCTGGCGCTGCTCGGCCTGATCCTGGGAGCGTTAGGAGCTCTATTGTCCACCAGGCTCTTGCTAGGGATGCTGCAGCAGGGGCGGGCCCTGCGTCCTAACTACAGAGGGCGTCTTATTCCGGTGGGCGGTGGCGTGGTTTTCTTCTTTGCCGCCTTTCCCGCGCTTTTGCTTTTGCAGCTTCTCTTTCCAGGTCGCCTACCTCCTTACCAGCTCTTAGCTTTCCTTGCTCTGACGGCTATCACCACCCTGGTAGGGCTACTAGACGATTTGCTGGGCAGCCGGGAAGTTTCGGGACTGCTAGGGCATTTCCGCGAACTCTGCCGCGGGCGGCTTACCACGGGGATGTTTAAAGCTCTGATCATACCCTTGGCCGCTTTTTTGCTTTTTTACCTTCTTTCGAGTTCGCTAAAGGGAGCTCTGGTTGACGCTCTGCTGGTAGCTTTATGGGCCAATGCTTTGAATCTCTTCGATTTGCGGCCGGGGCGGGCGGCCAAATTCTTTTTACTGGCTTGGGTCTTAGTCTCCGTTGCCGCCTGGGGACGGGGGGAACTCGCTCTGCTCTGGGTGGTGGCGGGAGCCTTATTGCTCTTTCTTCCTTGGGATTTGCGAGCGCGAGCCATGATGGGCGACGCGGGTTCCAATACCCTGGGAGCGGTGCTGGGGCTTTCGACTGCCTGGACCTTAGCGCTTCAGGCCAAGCTGGGGCTGATATTGGGTTTGCTCTTTCTGCACCTGCTCGCCGAGCGGTACTCGCTTACAGAACTCATAGCTCGCAGTCGCTGGCTTGACTGGCTGGATCGCTGGGGGCGGCGCGATCATTAATGGGAGGAAGGAGCGAAGAGATGGCGAATGCTTTACCTGAGGTGCTGGCCTCCTGGCCCCGCGTGAGCGCTTTTTGCGGCGCGTTGGGGAGCGGAAAAACTACTCTGGCTCTCAACGTTTCCTGGCGCCTGGCGGCGAAGGAGGAGGGAAAGGTCTACCTGGTGGATCTAGATGTAATTAATCCTCTATTCCGTTCCCGGCGCTTGCGTGGTTTAATGCATTCTATGGGGGTGGAGTTGGTGGCTCCTCCTCCAGCACTGGATTTCAGCGATTTGCCAGCCTTGCCGGCCACCATAAACCGGTTGCTGTTGGGTAAGGAGCGAGTGGTGGTGGATGTGGGGGGTAACGGGGTGGGGGCCACGGTGCTAGGGGCTTACGCGTCTTGCTGGCCTCCGGATGCCGGAGTGTTGCTGGTGGTCAACGCTTGCCGCCCTTTTTCCGCTACGCCGGGGGACATAGTGAGAGCGGCTCGGGAGATAGCGGTAGCGGGGCGCTTGCGCCTGAGCGGCCTGATTAATAACACCCATCTAGTCGAAGAAACCACACCGGAAGTGGTGGAGCAAGGATGGCAGACGGTGGAGGAGGCGGGAAGAACGCTAGGGGTGCCAGTGCTTTTCTCGGCGGTGCGGGAAGATCTGGCGGCGGAGGTGCGCTTTTCCTTTCCCGTCCTGCCCCTCCGGCTGTTTTCTTTTCTTCCCTGGTAGATTCTGCTAATCCCTAAGGAGTGAGAGGATGCCACAAGTGCAGTTCGATCGCGAGAGATGTAAAGGATGCGAACTTTGCGTGGCTGCCTGCCCGCGCAAGATCCTGACCCTTTCCCCCGACCTCAACGCGCTGGGCTTTCACCCAGCCATGATTACCGATCCTTCTCGGTGCACTGGCTGCTGTTTCTGCGCCCTGATGTGTCCCGACCTGGTGATTACGGTGTGGCGGGAGGAGGTAGAAGATGGCGCGCGTGCTCATGAAGGGTAACGAGGCATTAGGCGAAGGAGCTATAAGGGCTGGGTGTCGTTACTTTTTTGGTTACCCTATCACTCCTCAGAGCGAGCTCCCCCATTACCTGGCTCGGAGGATGCCGGAAGTAGGTGGGGTTTATCTACAGGCGGAGAGCGAGGTGGCGGCTATCAACATGGTGTACGGGGCGGCGTCCGCCGGAGCTCGCGTTATGACTTCTTCCTCCAGCCCAGGCATTAGCCTCATGCAAGAAGGGATATCTTACCTGGCCGGGGCAGAGCTCCCTTGCGTGGTGGTGAACGTTATGCGGGGAGGGCCGGGGCTGGGCAACATTGCTCCGGCTCAGTCCGATTACTTTCAGGCAGTAAAAGGGGGAGGGCATGGAGATTACCGCCTGCTTTGCCTGGCCCCCTCCTCTGTGCAGGAGATCCTCGATCTCATGGCCTTGGCTTTTGAGCTGGCCGATAAGTATCGCAACCCGGTGATGGTGCTAGGCGACGGCATCTTGGGCCAGATGATGGAGCCGGTAGAGTTATCTCCTTACTCCGGCGCTGCTGAGCTTCCACCCAAACCCTGGGCCACTACCGGGACCTTAGGGAGGGAGCAGCGCAACGTCATTAACTCGCTTTATATCGAGCCAGAGGAGCTGGAAAGGGTGAACTTGCGTCTAAAGGCTAAGTATCAGCGCATGGAAGCGGAGGAGAAGCGCTGGGAAACTTACGCTTTGGACGGGGCGGAGCTAGTGCTGGTGGCCTTTGGCACTATGGCTCGGGTGGCACGGGCGGTGGTGGAGCGCCTACGCGCAGAGGGTCAATCCGCCGGTTTAATTCGCCCTGTTACCCTCTTCCCTTTTCCTGAAGCTCCCTTCCGGGAAGCCCTTTCTCGGGCGCGAGCTTTTTTGGCGCTGGAGATGAGCCTGGGGCAGATGGTCGAAGATGTGCGTCTGGCGGTGGAGGGGCGTTGCCCTGTTTATTTCTACGGGCGCACGGGGGGTATGGTCCCCACGGTGGCCGAGGTGGTAGAATTCGCTAAAGAGGTGGTCAAGGGGCTATGAAGATGCTGTTTGGGCGCACCCGCGGACTTACTTCCAAGCCTTTTCACTATTGTCCCGGTTGTACGCACGGCATTATCCACCGCTTAACGGCTGAAGCGCTGGTAGAGCTCGGGGTGCTGGAGCAGACGGTGGGGGTTTGTCCCGTAGGCTGCGCCGTTTTCGCTTACGAGTATTTTAACTGCGATATGATCGAAGCGGCGCATGGAAGAGCTCCCGCGGTAGCTACTGGCGTCAAACGCGTCCTGCCCGATCGGACGGTATTCACTTATCAGGGGGACGGCGATCTAGCTGCCATCGGCACGGCGGAAATCGTCCACGCCGCTGCCCGGGGTGAAAAAATTACCACCATTTTCGTCAATAACGCCGTTTACGGGATGACCGGGGGTCAGATGGCGCCCACCACCCTGTTGGGACAAAAGACCACCACCACCCCCCTGGGGCGGCGGGCTGAGGAGGCTGGGTATCCTTTGCGGGTGGCCGAACTTCTAGCTACCATAGAAGGAGCTGCTTACGTTGCCCGGGTGGCGGTCAATTCTCCCAAGCACGTGCTGCAGGCCAAAAAGGCCATTCGTCGGGCCTTCGAGGTTCAGCTGGCGGGGCTAGGCTTTGCTTTGGTGGAGGTGCTATCGACTTGCCCTACCAACTGGGGCCTGAGTCCGGTGGAAGCGCTTAAATGGGTGGAGGAGCGAATGATCCCCTATTATCCCTTGGGCGAATTTAAAGTGCCTCAGGAGGAGAAGACCAATGCTTGAGGAGATCTTGCTGGCCGGCTTCGGAGGCCAGGGCATCCTTTCGGCCGGGATGCTATTGGCTCAGGCGGGGATGGCCCACGGGCTTTACGTAGCTTGGATTCCTTCTTACGGACCGGAGATGCGGGGCGGCACGGCTAACTGCGGCGTCACCCTTTCTGATCAGCCGATAAGCTGCCCCCTGGTCACCGAACCCACTACGTTGATCGCTATGAACCAGCCTTCGCTAGAAAAATTTGTTTCCAAGGTGAAGCCAGGCGGCTTGATCCTCTACAATGCTTCCCTGATCCGGTGGGATAAAGAGCTCCCCGGTCGCCGGATTCTGGGGCTGGAAGCCACGGCGCAGGCGGAAGCCCTTGGCAACGCCCGCGTGGCCGTAAATGTACTGGTGGGGGCCTTTATAGCTCTGACCCAGGTGATGCCGCTAGAAAGGGTCAAAGAAGCGCTGCGGGTGGTTCTGCCCTCGCACCGCCAGCACTTGATAGCGGTCAATGAGCGAGCTCTGGAAGTGGGGGCTAGCCTGGCCCTAGCCCAGGGGGGTGAAGGTGTTGCACTTTTTTAAGATGCACGGCTTGGGTAACGACTTCGTGGTAGTCATGACCCGCCACTTGCCACCCCAGCCGGAGGAGCTGGCTCGCCGGGTTTGCCGCCTTCATTTCGGGGTGGGAGCCGACGGTTTGGTTTTCGTTCTCCCTTCCGACACGGCCGATCTGGCTATGCGTATTTTCAACGCTGATGGCTCGGAGGCGGAAATGTGCGGTAATGCCATTCGCTGCGTGGCCAAACTGGCTTACGAGACTCGTCTTTTCCCTTACCAGCAAATGCGTATAGCCACCGGCGCGGGGGTTAAGAGTGTGGAGTTAGTCGTGGAAGAGGGCAAGGTGCAAAGTTGCACGGTGGATATGGGAGAGCCAATTTTAGAGCGCCAGGCCATACCCATGCAGGGTCCTCCGGGCCAGGTGATAAACGAGCCTCTGGTCTTCGAGGACGGCCTGGTTTTTCGGATCACGGCCTTATCTTTTGGTAATCCCCACTGCGTGCTTTTCGTCCCTTCGGTGGAAGAGGCCCCGGTGGAGCAGTTGGGGCCCCAGCTAGAGTTTCACCCGGCATTTCCCCGCCGCACCAATGCGGAATTCGTCGAGGTGGTAAATACCAGCGAAATTAAGGTGCGGGTGTGGGAGCGAGGGGTGGGCGAGACCTTGGCCTGCGGTTCGGGAGCCTGCGCGGCCGCGGTGGCAGCCATGCTCAACGGCTTCGTCACCCGCAAAGTTATTGTCCATCTCTCTGGAGGGGATCTGCACATTCGTTGGGATGAAAAGGACGGGCACGTCTATATGACCGGTCCGGCTGCCACCGTATTCAAGGGCGAGTGGCTGGGCGAAGCCTAAATTTTAGATCTACAGAGAAAGGGGAGAGATGGCTGTGCCGGCGGCAGCTCAACGCGTGGAGAACTTGCCCCCCTATCTTTTCGCCCGCATAGAACAACTAATCGCGGAAAAACGGGCAGCGGGGGTTGATATCATCAGCTTAGGAATAGGAGATCCGGATCAGCCCACACCCGAGCATATTCGGGAAGAGGCGCGGAAACAGATAGAGGTGCCGGAAAACCACCGCTACCCTACTTCTAGGGGGATGCTGGCCTTCCGGCAAGCGGTGGCTCGTTACTACGCTCGGCGATTCGGCCTGGAACTCGATCCCGAGCAGGAAGTGGTTACCCTAATAGGTTCTAAAGAGGGTATAGCCTTTATTTCCTGGTGCTATCTCAACCCTGGCGACCTGGCTTTGGTACCCGACCCTGGCTACCCGGTTTACGCTGGGGGCGCTATCTTGGCGGGGGGTGTTCCCTATTATTTCCCCCTCCGGCCGGAAAAAGGCTTTCTCCCTAGCTTGGAGGACATTCCTACGGAAGTAGCCCGGCAGGCTAAGGTACTCTTTATTAACTACCCCAATAACCCCACGGCGGCGGTGGCTTCGTCTGACTTCTTCGCCGAAGTGGTAGCCTTTGCGCGGGACTTCGATCTGCTGGTTTGCCACGACGCCGCTTACGTAGAAGTGGCTTTTGACGGGTATCGCCCTCCGAGTTTCCTGGCCACGCCGGGAGCCAAAGAGGTGGGCATTGAATTCGGTTCCCTCTCCAAGCCCTACAATATGACCGGCTGGCGTTTAGGGTGGGCGGCGGGTTGCCGGGAAGCGGTGGAGCTGCTGGGTAGGTTCAAGTCCAACATAGATTCCGGCGCCTTTCAAGTGGTGCAGCACGCTGGCGTGAAGGCGCTGGAAGGACCGCAGGAGTGCGTGGAGCAGATGGTGGCCCTGTACCGGGAGCGGCGCGATCTGGCGGTAGCCGCTTTTCGGGAGATGGGGTGGAGGGTTGAGCCTCCAAAGGCCACCTTCTACCTATGGCTTCCGGTGCCGGACGGCTTCTCCAGCGCGGCTTTCGCTACTCATCTGGTGGAGGAAGCGGGAGTGGTGGTAACGCCTGGCACCGGTTATGGTCGCAACGGGGAAGGCTTCTTCCGAGTCTCTCTGACCCTGCCCACCGCCCGATTGAAAGAAGCCCTGCAGCGAATACGGCGGGTGCTGGGGAAGGTGAGCTTCGCTCATGTTTAAACTGGCGGCGCGGGCTCAGCAATTGAGCCCTTCTCCCACTCTGGCGGTGGATGCGCGGGCCAAAGAGCTCCAGCAACGGGGGGAGAAGGTGATTAATTTCGGAGCGGGGGAACCAGACTTCGACACTCCGGAACACATCAAGGAGGCGGCTAGGCGAGCTATAGATGAGGGGTACACCAAATACACCCCAGTGGCCGGTTTGTGGTTGTTACGCCAGGCCATAAGCGAGAAACTGTATCGGGACAACGGCCTAAGCTATACCCCGGAAGAAATCGTAGTTTCCTGCGGTGCCAAGCACTCGCTTTATAACGCGCTGCAGGTGCTTTTAAATCCCGGCGATGAGGCTATCATCCCTGTTCCCTACTGGACTTCTTACCCGGAACAGGTAAAGCTGGCCGGGGGGAAACCTGTTCTGGTTCCCGCCTTGGAGAGCGACGGCTTTAAGTTGAGTTCTGAAAACCTCCAGGCCGCTATTACTCCGCGTACCCGCGTGCTGATTCTTAACTCTCCGGGTAATCCTACCGGAGCTGTGTATCGGCGCCAGGAACTGGAGCGACTGGCTGAGGTGGCGCTGGCGGCCGATTTGTGGATAATTTCGGACGAAATCTATGAAAAATTAATTTACGATGGGGAAGAGCATGTTAGTATTGCTTCTTTGGCTCCGGAGATCAAGGAGCGCACCGTTGTGGTAAACGGGGTTTCCAAGGCTTACGCCATGACCGGCTGGCGCATAGGATACGCGGCGGCTAACCGGGAAGTGGTGAAGGCCATGGTCAATTTGCAAAGTCACAGCACCTCCAACCCGACCGCTGTAGCTCAGATGGCCGCGCTGGCGGCCCTAACGGGCCCCCAGGAGCCGGTGGAGGAGATGCGCTGCTCCTTTCAGCGGCGGCGCGATCTTATTTGGCAGGGATTGAATTCCTTGCCCGGCGTGCGCTGCTCCCGGCCAGCGGGAGCTTTTTACGTCTTTCCCGATGTGAGCCAGCTCCTGGGAGGGCGATTAGGGGGGCGGCAAGTGACTACTGCTGCCGATCTGGCTTTGGCGCTGCTGGATGAAGCTCGGGTGGCGGTGGTAGCAGGGGCAGCTTTCGGTGATGACCGGTACCTGCGCTTTTCTTACGCTCTGGGGGAGGAGGATTTGATCGAGGGGCTACAGCGGTTACGCGCTTGGTTACTGGCGGCCACCGGAGGAGGTTGATCGCCTTTGATTCGGGAACCTGTTCTTGCCCTCTCCTATCGCGGATAGATTTTTCTTGACTATAAGGTAAATCTAGGATAGACTATCTGTAGTCAATTTAAAATAGTCCATTGGAGGAGGTTAGGAGATGGAAGAAAAGTTCCCTCTTATAGGTGATCGATTTCCTGAACTCATAGTGCAAACCAGTTTTGGGAAGCGGCATCTACCCCAGGACTACGCGGGTAGTTGGTTTATTCTCTTCAGCCATCCGGCCGATTTTACCCCTGTCTGCACAACCGAGTTCGTTTCTTTCGCCAAAAAATATCCGGAGTTTAAACAGTTAAACTGCGAGCTCATCGGGCTCTCGGTGGATCAGGTGTTCGCCCACATCAAGTGGACCCAATGGATCAAGGACACCCTGGGGGTAGAAATTCCTTTCCCCATCATCGCCGATGATGGTTCGGTGGCCCGTCAGCTGGGAATGATCCACCCCAGCAAGGGCTCGAACACGGTTCGGGCCGTCTTCGTAGTGGACGATAAGGGCGTAATCAGGGTGATTCTATACTATCCTCAGGAGCTGGGGCGCAACATGGACGAGATTGTGCGGATCGTTAAGGCCCTGCAGGTAGCCGATGCTAACATGGTGGCGATGCCGGCTAATTGGCCCCACAACGAACTCATAGGAGACGCAGTGATCATCCCGCCGCCCACCGACGAGCAGACAGCCAAAGAACGCATGAAGATGTACACTTGCTACGACTGGTGGTTTTGTTACCGCAAGCTGGGTTAGCGGAGAGACGGGATCGCTACCAGGGGCTGCCCTCAAATTTAAGCGGGGCAGTCCCTTTTTACCTCCTTCGCGACACCTTCCTCGATGACGGAAGGACCGAAAGGGGTAAACCCCCTTATTTTAATGCGGAAGAAGTAACAAAAGGGGAAGAGCGGAATAAATTAGAGGGGGGAGGAGGCGGTGGCATGAAAGTGGTCTTTATTAAGATTCCTGGTTTTCTGCGGTTTTTGCTCCGTCGCTGGCTGGCGAAATGACCTCCCAGCGCAGGAATCCCAACCGCGTCAGTGGTGGCTGGGGTGAGTGAGTAGTGGGTTGAACGTATCCACAGCTATTGTCTATTTTTTCGGACAGCGTCTTTCCGACAGCGGCAGCCGGCGTTAATCCCTGCTCAGGGAGAGGGCAGGGTTTTGCTTTTCCAAGAGTCATTTCTCCGGACCTGAGGAAGACTAAAGAGCGATAGCAGTTCCGGTGAGGGGTCGATAAGGTTGGGCGAACCTTTGCCCGAGGCGCAAAAGGCCGCCTTGGCCCAGCTGCTGGAAACGGGAACAACTGTACCGCTTCCCTCGACCAGCGACATTCATTGCCTCACCATTGTGGGGCAGATTGAAGGCCATCTGGTTCTGCCTCCCCAAAATAAGACTACCAAATATGAGCATCTCCTGCCGCAATTGGTGGCTCTAGAGCAACACCCAGAGGTGAAGGGAGTGCTGGTGTTGCTCAATACGGTGGGTGGAGATGTGGAGGCGGGCTTGGCCATCGCTGAGATGCTGGCTTCTCTCTCCAAACCCACAGTTTCCCTGGTTTTAGGCGGGGGGCACTCCATAGGGGTTCCAGTTGCGGTTGGTTGCAACTATTCCTTTATCACGGAAACGGCTAGCATGACGATTCACCCTATTCGGCTTACCGGGCAAGTAATAGGCGTGCCACAAACCTGGGAGTATCTAGAAAAAATGCAGGACCGAGTGATTAAGTTTGTGGTGCGATACTCGCAAATCGGAGAGGAGCGATTGCGTGAACTGATGTTCCGCTCGGGGGAGCTGGCGCGGGACGTGGGCACTGTGCTGGTGGGTAGGGAAGCGGTGAAATGCGGTCTCATCAACGAGGTGGGAGGGGTGCGGGAGGCGCTTAGCAAATTGCGCCAACTCATTTCCTGCCAGGCTAGGAGTTGAGGGCGGTGCTTTATACTCTTTTGCCTTTAGAGTTGGTGTGGGAGGAGAAGCAGGTGCCATCCCGGCGTCTGGTTTCCTACAAAGGCGTTCCGGTGCTGGTGGAACTCACCGGGCCGGGGGAGGGTCGCTTGGTGCGCGTTTTGTCTACCGATCCGCGGGTTTTTCTCATCCCCGAGTTGGCTCCCGGGCGTAAGGTGCTGGTGGCTGGGGGAGAATAAACAAATGCTGCCCGGAGAAACCGCCCGTCTGGCCGGCTTGCTGGCGCGTTTGGAGCGGAGAGTGCGGGAGTTAGCTCTCCAGGTGGAGAAGATGCGCTTGGCAGAGTATGTGAGGCTATTAGAACACCCTTGGCGCCTGATGTACATTAATTTTATCTCCGGATTGGCTCGGGGGGTAGGAATAGCTCTGGGCTTTGCCTTGCTGAGCAGCTTGCTTCTCTACGCGCTGCGGCTGGTGGTGGCGGCTAACCTTCCGGGGATAGGACGTTTCATCGCCGATATTGTACGCATGGTGGAAATGCATCTTTACTAAGGAGGTGAGGGTTTTGTTAGACGAGGTGACCCGCGAAAGTCTGTACCGCCGATTGCTCCGGGAGCAGGCGGAGTTAGAGGCCGAGCTCCAGGGTGAGCGGCAGTCATTGCGCGAGGCCACGGGGGAGCTCTCCCTGGCCGATAACCACCCGGCTGATCTGGGCAGTGAGCTCTTCGAGCGCTCCAAGGATCTGGCTTTGCGCGAGGCGATGCTGCTGCAGCTGCAGGCTGTGCGTAATGCCCTGCAGCGTTTGGAGATGGGTACCTATGGCTATTGCGAGCGTTGCGGAGCTTCCATTCCTCCTGAGCGGCTCTTGGCATTGCCGCACACCACGCTCTGCCGTCTCTGCCAGACCCGGAGGGAAAAGGAGTCGCAGCGGCGTCTTCGCCCAGTGGAGGAGGAGGTGCTGGGTATCCCCATGCAGCGCGAGGGGGAAGAGCAAGGTTACAGCCCGGAGGAGGTGTGGGAAGATGTGGCCCAGCACTCCCTTTCCTCCGAGTTGGAAGAGGGGGAAGAGGTAAAGGGCAGGGTGGTGAAGCGGGAAGAAGGAGTCTGGTACGAGGACCCGCGCCCCCACCAGGATTCCGAAGCGGATACTTAATTTTAAAAGCATAGCGCGGCAGGATTTCGGGGCCGGAAAGGCGAATAAACCCTATTAGGGGGGCAGGTATGCTTTGCGCTTCTGGGGAGATCTGCAAGGGGAATTGGCCGCCGTAGAGGAAGAGATCAGGCGGGTATTGATGGCTAACCCGTCGCCTCTGCGCGAGGCGGCGCTTCATCTTTTGGCGGCAGGGGGCAAGCGCTTGCGCCCTGCCCTGGTCTTGTTATGCGCGCGCTTTGGCTCTTACTCCTGGTCCCAGGTGCTGCCGCTGGCGGTGGCGGTGGAACTTATTCACATGGCCACGCTGGTTCATGATGATGTGATTGATGGGGCCGAGACAAGGCGAGGCATCCCTACAGTTCACTTCCGCTGGGGATCAGAAACGGCCGTCAAAGTGGGGGATGTGCTTTTCGCCCAAGCTATCGAACTAGTGGCTGCTTACGAGGATTCGGCGATCTCTCGGAAGTTGGCGGAAGTTTGCCTAGCCATGTGTTCGGGGGAGTTCGCCCAGGAACGGGAAAGCTTTAGTCCTGGCCAAAGCCCCTGCCGCTATTTCCGGCGCATCCGGCGCAAGACGGCTTTATTCATTAGTGCTGCTTGCGAATTAGGGGCCAGAGCTTGCCAGGCTCCTCCTACGATCCTTCGGGCTTTGCGGGGATACGGCCTGGCTTTGGGCATGGCTTTCCAGGTGGTGGATGATGTGCTGGACCTGGTGGCGGATGAGCGAGTGCTGGGCAAGGCGGTGGGTGGGGATATTCGTCAGGGCATCGCTACCTTGCCGGTAATTTACGCCTGGAACCGAAGTGATCGGGGCTGGCGCTTGAAAGAGATTCTCTGTTCGCGGGGTAAGACTGAGTCTGAGGTTAGGGAGGCTATTGCTATAGTGAGTGATGCTGGCGGGATAAGCTTTAGCCTGCAGGTGGCTCGTGCTTTCGCCAGTAAGGCTTTGAGTTACATTAATCCTCTCCCTCCCATCCCGCAACGTCGCTACCTGGAACAAATTGCCGAGTTCGTTATCCGACGCAGTTTTTGATATCATTTTTAGGAGAAGGGAACATGCTTTACCCGGTTTTTTTGCGCTTGGAGGATAAGCTTTGTCTGGTGGTGGGCGGAGGGGCGGTGGCTACCCGGAAAGTAGCTGGCTTATTGTCCTCCGGCGCTAAAGTTCGAGTAGTGAGCCCGAAGCTCACCCCTGAGCTCCAGCGATGGGTCCAGGAGGGTAAAATAGAATGGTGGGCGCGGGAGTTCCAACCGGGCGACACGGCAGGAGCACTGCTGGTGGTAAGCGCTACCGACTCCAGTGCCACCAACGAAGCTGTGGTTCGCGAGTGTCGGATGCAGGGTATTTGGGTTAACGTGGCAGATGCGCCGGAACGCTGCGATTTTTTCGTGCCGGCGGTGGTGCGCCGGGGTGATTTGTTGGTGGCTATCTCCACTCAGGGAAAAAGCCCGGCGTTGGCGCGAGTTCTACGTCGATGGCTGGAAGATCACCTGCCTCCGGCGTGGGAAGGTTTTTTGCAATGGTTGGGTGATCTCCGTCCCCGATGGTTGCAGCTGGAAGGAGATCAAAAGGAACGGGTGCTGGCTGCGTTGGCGAGTCCGGCTGTTGTGGAGGCCCTGGAAGCTAACGACCTTAACCGAGCAAAGGAGCTGGTGCAGCGTGTTCTTGATAGTGGTGGGTCTTAACCATCGGACGGCTCCGGTAAGGGTGCGAGAGCGCTTCGCTTTCACGCCGCTTCAGGCCCGGGAATTATTGGCGGAGTTGAAATGCAGGTCGGGAGTCGAAGCAGTGGTTTTGCTTTCCACCTGTAACCGCACCGAGTTTTACTTGCTGCTCTCGAAGGGGGTGGCCCGCACCGCGGTTATAGAGGTGATTTCTCGGTGGACGGGAGTAGAATTCGAGTCCAGCCTCAAACCTTTCCTTTACGCTCACACTGAGCGTAACTGTGTGCGTCATCTCTTCCGGGTGGCTGCCGGCCTGGATTCGATGATCCTGGGTGAGACGCAAATTATGGGCCAGGTGCGCGACGCGTACCACCTGGCCCTGGAGGCGGGAGCTACCGAAAGCTATTTTAACGCTCTCTTTCAGCAAGCTCTGGCGGTGGGAAAGAGGGTGCGTACCGAGACGGGAATCGACCGCAACCCCGTATCGGTGAGTTCGGCGGCGGTGGAACTGGCTCGCCAGGCGCTGGGTGGTCTGGCCGGACGCACGGTACTGGTAGTGGGAGCAGGCAAAATAGGGGAGCTTACGGCGCGCTATTTGGTGGACAGCGGGGTATCTGGGGTAATCGTGTCCAACCGGTCTTTCGATCACGCCCAGGAACTGGCGGATCGCTTTGGCGGGCGGGCGGTGCGCTTTCAAGAATTGTATGACCGGATGCTGGATGCCGATATTGTGATTAGCTGTACGGCCGCGACTCATTATGTGATCCACGCCCCGGCCATGGCCGAGGTGATGCGGCGGCGGGCGGGCAAAAAGATCTTCCTCATCGACATAGCGGTGCCCCGGGATGTGGATCCGGAGGTGGGTCTGCTGCCGGGAGTGGCGCTTTATGATATCGATGCTCTGGGAAAAGTGGTGGACGAAAATTACGCGTTGCGCCGTCAAGCTGCGGTTCAGGCCGAAGCCATCATTGAGGATGAGGTGGACAAGTTCCTGCAGCGTCAAGCCGAGCGGGCAGTGGTCCCCGTTATAGCTGCTCTTAAGGAGCGCGGAGAGACTATCAAGCAGCGGGAGTTAAAGCGAGCTCTTAACCGCTTGGGTCCGCTAACGCCTCAGCAGCAAAAGATCATCCTTTCTCTGGCTAATAGTCTTGTTAACCAGCTTCTGCACGCTCCGGTGGTGCGTTTGAAGGAAATGGCCCTCACCACGCGGGGCCACATTTACGCTGGGACTCTGAAGGAACTCTTTGATCTGGAGCGGGAGGCGGCGACCGAGAGCGAGTGCGGTAGCGGAGGTAGCAACTGAAAGAATGAAGAAGAGTGAGCGTTGCTGGCGTGTTGGCACGCGGGGGAGCGAGTTGGCCCTGGTGCAGACGCGGCAGGTAGTGGAGTTGCTGCGGCGGAGATGGCCGGAGCACATTTTCGAGGTAATTGAAATCCAAACTACCGGCGATCAAGTGGCCCATTTAGCCCTTCCTGCCATAGGTGATCGCGGACTTTTTACCAAGGAACTCGAGCGGCAGTTGCAGGAAGGCGCTATCGATCTGGCGGTGCATAGCCTCAAGGATTTGCCCACCGATTTACCGGAGGAGCTCTGCATCGCTGCTGTGCTCCCTCGGGAAGATCCGGGGGACGCTCTGGTGTCGGCAGCGGGATGGCGATTAGAAGATCTGCCTGCCGGTGCCAGGATAGGAACCTCTAGCTTGCGGCGGCAGGCTCAGCTTCGCGCGGTGCGGAAGGATTTGAACTTTGTCCCTCTGCGAGGTAACGTTCCCACACGCTTACGCAAGCTGGCTCAAGGGGAGTGCGAGGCCACCGTGCTAGCCTGGGCCGGGATTAGGCGTCTGGGGCTGGATTTGTCCGGTAAAGCGGTAGCGCTTCCCCATAACGTCTGCCTGCCAGCGGTGGCGCAGGGAGCCATTGGAGTGGAAGTGAGGAAGCAGGACCGGGAGCTGCGTAAGGTGCTAATGACATTGGATGATCCGGTGACCCATCTGCAGGTAACCGCCGAGCGCGCTTTCCTGCGCTGGCTGGGAGGCGGATGTCACGTTCCTGTGGCGGCGCTGGCGAAGCCGGCAGGTGCAGAACTTTTGCTGGAGGGGCTAGTGGCGTCTCCGGATGGTACGCGTGTGATCAGAGGACAAGAGGTGGGGGACGCTGCTTATCCCGAAGAGCTCGGAACCAAACTGGCCGAGCGCCTCCTTCGAGAAGGAGCTCGCGAGTTGTTAGAGAGGGCTTAGCTAGATTGAGTCTGATGGGGGTTGGGTATGCGAGGAAAAGTCTATCTGGTGGGTGGCGGTCCCGGTGATCCGGGACTTATTACCCTTAAAGGAGTCGAAGCTTTGTCCCGGGCCGAGGTAGTGGTGTACGACCGCCTGGTAAATCCGGCCCTTTTAAGCCATGCCTGTCCAGAGGCGGAACTTATTTTTGTAGGCAAGGAGCCAGGAAGACACGCCCTCAACCAGGAGGAAATCAATCGCCTGCTGGTGCAATACGGGAGGGACGGGAAGATAGTGGCCCGCCTTAAGGGTGGGGACCCCTTCGTGTTCGGGCGCGGGGGAGAGGAAGCGGAGGCGTTGGCTGAGGCCGGAGTGCCTTTCGAGGTGATTCCAGGGGTGACGGCGGCTGTGGCGGCACCGGCTTATGCCGGGGTTCCCCTCACCCACCGTGGGTACGTGACCAGTTTCACGGTGGCTACCGGGAGTGAGGATCCAGAAAAAAGCGTTTCCGGGATCAACTGGCCCAGCCTGGTGCAGGGGGGCACGCTGGTTTTTCTTATGGGCATGGTTCACCTACCTCTGATAGTCCGGAAGCTGCTGGAAGAGGGGATGTCGGGGGAGACGCCCTCGATGGTAATCCAGTGGGGAACCACCGGTCGGCAGCGGGAGGTGAAGGCTCCTTTGCGCCAATTGGTTGCGGAGGTAGAGAGAGCTGGCCTGGCCAACCCTGCGGTAGTGGTGGTGGGGAAGGTGGTTGAGCTCGCTTCCCGGCTGGCCTGGTTTACCAGGGGGCCATTGGCGGGAAAGCGCATCATGGTGACCAGAGCGCAACACCAGGCTTCGCGCCTTTCTCGGCTTTTAGCCGACTTGGGTGGAGAACCTGTCGAATGCCCGGTGATAAAGATAGAACCCCCAGACGACTGGACCCCGCTCGACCAGGCGATGGATCGAGCTGACAGCTACCACTGGGTGATTTTTACCTCGGCTAACGGAGTGGAGTTCTTTTTCGACCGCTTGCGGGAGAGGCGGCAGGATCTACGTTCTTTCCGCCAGGCCCGCTTCGCCGCTTTAGGGCCGGCCACGGCGGACGCTCTACAGGCCAGGGGGCTGATCACCGCAGACTTGCCCCCAGCCTTCCGCTCGGAGGAACTGGCTGCTCACCTGGTAACCCAGGTGAAAGCGGGGGAGCGCGTGCTACTTC
The DNA here is from genome assembly GCF_052073645.1 of Desulfothermobacter acidiphilus. Taxonomy (GTDB): domain Bacteria; phylum Bacillota; class Desulfotomaculia; order Desulfotomaculales; family Ammonificaceae; genus Desulfothermobacter; species Desulfothermobacter acidiphilus. The sequence goes on along the minus strand of NZ_CM125440.1, from coordinate 1,255,688 downwards.
CCCGGGCCGACCGGGTTCGTCCAGTGTTGGAGGAAGCCTTGCTGGCAGCGGGAGCCGAAGTGACCCAGGTGGTGGCTTACCGCATACTACCCGCGCGGGAGCGGCTGAAGCTGGCTCGGCAACTCCTGGTGGCCGGAGTTCTGGACGTAGTGACCTTCACTAGTTCTTCTACCGCTCGCTTTTTGCTGGAGGGGCTGGGGGCGGAGGCCAGAGAATGTTTGAGCCGGGTGCTGATAGCCTCGATTGGCCCGGTGACCAGCCAGACCCTTCGTGCGTCGGGCCTGCGTGTGGGAGTGGAGGCGCAGGAATACACCGTGCCGGGGCTGGTAGCGGCTCTGGTAGCCTATTATGCTAGTGGGGAGGGAAGGTCTTGAATCATCCTTATTACCGGCCGCGCCGCTTGCGGCGGACCGCTGCTCTGCGGCGCCTGGTTCGGGAAACCGAACTTAATGTGAACGACTTTTTGCTCCCCTTTTTCGTTGTCGAGGGGGAGGGAGTGAAAGTCCCAGTGGAGTCTATGCCAGGAGTTTACCGGTACTCGGTGGACCGGTTGCTGGAAGAACTAGCCGAGGTGCTGGAATTGGGGCTACCGGGTATATTGCTTTTCGGAGTCACCGAGCGGAAGGACCCCCAAGGGAGCGAAGCCTGGAATAAGGAGGGGGTGGTGCCCCGCGCGGTCCGGGCAGTTAAGGAGCGCTACCCCCAGTTGGTGGTGGCTACCGACGTTTGTCTCTGCTCCTACACCGACCACGGCCACTGCGGAGTGGTGGAAGGTGGGAAAATCTTAAACGATCCCACTCTTCCCCTGCTATCTCGGGTGGCGGTGACCCATGCCGAGGCCGGGGCTGATCTGGTCGCTCCCTCGGATATGATGGACGGCCGCGTCTCCGCCATCCGCGAGGCTTTGGACGCGGCTGGGTTCACCGAGGTGGGTATCATGGCTTATAGCGCCAAGTACGCCTCGGCGTTCTACGGTCCCTTTCGGGAGGCAGCGGAAAGCGCTCCCCGCTTTGGGGATCGCCGGAGTTACCAGATGGACCCAGCCAACGCCGTCGAGGCCCTTTGGGAGGTAGAACTAGATCTAGAAGAAGGAGCCGACATAGTGATGGTGAAGCCAGCGCTGGCTTACCTGGATGTCATCCGGCAGGTAAAAGACACTTTCAACCGCCCGGTGGCGGCTTATAACGTTAGCGGGGAGTACGCTATGATCAAGGCAGCAGCCAAGCTTGGCTGGCTGGATGAGAAAGCGGCGGTCCTGGAGGCGCTTACGGCCATAAAGCGTGCCGGGGCGGACGTGATCATCAGTTACCATGCGCGCGAAGCGGCCCGCTGGCTGGCGGAGTAGGGGAAAGGGGAAGATGCCAAGTGATCATTTCTTGGAATGTGACTAATGCCTGCAATCTAAAATGCGAGCATTGCTACCGTGATGCTGGCACTAAGCAGGAAGGGGAGCTCAGTGAGGAAGAAGGGCGCCGGCTTTTGGAGGAGATCGCCCGGGCGGGCTTTAAGATCATGATTTTCTCCGGGGGAGAGCCGCTTCTGAGACCCGATCTCTACTCCTTGATCGGGTATGCTCGCTCTCTAGGGCTGCGTCCGGTGCTGGGAACCAACGGCACCCTTATCGATGCCGCGGTGGCTCGGGAGTTGCGCGCCGCTGGTCTCGCCGTGGCCGGAATAAGCCTTGACAGTCTAGACCCTCAGAAGCATGACCGGCTCCGGGGAGTGCCCGGGGCTTGGGAGGCGGCGGTTAAGGGAATGGCAGCTTGTCGGGAGGCGGGGCTGCCCTTTCAGATCCACACCACGGTTATGGATTTTAACTACGAAGAGGTAGAGGGGATCACCGATTTTGCGGTGAGCCGGGGGGCCATTGGGCATCACGTCTTTTTCCTGGTTCCCACAGGCCGCGCGGTCAATTTGGCTGAAGCCTCCATCAAAGCGGAACAGTACGAGCGCTTGCTCCGCCGCCTGTTGCTCAAAGGCGCGGAGGCCCAGATCGAAGTTAAGCCGACTTGCGCTCCCCAATTCCAGCGCATTGCTAGGCAGATGGGGCTGGAAAATCGCTTCGGTCGGGGCTGCCTGGCGGGGATTGCTTACTGCCTGATAAGTCCGGTGGGAGTGGTGCAACCCTGCGCTTACATTAATCTGCCAGCGGGCGATGTGCGACGAACACCCTTTTCTCAGATATGGAAGGAGGCGCCTATATTCCAGCGGCTACGCAGCCGGGAGTACACTGGTAAATGCGGTAGCTGCGATTATAACGATATTTGCGGTGGCTGTCGAGCGCGTGCCCTTTATTACTACGGCGACTACATGGCCGAAGAACCCTGGTGTCTTTACCAGGCAGGGAAGCGAGGCTAGCATTGCTATGCCGAAGCAAGCTGGAACTTTGAGCGCTGCCGATCGCCGTTTGTTGGCTGCTTTACAGAAGGGTTTTCCTCCGGTTCCGAAGCCCTTTCAGGAATTGGCGGCGCAGGTGGGGATGTCGGAAGAGGCGGTGCTGGCTCGTTTAAATGAGCTGAAGGATAAGGGAGTGATCCGACGTCTGGGAGCCATCATCGATTCCCGTAAGATAGGCTACACGGGTACTCTTTGCGCTCTCTCGGTACCCCCGCAGCGGATTCCGGAGGTGGCTGAGGTCATCAACAGCTATCCTGAGGTGACGCACAATTATGTGCGGGAGCACGAAGTTTACAACGTTTGGTTCACCATTCTGGCCCCTTCGTCCGAGCGGATTGAGCAGATCTTACAGGAAATAAAATCTAAAACTGGCATCCAGCGTTCTCTTAATCTGCCGGCCCGCCGCATTTTCAAAATAAGGGTAAAGTTCGATCTGGAGGGAGACCATGACCGAACAGGAACAGCGCCTGATACTGGAGCTGGGGAATAATTTCCCCATCACCTCTCGCCCTTTCGCCGAAATTGCTCGGCGATTGGATATGAGCGAAGAAGAGGTGCTTGAACGAGTAAGGGATTATCTCGAACAGGGGGTTATCCGGCGGCTTTCGGCTGCTTTACGCCAGCAGCATGTGGGGTTTTCTGCTAACGCCATGGTGGTGTGGCGAGTTCCGCCCGAGCGGGTGGAAGAAGTGGGACGAAAACTAGCTTCTTTCCCCGAAGTCACTCATTGTTACGAGCGCCTACCCGCTCCGGACTGGCCTTACAATCTCTACACCATGATACACCGCTTGAGCCGCGAAGAGTGCTGGGAGATCATTCATCGCCTAAGCGCGGCGGTGGGAATCAGCGACTTCCTGGTGCTCTTTAGCACCCAGGAACTCAAGCGTTCCAATCCCCAGTATTTTTCTGAGGAAGGGGGCGAAGACCTTGAGTGAGGGGCTATCGGCCCGGCTATGGGAGGAGGCGCAGCGTTACCTGCCTGGAGGGGTAAACAGTCCGGTGCGAGCTTTCAAGGCGGTGGGCGGTACGCCTCTTTTTTTGGAGCGCGGGGAAGGGGCGCGCATCTACGACGTTGATGGGCGTTCTTATATCGACTATGTTGGCTCTTGGGGTCCGTTGGTTCTGGGGCACGCTCACCCTAAAGTAGTGGAGGCACTGACGCAACAGGCAGCTCGAGGAACCAGCTTCGGAGCTCCCTGCCCGTTGGAAGTAGAACTGGCTCGCCGCATAGTGGCCGCTGTGCCAGGGATAGAGATGCTGCGGCTGGTTAACTCGGGCACCGAGGCCACAATGAGCGCCGTGCGCTTGGCGCGGGCTTACACCGGCCGCCCTAAAGTGCTGAAATTTGAAGGCTGCTACCACGGGCACGCCGATCCGTTTCTTATCCAAGCCGGCTCGGGAGCTCTGACCTTCGGGGTACCCACCAGCCCCGGGATCCCTTTAGGCGTGGCCAGCGAGACTTTGGTGGCTCGCTTTAACGACCTGTCTGTGGTAGAAGCCATATTTCAGGAGCACGGTTCAGAGTTAGCGGCAGTGATCCTGGAGCCGGTGGCGGGAAATATGGGAGTGGTACCACCTCGGCCGGGGTTTCTGGAAGGGGTTAGAGACTTGTGCCGCGCTTTCGGAGCTCTGCTTATTTTCGATGAGGTGATCACCGGTTTCCGGGTGGCTCACGGTGGAGCTCAGGAGCGCTACCAGGTTACGCCTGATCTCACCTGTCTGGGCAAGATCATTGGCGGGGGGCTACCGGTGGGGGCCTTTGGGGGGCGGAAGGAGATCATGGAATTGGTAGCACCCAGCGGGCCGGTTTATCAGGCCGGTACCCTCTCCGGTAACCCATTGGCCATGGCGGCGGGGATAGCTACTCTGGACGTGCTGAGCCAGGGCCAGGTCTACGATTATCTGGAGCGCTTGGGGCAGGAGCTGGAGGAAGGAATACGCTCAGCTTTGGACGAAACCGGGGTTCCGGGGCAGGTCAATCGTGTGGGCTCTATGTTAACCTTGTTTTTTGCCGACGAACCGGTTCAAGATTTTAACACGGCGGTTAAAGCGGATACCGCGGCCTATGCCACTTTCTTTCACGCCATGCTAGAGCAAGGGGTGTACTTGCCGCCTTCACAATTCGAGGCTTGGTTTCTTTCTCTGGCCCACACCAGAGAAGACGTGGCCCGCACGGTGGAAGCGGCGCGTTTGGCCTTGCAACGGATAAGGGCCAAGGTTTAAAATGATTTCAGCGAAAGGACGGGAGGCGAAATCGCATGTGTTCAGGCGGAGCCATGCCACGCTGTATTGTGGATCTTACCGCTTATTACCTGGGGCTGACCATGCAGGAGCAATGCGGTGAGTGCTGCGCTTGTCGGGAGCAGCTGCCTCGGGCGCACGCGCTTCTGCGCCAGATAAGCCGGGGCGAGGGAGATTTGGCCTTGTTGCAGGAGCTGGCTAAGGTGGCCGAGCAGGTCTTACAGGGGGAGAATTGTCCCGCGGCGCGGGTAGGGGCCAGGATTGTCAAAGACGCTCTTGAAAATTACGACGAGGAGTTCGCGGCGCATTTGCGGGATCGCTATTGCCCAGCTGGGGTTTGCGATATCCGCTATGTGGTAGAGATCTAAGCTAGCCTTAGCGAATAAACTATCAACTAAAGGCGGCGCGGAGGAGCTAGTGCTAACTTCTCCGCGCATTTCAGTTTAAATCTGCCGGCAAAGCTCGGCAGCGGTGTCTTGCTTTCTATTACCACCGGATAGGTATGGCAGCTGACATTGCCAACGCCCGCGGCAGCTGCTATCAATTTTAGTAAGGGTTTAAATGAGCTATAGTTAAACTTTTCACAAGGGATGGAGGAAAATCCATGAAAATGCTGGGCGTGGTGTTGCGTAATTTGTTCAAGCCTCCGGTGACTCGCCTATACCCGGAAGAGAAAAGGGCTCCCTTTCCCGGTACGCGGGGAGGAATTGTATTTACGGTGGAGGAATGTATGACCTGCCGCCGCTGCGAGCGCGTCTGCCCGGTAGGAGCCATTAGGGTAGAAGTGGGACCTCGCTTGGAAGTGGCGTCAACTTCCGAGGGAGAGGGAAGGAGTGCCGGGCGCCTTATCAAGCGTCGTTACGATCCTTACAAGTGCATTTACTGCGGCATGTGTATTGAGGTTTGTCCCCAAGGAATCATCGCCTTCCAGGACACCCACGCAGTTCCGGCCATCCAGAAAGAGGAGCGGGTGGCAGTGTACACATTGGGTGGACACAAAGCGGCTAAACCGGTGGTGCAGCAAAAGGAGAGAAAAGAAGCGGCTATGAACTAGCCGCCTTTCTTCGAGTTCTATTCCAAAAAGCCATCGCGGCTGTGCCGCTGGCTAGTGCTAGGCTCGCACCTAAACCGAAAGCCAAGGGGACTCCCCAGTGGTGTGCCATGGCTCCGGCTAAGAGATTACCCGCAGGTGAGGTTCCCACAAATAGCAGGATATAGAGGCTCATAACCTGCCCGCGACGATCGTCGCGGGCGTTTAATTGCAAATTAGTATTAATGGTGCTATTAAGTACTACCATTCCCCAACCGGCGGCGCAAAGCAGTAAAAGGGCCGAGTGGTAGGTGGGCCATACCGCCAGAAGGATCTGAGGCAAACAGAGGGCCAGAGCTCCCGTTACCATCCAGGCCAGCCGGGGACCCTGCCAGCTCAACCAGGCCAGAAAAATTCCCCCCATGACTGCTCCTAATCCTTGCGCGGCCAGCAACCAGGCGTATTGGGACGCGCCCTCATGCAGAGTTAGACGGGCTAGGGCAGGGATCAGAACATTAAAGTTCGTGGCTAGGGTGCTGAATAAAGCTAGCAGTATCAAGGGATAAAGGAGCTGGGGAGTGCGTTTAACATAGGCTAGAGTGTGACGGAGTTCTCGAAGCGTCACGGTGTTGTTAGCCGCGCGGCTATAACCCCACACATCGATGCGGGCCACCTGGATCAAAACGGCCAGGAAGGAGGCGGCGTTAAGGAAAAAACAAGCCGCCGTGCCCCAATGGGCCAGCACCGCTCCGGCCAAGGCTGGTCCTAGCACCCGGGCTCCGTTAAAGAGGGCCGAGTGCAGGGCAAGAGCGTTCATCAGGGTGGAACGGTCCACTAGCTCTAGAATGAAGGATTGCCGGGCCGGCATATCCACGGCGTTAAAACATCCCAGAATAAAGGCTAGGGCAACCAGGGCTTCGTAGTAAGCTTTACCCGTCACCACCAGCAGACCTAGAAGAAAAGCCAGCAGCATCATGCCGCTCTGAGTGAACAGAATAAGGGTTTTCTTGGGGAAGCGATCGGACAGCACCCCCCCGTAAAGGGAGAAAAGCAGTACAGGCAAGAACTGAGCTGCTCCCACTACTCCTAGCTTAAAAGCGGAACGGGTCAGATTTAGTACCAGCCAGGAGAGGGCCACCTGTTGCATCCAGGTGCCGCTGACCGAGATCAGCTGACCCGTCCAGTACAGGCGGTAATTGCGATGGTAGAGAGCTGCAAATAGCGAACTAGAACGTGACAGCACCAGTCCCTCCCGGTTGATGCTTATTGTTCTATTATAGGGAAGGGGTGTAGCGGCCTCAATCTGCTCGCTAATAGCCTCCAGGCGGTCCGGCCCGCTCGGCGCGGCGAAATAAAGACAAGGGAAAGCCCCGGGGCAAGAGCGAGGTGGCTGGCACCGAATCCGGTTCGCATAGAGGCGGGCAAGGCTAGCCAGAATAGAAGTGGACGCCATTATTTTCGCGAGCAAGGGAGGAGAAAAGAGATGCACGTTAAGGTGGCCGAGTTGGTGGGGGAGTCACCGCACAGCTGGCGGGAAGCGGTGCAGGTGGCGGTTAGCGAGGCCTCGCGCACCTTGGGCCGGGTGACCGGGGTAGAGTTATTGAACCTTACCGCTAACGTTGAAGAAGGGGTTATCAAGGAGTACAAGGCCAACGTTAAAGTGGCCTACGTCGAGTGAGCGAGGTGAGGAAATGCGGGTCTTCGATCCTAGCCAGCCGCTAGAGATTCAGAAGCGCCAGTACCAGCAAATGGTCAACCGGACCGTACCCCGGCCCCTGGTATGGCGTAACTGCCTCTGGGCCTTTGCTACCGGGGGGCTTATCTGCCTGATGGGGCAGGCGGGAATAAACCTTTGGCAACGCGCGGGTTTGAGCTTCACCGATGCTGCCACAGCCACCTCCATCGTTCTGGTGTTCCTGGCCGCTTTCTTCACTGGCCTGGGTTACTACGATGAACTGGCTCGTTACGCTGGCGCCGGGATGCTGGTGCCCATAACTGGTTTTGCCAACGCCATGGTGGCACCGGCGCTGGAAGCTCGTACTGAAGGCTTGGTTCTGGGTGTGGGAGCCAGGCTATTCGCCGTAGCTGGCCCCATCCTGGTTTTCGGTATCGTTACTGCCTGGCTGAGCGGTCTGATTTATTACCTTTTAGGACCTCGCCCTCCGCTGGCCAGCTAAGGAGGAACGCTTATGCCAGCACCCAAAAAAGTGGGCACGCAGACGGTGGCGCTGGCTTCTCCACCGGTGTTACTGGCTACGGCTGCGGTGGCCGGGCCCAAAGAAGGGGAAGGGCCACTGCGTCCCACCTTCGACCGCGTAATCGAGGACCCCTATTGCGGTGAAAACAGTTGGGAGAAAGCTGAGCGGCGCTTGCTGGAAGAGGCTTTCCAGCTGGCGTTAAGCAAGGCTCAATTACTCCCAGAGCAAATTGACTACTTACTGGCCGGAGATCTGCTGAATCAGATCGTGGCGGCCAATTTCGCTGCCCGCTCCCTGGCCATTCCCTACCTTGGCCTTTACGGGGCCTGCGCCACCCTTTACGAAGGTTTGGCCCTGGGTTCTATGCTTATCGACGGAGGTTTCGCCGATTACATCCTCATAGGCTCCTCCAGTCACTACTCCACTGCGGAGAGGCAGTTCCGTTTCCCCACCGAGCACGGTAGCCAACGCCCGCTCACGGCTCAGTGGACCGTGACCGGGGCGGGAGCGGTCTTGCTTGGACGCCAGGGAGAGGGACCCAGGGTGACCCATGTTACCGTCGGGCGGGTGACAGACCTGGGGAGCACTGACCCCATGAACATGGGAGCCGCCATGGCCCCGGCTGCGGTCAATACTATAGTCAGCCATCTCAGTGATTTGGGCCGCCGGGCGGAAGATTACGATCTCATTCTTACGGGCGATCTGGGTCATTACGGGCGCGAGTTTCTCTTGCTTCTAGCCCGCGAGTACGGATACGAACTCGCCGAGCGACACCGCGACTGCGGGCTCATGATCTTCGACCGCCAGCAGCAGGACGTGCATGCGGGGGGGAGTGGGTGCGGATGCCCGGCGTTGGTCACCTGCGGTTATGTATTTCAAGAGCTGAAGGCTGGCCGTCTGCGCCGGGTGCTGGGAATAGGTACGGGGGCGCTTATGAGCCCCGTCACCAGCAAGCAAGGAGAAACTATTCCGGCAGTGGCGCACGCGGTGGCCCTGGAAGCGTGAGGGGGAAGCAATATGATCTTCGTGCAGGCCTTTCTGGTGGGTGGGATCGTTTGTGTTATTGCCCAGCTATGCATGGATCTTACCAGTCATAAGGTGACGCCGGCGCATGTGCTGGTAGGTCTGGTAACTACTGGAGCTATTCTTAGCGCCCTGGGACTTTACGAGCCGCTGGTGCGCTTTGCCGGGGCAGGGGCTACAGTGCCACTTACCGGCTTTGGCCATTTGCTGGCCCAGGGAGCTATAAAGGGGGCAGCGCGTTCCGGTTTGATGGGTGTTTTTCAGGGAGGAGTAGCGGCGGCCGCGCCCGGGTTGACCGCAGCGGTGGTGTTCGGTTACTTTGCCGCGCTGTTCTTCCGCCCCAAGGGTTAGAAAGGAGAGACTGGCTTGGAAGCACGCTGCACTCCTATTGCTAAAAATCTGGAATGCAACCTCCGGGAACTAGATCGACGCCTGGCGTTCAAGAAGAATTTCGATCTTATCCAGCGCCGCTTTGAGATCGGCCGGCGCCAGGCAGTCTTTCTTTTCGTGGACGCTTTTGCCAAGGACACCCCATTAGTCCTCATCATGCGCGAGTTCGCCCGCTTGTCGCCGGAGGAGTTAAGCATTGCTGCTTTTACCAAGCTATTCTACCGGCATGTGATTTACGGTGAAGTCCAGGAACTGGATACGTTGGAGCAAGTTATCAACACCGCTTTGAGTGGGCCGGCGGTGTTGCTCCTTGACGGCGAAACGCGCGCCATTGCCATCGATGTGCGCCAGTACCCGGCCCGGATGCCGGAAGAGCCAGATTTGGAAAAGGTGACCCGGGGGTCGCGCGATGGTTTTGTGGAAACGCTAGTGCACAATACCGCTTTGTTGCGTCGCCGCCTGCGAGACCCCCGCTTGCGGGTGGAGCATCTTACTGCTGGGGCGCGTTCACAAACAGACATCGCTCTGCTTTATTTGGACGACGTTGCTAATCCCGAAATAGTAGATAGCGTGCGGGAGAAAATTCAGCGCATCAATATCGATGGCCTGCCTATGGCCGAGAAGACGGTGGAGGAGCTAATAGTTCCGGGCAACTTTTGGAACCCGTTTCCCCGGGTGCGCTATACCGAACGTCCCGACGTAGCGGCCGCCCACCTGCTAGACGGGCACGTGCTTGTCATGGTAGATACTTCTCCCAGTGTGATTATTTTGCCCTGCACTTTTTTTCACCACCTGCAGCACGCAGAGGAATTCCGACAAAGCCCTTCGGTGGGGGTTTACTTGCGCTGGGTTCGCTTTCTCGGAGTGTTTTTCTCCGTCTTTCTCACTCCACTTTGGCTGCTTCTGGCTTTGAAGCCGGGTCTTTTGCCTCCAGAGCTGAAGTTTATTGGGCCCAAGAAATTGGGCTCCATGCCCCTGTTCGTGCAGTTTTTACTGGGAGAGGTAGCCATCGATATGATCCGCATGGCTACCATTCACACTCCCAGTCCTATCGCCACTTCCACCGGAATTATCGCTGCCGTATTGCTGGGAGACATGGCGGCTCGGGTAGGACTCTTTATCCCTGAGGTGACTCTTTACGTGGCCACTGCGGCTATCGGTACTTTCCTTACCCCTTCGTACGAATTGAGCATAGCTAACCGCCTGCTGCGCCTCTTTATCTTGGTAGCTACCGGGATTTTCCGCTTGCCGGGCTTCGCTTTCAGTAGCTTGATGGCCTTCGTTTTTTTGGCTTCCACCCGCTCTTTTGGCGTGCCTTATTTGTGGCCTTTGTTTCCTTTCAATCTCGAGGGTTTTAAGAGCGTGCTCGTCCGCCCACCGGTGGCTATTCAGCACAGCCGACCTTCCATCCTCAAGCCGATTGATCCGGACCGACAGCCGCGGAAGCGCTCGAGGAGCGAGCGCTGAAGCCCAGGTCCTTTCCCACCTCTCGCCCCAGCTCCAGCAACCTTTGCTGCCAGTGATCGAAGGCATTGGCCGTGGCATCGACCTCGGCTTTACCCGGATAGAGTTGGTAAAGCAGACGGTAACGGTGGGGGGTGACATCGGGCATAACGACGTTGGCACCCCAGGTTAAAGCTGCTTCTCTGCCTCGCTCTTGGGCCACACCGGCAGCGGTGGTAGCCGGCAGGTTAGAGTAAGGGAGGTGGAGACGGGCGAGGGCCACGACTTTGAGGGCTAAGAGGGGTGATCCGGGCGGTTCTTGGCCCAGAGGAGTGTCGGGGTGGGAGATGAAGGGGCCTATTCCCGCCATCTCTACCTCCAGCTCTTTCATCAGCAGAATGTCTTCAGCTATACTTTCCATGCTCTGACCCGGCAGGCCTACCATGCACCCGGCTCCGGTTTCGTATCCCAGATCCTTCAGCCACGCCAGGCATTGTAGGCGTCGAGCCAGCGAACTATCGGGCTTGAGCCGGGCGAAGAGCTCGGGATCGCTGGTCTCGTGGCGCAATAGATAGCGATCAGCACCGGCTCGGCGGAGCAAGGCGTAGTCCTCGTAGGTCAGTTCTCCCACCGAGAGGGTGACGGCCACTCCTAGACTTTTGATCTCCTGCACCACCGGAGCCAGGCGTTGGGGGGGCCAGAGTGGGTCTTCACCGGACTGCAGGACTATGGTTTTGAAGCCCTGAGCGACGGCGGCTGCTGCTGCCTCCAATAACTCGGCCTCGCTCATGCGATAGCGGGCTAGGCGCCGGTTATCCCGGCGCAACCCGCAGTAAAGACAGTTGTTGCGGCAGAAGTTGGAAAACTCGATAATGGCCCGCAGGTGAACCACCGGCCCGAAAATCTTCTCCCGCACCCGGTCAGCCGCTGCGCGGAGGAGCTCGTTTCCCTCATCTTCGCGCAGGAACCAGAGCATTTCCTCTCGCTCCCAGGGAGAGCTCGAGAGAGCCCGCTGCACCAGTTCTTCTATGCTTTGTACAGGCTGCATGGCTTCACCTCTTTACCTGGCGTAGGAACTCCAATTCCAGCTCCACTTCTTCCTGGCTCGGTTCCAGCAACGCCTGCAGAGTGGGGAAGGGGGAAAGGGCGCGGGGCAGCACCCCGTGAATGTGGGCCATTAGCACCCCGTAGTTGACGATGGGAACCCCGGCCCGGCGGGCCTGCATAAGCCGGGCCAGCATCTCCTTGCGATTGAGCATACAGGCGCCGCAATGCACCACCAGCCGGTAGTCGGCCAGATTTTCCGGCAGCGGTCCCCCGCCGGCCACCACATCGAAGTGGAGTTCGCCGCCCACCTGAGCTTGTAGCCAGCGCGGTATTTTGACCCTCCCGATATCGTCCTCGATGGGGTGGTGGGTGCAAGCTTCGGCGATCAACACCCGATCGCCTGGGCGCAGCTGGTTAACTGCCTTCACGCCCAGCACCAATGTTTCCAGATCTCCCTTGTAGCGGGCGAAAAGGACGGAAAAAGAGGTGAAGAGCACATCAGGTGGAGTGTCGGCAGCGGCTTTGAGATAGGCCGAGGCGTCGGTGATCACCAAGCGCGGCTTCACCCCCATGCTGCTTAGCGCGTGGCGGAGCTCTCTCTCTTTGACCATCACGGCTATGGCGTCATTGTCGATAAGGTCTCGGATCACCTGCTGCTGCGGGAGGATAAGCCGGCCTTTCGGGGCTGACTTGTCGATGGGGATGACCAATACCACAAAGTCCCCCGGTTGGATCAAATCCCCGACTATGGTTGGTCTGGTCCAATCTTTGGGCGCGTATTGGATAATCAATTGCTTTAACTGCTCTATCCCCTGGTGCTTGAGGGCACTGGTGAATACTGTGGTTGCCGGGAGTTGCTGGCTCCATCCGTCCCGAGTGACTTCGGGGAAAAGATCTATTTTGTTTACCACGGTGAGTACCGGCACCTGATGATCCTGGCAGCGCCGCAACACCTCCTCTTCATAGGAGCCGAAACCCTGAGCCGGATCAATGACCAGCAGGGCCAGATCGGTGCGGTTTAACACTTCAAAGCTTTTCTTGACCCTTAGAGTTCCCAATTCTCCCACATCGTCCAAGCCAGCAGTGTCTATGACCATCACCGGTCCTAGGGGGAGGATCTCCATGGCCTTGGCCACCGGGTCGGTGGTAGTGCCGGGGACATCGGAGACAATGGCTACTTCCTGGCCGGTTAAAGCGTTAATAAGGCTAGACTTACCCGCGTTGCGCCGCCCGAAAAGAGCTATATGCAATCTTTGTCCTCGGGGAGTGGCGTTGAGGCTCATCGACCTTCTCTCCTTTTGTCCACGTAGAGTTCTACTATCTGGCGGAAGGCGGCCAGGAGCTCGGACCTTAGCTCCGGGTCTAGACGCTCGGCCCCCTCCAGAAAGACGTAGTAGTTATAGCCCAATTCCTCTTTTACCGCTGGCAGATAGGTCTCTTCGCCGTAAGCGGCCAGGTGGTGCATACGCCGTCCTATGGCCTGAGCAAAGTAAAGCTTGGGCAGGCCGAAGAGCTGACACGCTGCTTCGGCCGCCTTCTGCAGCGCTCCGGTCAATTCCGGTGCTTTTCCGGCCGCTTCTACAATTTGCTCGGCCCGGGACTTAGACATAGAGGTCACGCTCTCCCTCCTCCATCCGCTTCAGGTATTCCCGCACTTTGGCCGCTATGTACGGCAAGCGGCTTTCAACTTCTTGGAGATACTGTTCGATTACCTGGTTGCCCAATTCCCGGGTGCGAGGAGAAGCATAGTCCAATAGATACTCCTTAAAGGTGAGGATAGCGTTGGGGATACAGAAATTCCGGACCAACCCCTTTTTGGCAAATTCCATAAAGTGGCATCCAGTCCGTCCGGCTCGATAACCCGCCGTACAGAAAGAAGGGATATACCCATCCTGGCAGAGATCGTAGATGAATTCATCCAGGCTGCGCGTGTCGTTAATCATGAATTGTTGCCGGTCCAGAATATGTTCTTTTTCCATCTCGGAGTAGCCACCGACGGCGATGCGTGAGCCGGCGTCAGTCTGCGACACTCCCAGCCTGATCAACTCCCGACGCAACTCTGGCCGTTCCCGGGCCGTGAGGATCAAACCGGTGTAGGGAACAGCGCAACGCAGAATGGCTATAATCTTTTTGATTTCTTCGTCGCTAACTAGGTAAGGAGAGCCGGTGGTGAAGGGAGTATTCAGGGCTGGCTCCAGGCGCGGGAAAGAAATGGTGTGCGGCCCGATGCCGAACTCCCTTTCTAAGTCGATGGCGTGGTAGAGTAACCCCAAAACCTCGAAGCGCCAGTCGAAAAGGCCGAAGAGCACCCCGATGGCTACATCGTCGATCTCGGCTTCCTGGGCCCGGTGCAAAGCGAAAAGACGCCACTTATAGGAATGTTTTAGGGTGCCGGCCGGATGCATCCGGCGAAAAGTTTCGTGGTGGTAAGTTTCCTGGAAAATCTGATAAGTTCCGATACCCATGTCCTTTATGGCCCGGAATTCTTCCACGGTCATAGGAGCGGCGTTGACGTTAGCTCGGCGGATTTCGTCCCGCCCGTGCTTGGTAGCGTAGATAGTTTGCAGGGAACGACAGATGTAATCGGCATCGCTGTCGGGGTGCTCGCCAAACACGGCCAGAACCCGCTTATGCCCTACCTTGGTGATGGCCCTTATTTCCTGGGCCAGCTCTTCCATAGTGAGGGTGCGTTTCTCTACCGCTTCGTTGGTATGGCGAAAACCGCAATAGACGCAATTGTTGACGCAAGGGCTGGAGACATAAAGCGGGGCGAAGAGCACGATCCGGTTACCATAGACCTGGTTCTTGATCCAAAAGGCAGTGGCAAAGAGCTCCTCCAGAAGTTCGGGGTCCCGAATGCTAATCAGCACTGCAGTGTCTTCGGGCGATAGACCCTTAAGTTCGCGGGCCTTAGCTAGGACTTCCCGCACCTCAGAAGGTTCGGAATGGGCTTTTCTCTCCAAAATATGCCATATTTCGGACTCGTTAATGAAGTCCTGTCGCTTCTCTTCTTCTTCGTATCTTTGAATCATCTCCAGGCGCTTCTCTAACCAGGTTTTCTCGCTAAGATTTAGAGCCATGGGGTTCACCCTCCTTGGAATTAAATAGTTTTTTTCGCTTCGCTATGAAGCGCACCCCGGCTATTCCCGGGGAAGTTACTTCTGCGGGCGCGGTTATAGCTGCTATTTCCTCCGGGGTAAAGATTTTCTCTTGTAGCAGCACCTCCTCTACGCGCCGGTTGGTGGCCAGCGCTTGTTGAACTATCTCGGCTGCCTTCTCATATCCGATGTAAGGGACGAAAGCGGTTATGAGACTGCAACTCCGGTGCAGCAAGTCTTCGCAACGCTCTCGGTCGGCTTCAATGCCGGCCACGCAGCGCTCGGCCAGAAGGGTAGCGGCATTGCTCAGCATCTCCATGGAGTGCAGAAGATTATGGGCTATCAGGGGCAAGAAGGGATTGAGTTCTAGGTTCCCCCAAGCGCAGGCCTGGCTCACAGATACATCGCTGGCCATCGCCTGAATGGCTACCTGCGTTACCATTTCTGGGATTACCGGGTTAACTTTGCCAGGCATGATGGAGGAACCCACCTGGACGGCGGGTAAGCGTAGCTCTCCGATGCCGGCCCGGGGTCCGGAGCTCAGGAAACGCAGATCGCTAGCTATCTTAGCCAGGTTGACGGCGGCTGTTTTTACCAGTCCCGACACCTCAGCCAGGATATCGGTGTTCTGGGTGGCTTCCACCAGGTTTTCGGCCCGGGCCACCCCAAAACCGGTGAGCTCGCGCAGCTTTTCGTTCGCCACCTGGATGTAGCGTCGGCTAGCGTTAAGCCCGGTGCCCACTGCCGTTCCCCCCAGATTGACCTGACGCAGCCTCTCTTCCGCCTTGTACAAGCGCCACCAATCGCGCGCTACCGCTTCGGCCCAGGCGCCGAACTCTTGCCCTAGAGTAATGGGCACGGCGTCCTGCATTTCAGTGCGCCCCACCTTGAGAACAGCAGCAAACGCTTTTTCTTTGGTCTGAAGAGCTCCTTGGAGCCGGGCCATGGCCTGACTCAGACGGCGCACCATGCGGATGGCCGCTATCCTAACCGCGGTGGGAAATACATCGTTGGTCGAGCTGGAAAGGTTCACGTGCTCCAGGGGGTGGATGATATCGTACGAGCCCTTTTCTTGGCCCAGTAGCTCTAGGGCCCGGTTGGCGATTACCTCGTTCACGTTCAGGTTAAGCGGGGTGCCCGCCCCTCCGGCGTAAGCGTCCACCAAGATCTGGTCATCGAAGCGCCCCTCGGCGAACTCCGCGGCTGCTCGCTGGATGGCCTCTCCCTTCTCGGGGGGGAGAAGCCCTACGGCGGTGTTGGCAGCGGCTACCGCTTGCTTCACCACTCCCAGAGCCCAGAGGAGCTCCCGGTGTGGTTTCTGCCCCGACACGGGGAAGTTTTCTTGGGCGCGCAAGGCGTGGATGCCGTAGTAGGCGTCTCTAGGTACGGCTTTTTCCCCTAGGCTATCTTTTTCCCATCGGTATTCGATCACGCTTTCCTCTCTCCTTTGGCTGGAGCCAACGCCGTCTTAACTGCAACCCCAGGCACTGATCCCAGCTTGCCGGTTAAAGCTCCGATCTCGTCGGTGGTGCCTTCGATTACCAAAGTTATGAGGCCCACGTTTCTTTCCTGATCAGGTATGCCCATACGCCCCAGGATCATGCGGGCGTGCTCGCTGAGGATAGCGTTTACCCGTGGAGCGTTCTCTAGGCGGTTTTCTACAATGATTCCCACCACCCCGATACGCTTTTCCAATTCGCCACCTCCCCCTCCGGTAAATAAAAAGGGAACCTTTGCCTTTTTAAGGCAATAGGTCCCCTGAGAGCCTTCTTGACCCCCCCTTGACTTCAGGGACCGACTCCCCTCTTCGCAGGGCGAGCGCACTTTATGCGGTTCAACTTCAAGTATACTAGGAAGGGGTTTCACCGTCAAGTGATTCCATTTTAGAAGTTGCGCTGATAGCGCAGCTGGGGGTTCTCGCGCAGGCGTTGGTTCAACACCTGCCATTCAGCTTCCCCTGGGGGTTCTGTTTGGTGGTAGCTTTTCGTTTGAAGCATAAACTTTCTATAGGGTGAGAAGGGGATCGGGGGGTGGAGTGAGTGTTCAATCTTTGGCTACGGTACTTGTTAGTTTTACTGGGGACTTGCTTGCTGGCGGTGACCGGCTGCGCTCAAAAAGGGAGTGGGCCAGAGGCCAGTTCAGGTAAGCTCAAGGTCACTACCACTACCACGATGATTTCCGACCTGGTGCAGCAGGTGGGGGGCGACAGGGTGGAAGTTACCGGCATTATGCGCCCAGGAGTTGACCCTCATCTTTACAAGGCCACGCAAAGCGATATGTTAAATCTCAAAGCGGCGGACCTCGTCTTCTATAACGGTCTTAATCTGGAGGGGAAAATGGGCGATATCTTCGTCCGCCTTTCACGGCAAAAGCCCACCTTCGCCATCAGCGAGTACATAGCCGAGGACCAGCTGCGGGAACCCCAGGAATTCGCCGGTCATTACGATCCCCACATTTGGTTTGATGTGTCTTTGTGGAAAAAGGCAGCGGAAAGGGTGCGCGATGGTTTAAGTGAGGTGGACCCAAATCACGCTGATTATTATCGGCAACGAGCGAAAAATTATCTTAAACAGTTAGACGAGTTGGATGCGTACATTCGCCAACGCCTGGCCGCTATACCCCCAGAGCAAAGGGTGCTCATCACTGCCCACGACGCTTTTGGTTACCTAGGGCGGGCTTACGGCATTGAGGTGCGGGGGCTTCAAGGGATAAGCACCGACACCGAATACGGACTTAAAGATGTGCAGCAGTTGGTTGATTTTATCGTGCAGCACTGGATCAAAGCCGTCTTTGTAGAGTCTAGCGTCCCCCACCGCTCCATTCAGGCAGTGGTGGAAGGCGCGCGCAAGCGGGGACACGAGGTAAAGATCGGGGGAGAGCTTTACTCCGACGCTCTCGGCGATCCAGGGACGCCGGCGGGAAGCTATATTGGAATGTTCAAGCACAACGTGGACACCATAGTCGAGGCCCTGAAGTAAATTACTGGGGAGGTAAGGGAATAGGGTGGAAAGAGGAATAGACTTTCCCGCGGTGTCTGCCCGCGGTCTTACCGTGGCTTATAGCGGGCGACTGGCCCTGGAGGAAGTTGCTTTTGCGTTGCCAACCGGTGTGCTCGCCGGTCTGATAGGTCCCAACGGCGCGGGAAAGTCCACGCTTATGAAAGCGATATTGGAACTCATTCCCCGAGTTGGTGGGAGGATCGAGTTCTGGGGCCGCTCTTACCGGGAGGTGCGTCGTCGCTTGGCTTACGTACCCCAGCGGGAGGAGGTAGATTGGGATTTTCCCGTGACAGTGTGGGATGTGGTGTTGATGGGCCGCTATGGCCATTTGGGCTTTGGGCGTTGGCCTCGGCGGCGGGATAAGGATCGCGTAAAGACCGCCTTGGAGCGGGTGGAGATGTGGCACTTACGCGATCGCCAGATTGGGGAACTTTCCGGCGGGCAGCGGCAGCGTGTTTTCTTGGCCCGTGCCTTGGCGCAGGAGGCCGACCTTTACTTGCTTGACGAACCTTTTGCCGGGGTAGACGCAGCGACCGAGCAAACGGTTATTGAGGTGCTCCGTCAGCTCCGCCTGGGGAACAAGACCGTGCTGGTGGTGCACCATGATTTACAGGCGGTGCTAGAATACTTCGATTGGCTCATTCTACTAAATCGGCAGGTAATCGCCTTTGGGCCTACGGAGAAAGTCTTCACTCCCGCTAACTTGGCCGCGGCTTACGAGGGTCGATTGCTAGTTATCGATTGCGGGGCGGGGGGCATGACTTCTTCGACTGTTGAGATGGCGAAGCAAGACTGGGGAAAAGTTATTTCCCAGGGAAGCAGTGCTTATGAGTTGGGAGATAGGTAAGTTAGCCGAGCTTTTTTTCGACCCTAACTGGCGCTGGGTGACGGGAGGGAGTTGCTTTCTGGGCGTGGCGGCAGGTATGATAGGTTCTTTCGCCCTGCTGCGGCGCCAAGCGCTACTGGGCGATGCGATGTCGCACGCAGCTCTTCCCGGTGTGGCGCTAGCCTTTCTTTTGTTGCTACGTAAGGACCCCCTGGCTGTCCTAGCCGGAGCCTCCTGCAGTGCGGGGCTGGCCGCTTTCATTTCCATTCGCCTCCCTTGTTGGGTGCGCGTTAAGCCAGACACGGCTCTGGCCATAGTTCTAACCTCGTTTTTTGGCCTGGGAGTTGTCCTACTCACCGTAGTGGCCAAAACCGAGGCGGGAGGTCAGAGCGGACTGGATTCCTACTTGTTTGGGCAGGCAGCTTCGTTGGTGCAACGCGATGTCAAGGTCATGGGGGTAGTGGCTTTGCTGGTGCTTCTGGTGCTGGTTGCCGCCTTTAAAGAGTGGAAGACCTGGGCTTTCGATAGAAATTATGCTTCGACCGTGGGGATGCCCGTGCGCCTGATGGATTTCGCTTTCGCCGTTTTACTCACTCTCACCGTGGCTGTGGGGTTAGAAGCCGTGGGAGTAGTGCTCATGTCCGCCTTGCTCATCACCCCGCCACTCACCGCCAGGTACTGTACCCATCGGCTAGATCGCATGTTGCTACTGGCTGGGGCGTTGGGAGCCCTCGCCGGCGTGGTAGGGGCGCTTGGAAGCTCTTTGATGCCTCGCCTCCCCACCGGGCCTTTGATAGTTCTCACTTCTTCCGGATGCTTCTTCTTGGCGATGCTTCTCTCGCCTTGCCGCGGCCTGCTGGTGCGGGGCTTCCGGCGCCTCCGAATGTCTCATATCTACGACTACCGTCTGGAGGTCGGAGAAAGAGAGCATGAGTGAATCGAGTTGGGTACTCCTAGTCGCCGTTTTGGTTGCCAGTTCCTCGGGGCTCATGGGGAGCTTCCTGGTGCTCCGGCGTCTCAGTATGGTGGGGGACGCTATTAGCCATACCGTGCTGCTGGGAGTGATAGTGGCCTTTCTCGTAACTCGGAGCATGGGAAGTGGGGCTATGCTATTGGGGGCTGCTCTGGCTGGACTCTTGACGGTTTTGCTCATCCAGTGGCTGGAGGGGCAGGAGGTAACCAGCGACGCGGCCATTGGAGTGGTCTTCACTAGCCTCTTTGCTCTAGGGGTGTTGCTGGTATCGCACTACGCCAAGGCGGTGCACATCGATTTGCAACACGTGCTTTTTGGCGAGATTGCTTATGTTCCCTGGGATCGCTTTTACTGGCACGGGATAGACCTCGGGCCCCGGGCGGTTTGGACTGTGGGGGGAGTCACGCTTTTAGATCTCCTGCTGGTGCTTTTTTGTTATCGGGAGCTCCAGTTACTAGCCTTCGATTCGCTTTTTGCTCGCCAGGCCGGGGTTCCGGTGACGAGTTTGCATCATTTGTACATGCTGCTACTGTCATTAACGGTGGTGGTGGCCTTCGATGCCGTGGGTGCAATCCTGGCCGTAGCCATGTTAGTGATTCCTCCGGCAACTGCACATTTGTTGGCGGACCGATTACCTCCTTTCCTGGGACTGAGCGTAACCGTGGGAGCGATAGGCGCGGTACTGGGTTACGTTTTTGCAGCCTGGAAAGATGTCTCCGTTTCCGGGATGATGAGCGTAGTCACCGGTGGTTGCTTCGCCCTGGCCGTGCTTTTGGCTCCCAGACACGGGGTTTGGGCTCGGCGTCGACAGAGTCAGCGGGAATTTTCTGCAGGAGGCAGGGCGTTGGATCGCGATCCCTAGCTTGCTCGCCACCTCGCTTCCCCGAGTTCGGCAGTCGAGCGACGTCGCTTCTTGCTCCGATGAGGGGGAGCGCTTCGCGGAGCTACAAGCAAGCGATTCTCTCTCACCAAGGCCGCGCGGGGTCTATGTGCGAAAGATGCTCTTAGCTTTTCTTCCCTTGGCTTGGCTGATCTCTTCTCCACACTTCTTGACCTAGAGCCCGTTAGTGTAAAGTTACTGTAGGAATTTTGCAGGAGCTAAGGAAGGGGAGAAAGAAGAGAGACCTCACCGTCCTTGCAACGGACGAGTAGTTGCTTAAACAACCACTCAGGAGGGTGAGGTCTCTATGCAGATTATAAAGCAGATTTGGGAGAAGTTCCAGAGGGTAGCGGAGCTAACGTTGAAGGTTCTGGAGGAAGGGACCAACTTTTTAAGCTTCGAGGAGAAGCTCTGGCAGGAGCTTAATAACCTGGGACAGGAGGTTTTGAGGGAAGTTTTAGAGGCGAAAGACGCCTATCTTCGGGAGCACCGGGAAAAGCGGCCCGGCTGGCGGGTAGAGCGGCGAAACGATCCCAAAGAAGTACTTACCCTTTTCGGTCTGGTCAACTATAAGCGAACCTATTACCGGCACAAAGAGACTGGGGAGCGGGTGCACCTGATAGATCGGTTGGTAGGTTACGGGCCGCACGCACGGGTTGATCCTCTGGTTAAAGCACAAGCCTTAGAAGAAGCGGTAGATCTTTCCTACCGGAAGAGTGGCGAGAGGGTAGGGAGAGGCAATCGGGAGGTTGTGCTAAGCGGCGAAGCGGTGAAGAAGGTGATTCACAACTTTACACTGGAAGAACTGCCCGAGCCGCCTGGGGAGAAGCGCCGGGGGAAGGTTCTTTATGTGGAGGCGGATGAAGACCACGTAGCAGGTCAGGACGGGAAGAAGTACTTACCCCGGCTGGTTTACATCCACGAGGGGAAAGAGAAGGTGGGGAAAGACAGATACAGACTCAAGCGGCCTTATTACTTGGGAGGGCTTTACTCAGATACGGATGAGCTGTGGTTCGAGGTGTTGAGCTACATCGAGGAGCAGTACGAATTATCTTCTGTGGAGCGGATTTACCTCTGCGGTGACGGAGACAGGTGGATAAAGAAAGGGCTGGAGTTTCTACCGAGGAGCGTCTTTGTCTTAGATCTTTTTCACCTGGACAAGTACCTGGTGGCTGCTTTGGGGCGTGATAGTGATGGTTATAGAGAGATTTGGGCGGCCTTATGGGAGGGTGATGAGGTAAAGGTACAGGCGATTTTGCGGCGGGCGGGCAAAGCTGCGGCGAGTCCTGCGCGGAAGGAAGCGGTACGGGATTGCCGACGTTACATCCGGCGGAACTGGGAGGGGATAATGGCCTACCGGCTTTATCCCGGGGCGGAGTTGGGGGTAAGTGCGGAGGCGCACGTAAGTCATCTCTTCTCGGCACGGTTATCATCCCGACCGATGGCCTGGAGTGCTCGTGGGGTAGACCGGATGGCCCGGTTGCGGGTGGCGAAGGCGAATGGTGTTTCCTTGCGGGAGCAATATGTAGCCCGACGGAAGGAGGGCTTAAAGGCTTTAGAGATCGATAAGGCAGCTGTCGAGGAAGAGAGGCAGAGGCTAAGGAAAATATCGGGTGAGGTGTTCGATAATCTTCCCGCTCTACGGGGTCCGGTAACGTCATTAACCAGAGCCCTCAAAGCTTTGAGCCGGAACATCGATCTTCTTTGGTAGTTCGTCCTGGTCCGGGGACAGTGGGGCTCGAGACTCCTACAGTAGGTTGACACGATCCTAGAGCCCTCCCAGGCTTGACAAGAACAAAAGATGGGTATAATATAACTAAAAGGAAATTGGGTTTTTTGGGTATACTGCGGGGGGAGTAGTTTATGCTTACCCGACGTCGCCTTGAGTGTTTGCGAGTGCTGGAAGAGCTCCAACGGCAGCGAGGAGGGCCGGTGCATTACTCGGTGCTAGCTCAGGAAATGGGTATCAGCCGGTGGACGGCCTATGATCTGCTGCGGGAATTGGAAAAGAGTGGGTATCTGGAGGCGGTTTATGCAGCGGCTCCCGGCTCCAGGACACCAGGCCGCAAACAGCTCTTGCACCGTTTGACCCCAAAGGGCCAAAGCGCTCTGCGTCGGCCGGGAGGGGAGGAGTGGCAGATCCTTAAAAACCGCTTGTTGACCCGGATAAGAGAAGCGAGGGACAAGGGCCGAACAGCCAAGCAGTTGTTGGCCGAGTTTTCTAAGGAACTCGCGAAGGAAACCTCAAAGCTGGCTCGCAGTGCTTATAAATTGGCGCTGCTTATCGCTTCCCTGGACGAGGTGGAATTTAAGCGGGGACGGAAGTTGCTGTCACGTTACCTGGATCGTTCTTCCCTGCCGGAACAGGGGCTTAACCTCTTTGCGGGAGTGGTGCTGGCTAATCTCACAAGACAGGCAGAGAAATTACCAGCGATGGGGGAATACTTGAGGAGGTGGTGGGAAGCGGTTCCTAAGCTGAGTCCTGGCGAGTTGCGGTGTCTTCTGGATTTTCTGCGCGAGGGATTAGCGTTAGAAAAGGGACTGCCTTCTGGAACCAGATCTTGACAGGGGGTGTTGCTGGTGTCCAAGTGGTCTTCTTCTCTGCCTAGCTTTGACTTCGCCAAGCGCTTCGTGAGCGAGCAGATATTGCGCCAGATGTTCAATTACGTGGATCGTGATCCGGAGCAGAACTTTCCCAGGATTTTAGCCCTGGCCAAGAAGGTGGCCAAGCAGCCCCACCACAAAGCTCATACAGAAAAGATCGCTGCCTGGTACGAAAGTAATCCGGCCGTGCGCTTTTACATTAACCGGCTGTTTGAGCGCACCCATCCTAACGTGAAGCGCCGCCTAGTTTATAACTGGTTCGTCAATGCCATGCTGCTAGGCATTCCTCGGCAGCAAGATCTGTCGGCCAAGCTGGGAGTCCATATTCCTAATTTCTTCCTCATGGACCCTACCAGCGATTGCAATCTCCGCTGCGAAGGCTGCTGGGCTGGTATGTATCAGCATCACGATACGCTGGAGTTCGAAACCCTTGACCGTATTATCAACGAAGCCAAGGAACTCGGCATTTATTGGATCGTGATGTCGGGCGGGGAACCGTTTAAATACCCGCGGTTGCTGGAATTGGCGGGAAGGCATCCCGATACCGCCTTCATGGTTTACACCAACGGTACGTTGATTACCGAACGGGTAGCCGACTCCTTAGTGGAGATAGGCAATTTGTCGCCGGCTATAAGTTTGGAGGGCTGGCGAGAGGAGACCGATGCCCGGCGGGGGAAAGGCGTTTTCGATCGTATTATGCGGGCCATGGATCTCTTGCGGGAGCGGGGACTCATCTTCGGGGCTTCCATCACCATTACCCGGAATAACTTGGACACGGTTACGAGCGACGAGTTTATCGACTTTCTCGTCGATAAGGGGGTTACCTATGCCTGGACTTTCCACTATGTTCCTGTGGGGCGTAACCCCAACCCGGAGCTCATGATTACTCCTGAGCAGAGGGCTTATTTAGCCCGGCGCATCCCTTATTTGCGGACTCATAAACCCATCCAGATCGCCGACTTTTGGAACGACGGTGAGTTGACTGGAGGTTGCATCGCCGGGGGGAGGATGTATTTCCACATCACTGCCAAGGGGGATGTGGAGCCTTGCGCCTTCGCGCATTTTTCCGTGGATAACATCAAGGAAAAGAGCCTGCTCGAAGTTCTGCGCAACCCTCTTTTTGCTGCTTATCAGAAGCGGCAACCTTTTTGCCCCAATCTGCTATGCCCCTGCCCCATTATTGATAACCCCCAGGCGCTGCGAGACATCGTGGCGGAGAGCGGGGCGCGTCCCACGCACCCCGGTGCCGAATCCATCTTGCAGGAGCCCATTGCTTCTTATTTGGATCGTCGAGCGGAGGCCTGGAGGCGGTTGGCGGACGAAATCTGGGCGGAGAGGCATGGAGCAAAGGAGGAGGTCAAAAGTGGTTCGCGATAGGAGTGGGTTGAGCGCTTAGAGAAAATAAAAAATTAAAGGGCCCTCCGAAGGGCCCTTTCTCATTTTAGCGAACAACTGCTACAGGAGGTGCCGGTGCAGGTGCTGCAGGCCGATGCAGAACCCCCTTCAACGCCTCGGGTGGCAAAAGCGGACATCACTCGCTGTGGTGCCGGATTACCGCACTTAGGGCACGTTAGCTTTTCCCCGTTTTCCCCCACGGGGCAGAGCTTCTCAAAGCGGTAACCGCACTTTGAACATCTGAACTCGTAAATAGGCATGGGATTTCGCGCTCCTTCCTTGCTGGCAAGAGTGGGATCCGACTATCTTCAGCTTACCTCTCCCCCTATACCCTTGTCAAGCTTCTCAGACCCTTCCTCTGTCCCCGTAAGCCAAGCTGTTGCGCGGTGATGAGGCTCTGCATCGAAAGAGGCTGAAAGGATAAGATCCTGGAGAAGAGCAGATCTTACGAAGGAAATGGCGACTGCGGAGTAGAAAGCGATATTAGAGGTGACGAAATTGCGTTGGTTGGCTTTGCTTGTGGGAGTAAGCTTACTTTTTACCGGTTCGGTCTGGTATCTGGCTGCGGGATGGGGAGGGGAAGCGGGGCCGGAGAGAATAGCCCTGATCCGGCTGGAAGATGTGAGCCTCTGGTACGCTTTGCAAGACAATGGTTTAGCCACTTTGCGCGACTTAGCTGATTTCCTTCATTCCGAAGGGGTTCCCTTTCATATTTCCCTTATCCCGGTGTATAAGGACCCTCCTCGGGGGGTGGAGCTCAGCATTGGCGATCTGAACGACCCGAGGGTGAGAGAGTTTAACGACACCATCAAATATATGGTGGCGCGAGGCGGGGTGGTGGGCTTGCACGGTTACACGCATCAATACGGCAATGAGGTCAGTGCCGCTGGTTTCGAGTTTGCCTGGAGGGGAGAGTACGCTAGCCCTGAGTACGCTGCTAATCGAGTTCAAGCGGCGGTGGAGTTGGCGAGAAAGGCGGGCATACCGGTGACTTACTGGGAGACTCCTCATTACACGGCTTCTCCAGCTCAGTACTCCGAGTTTGCCCGCCACTTTAGTATTCTTTACGAGCCTGATCCCTTAAATAAGCGGGCTAAAAAGATAGCCGTGGCGAAGGGATTAGGTGGTAGAGAGGCAGTATTTTTTGTTCCCGCTCCTTTAGGACTGGTGGGAGAAGCGGGTGATGTTAATCGGATGCTGCGCCGGGTGGACCGGAGGCGTTGCCGATTGGCTAGTTTTTTCTTTCATCCCTTTCGGGAATACCGGCATGTCCAGAAGGCGGATGGTTCAGTGCTCTTCTATACGGAAGATAATAACGGCTATCTGCGAGCTCTGGTCAGAGGATTAAAAGATAGGGGCTACCGTTTCATGCGAGTGGATGAATTGGTAGATAGGGTGGCGCGGGGAGCAGAAGGGCTAAGTTACGAAACCGAACTGGGGGAATGAGGTCCTTTCCCTCTTACCCAGCAATAAAACAACAAAAAAGGGTTAGACAATTTCTAACCCAAAGCCTTGTCATCTATGGTGGGCGCGGCAGGGGTCGAACCTGCGACCTCTTGAATGTGAGTCAAGCGCTCTCCCGCTGAGCTACGCGCCCGTGCTTTCATTATAATGCAAACCGGGCTTCAGAGCAAGAGGTAAAAAGGCTTGGGGACCCAAATCGCCTGGGACGACCGGATAGGTTCTCTTCTGCTCAGTGTGTGCCTTATGCCCGAGACGGGAAGTAGGAACACCGGGTTGAGGCGAAAAAGAGGGCTGGATCACCGGTATCTGCGCTCCTCTGTTTTGAAGTACCCTAACCGTTCGGATGGTGCGGATGAAGGCAGGTTCACCTGCTTCCTTCTTTTTTGAGTGCGCCGAAACCTGCGGCCATAAGTGGGGATCAGGCAAGCCAATAAGGGGAAAGTTCTGAAAGCATCTCGTCTCTGAACTCCCTCCCTTATCGGGGCCATGCGATCTCGCCCGGTATTCAGCTAAATTCTTCCAGACGCAACTCTATCGCAGTTACGCAGAAATTCCGGGGGAAGAGAAATTTTACGTTATCGTCCTCTTTCGCTTAGCTTGTCAAGGGGGAGCGGTTACGCTAAACTGAAAAAGGATATCTTGCAGTGGAGGGAGCCTTTTGACCCGTAGCCAGCGTTCCCAGCGCGGTAGCTTGGCTTTGTTGCTTCTTATGGGTGGTTTGGCCGGAAGTGTCTTGGGGGAAGCCTGCAGCTCTTTTCTCCCGGTTCTGGGTAATAGTGCAACGGTGGGTTTCGGCCCGGCCACTCTCAACCTGCATTTTTGCAAGTTTACGCTGGGTTTTTCTCTGGCTTTGGGCCCTTTGACCATGCTGGGATTGCTACTGGGATACTGGCTCCACCGCAGAGTATGAGAGCGTTGGTCTTGGCTTCCGCTTCACCGCGGCGGCGGGCTATAATGGGTTCTCTGGGTCTTCGCTTTTCGGTGGTAGCACCGCAAGTGGAGGAAGGCCGCGAAGCTTTTTGCCATCCTGCCGAGTTGGCCGAGAAACTGGCGGTTCGTAAGGCGCGAGCAGTGATTAATCGGGTGTGCCCACCAGCCATCATCATAGGTGCGGACACCATCGTGGTGCACCAGGGTGAGATTCTGGGGAAACCAGCCACGGAGCAGGAGGCTCGGGCCATGTTAATGAGACTCCAAGGGACCGAGCATGAGGTAATCACCGGAGTGGCGGTGCTGGCCGTACCCGAAGGACGTTGCGTGGTAGATCACGCGGTTACCAAGGTGTTCTTCGCTCCTCTAACCGAGGAAGAGATCGCTGCCTACGTGGCGACAGGGGAACCCATGGATAAGGCTGGTGCATACGCGGCCCAGGGTAAAGGAGCACTCTTTCTCCGGCGCCTGGAAGGGTGCTATTTTAATGTAGTGGGATTACCGGTCTTTCTCTTGCACCAGTTATTAATCCGTTGCGGAGTAAATTTGTTAACCGGGCAGGGGTCGGAGTGAAACGAGAAGAGGGTGACTACCGGGTTTCCATTAAAGAGCTACCTCCTCAAACCCGCCCGCGCGAGCGCTTGTGGTGCGAAGGAGCGAGTGCTCTCTCCGAGGTTGAACTTCTGGCCATCATCTTGCGTACCGGATCGGCCCGAGGCTCGGTGCTAGAATTAGCGCGTCTGCTTCTAGCTCGCTGGGACGGGCTAAAAGGCTTGGCGCGCGCAGCAGTGCAGGAATTGGCTGCAGTTCCGGGGATGGGAGAGGCCAAGGCAGCTCAGGTGGTGGCGGCTCTGGAGTTAGGGCGCCGCCTGGGGGCTATGGAGGCTTCCCTACGCCCTACTATCCATACTCCGGCTGCGGCAGCGGAGCTCCTGTTGCCCGAGATGGCCTACTTGGAACAGGAAGAGTTTCGGGTTATCCTGCTGGACACTAAGAACCGGCTTCTGGGAGTGGAGACGGTGGCGGTGGGGGGACTCAACTGTGCCGGTGTGTCCCCGCGGGAGGTGTTTAAAGCCGCTATCCGTCGCTCAGCTTGCTCCCTTATCTTGGCTCATAACCATCCCAGCGGCAACCCCGCTCCCAGCGCGGAGGATCTGGCCATTACCCGGCGCTTGATGCAAGCGGGAGAGCTCCTGGGTATCGAGGTGCTTGATCACCTCATTATAGGGGATAACTGCTATATAAGTCTCCGAGAACAAAAACTTTGCTGAAAGGAGTCGTAAAAAATTGCGAATCGGGCTTTTTTCGCGGGATATCGGTATCGACCTGGGCACGGCTAATACCATCGTTTATGTTAAGGGCGAGGGCATCGTTTTGCGAGAGCCTTCGGTGGTGGCCATTCAGAAGGATTCCGGTAAAATTCTTGCTGTAGGTGAAGAGGCCAAGCGAATGATTGGACGCACTCCGGGTAATATTGTGGCCATCCGTCCTTTGGCTGACGGGGTGATAGCCGATTTCGACACTACCCAGGCCATGATCAAATACTTTATTGGACGGGCACTGAAGAGCCGGCATTTCTTCGTGCGCCCGCGGGTGGTGATCGGTGTGCCTTCCGGGGTGACAGCGGTCGAGGAGCGTGCAGTCCGCGAGGCGGCGCTGCAAGCGGGAGCTCGGGAGGTATATCTCATTGAGGAGCCCATGGCCGCTGCCATAGGTGCGGGCCTTCCGGTGGAGGAGCCCACCGGTAACATGATCGTGGACATCGGGGGCGGTACTACCGAGGTGGCGGTTATTTCTTTAGGGGGTATTGTCACTAGCTGTTCCATTCGGGTGGCGGGAGACGAGATGGACGAGACCATTGCTCAGTACGTCAAGAAGGCCTATAACTTGATGATCGGCGAGCGCACAGCTGAAGAGGTTAAAATCAACATCGGGTCAGCTTTCCCGCCCGATAACCCAGAAGAAGAGGAAGAGGTGAGGGGCCGGGATTTGGTAACCGGGTTGCCCAAAACCATCAAGGTCACTGCGCAGGAGATCTACGAGGCTTTACAGGAGCCGGTGACCGCTATTGTGGAAGCGATCAAAGCCACGCTGGAGCAGACCCCGCCCGAACTGGCGGCCGACATCATGGATAGGGGCATTGTTATGGCCGGTGGCGGCGCCCTTCTGCGCGGATTAGACCGGCTGGTGAGTGAGCAAACCGGAATGCCGGTGGTGCTGGCAGAAGAGCCCCTGCTAGCGGTGGCTTACGGTACCGGTTACGTGCTAGATAATATTGAGATCTTGCGTCAGGTTGCCTTGCAGCCCCGGCGGGTGATGTGATTTGCCCGGCCGCTGGCGTTCGGTGAAAAAAGGAGCCACGGTCTTCCTGCTCCTGGCCCTGACGTTGGTGGTTATGCGCACTACCGCTCCTCACGAGGGTTCGCCGCTTTTACCTTTCACCCTTTGGGCGGGTGATGGTGTTGCCGGCTTGGGGATCGGGCTCAATTTGGCAGGGGAAAAAATGTCGCACTTACTAGGCTTTATCTTTTCCGGAGGGCAGGATAACGCCAAGGTGCGGGAGTTAAACCAGCGGATCGCCGAGTTGGAAGCGGAGTTGGCGCGTATGCGACAACAAGCGGTGGAAAATGAGCGCCTCAAAGCCTTGCTCAATTATAAAGAGAGCCATCCAGGTACCAGCCTGGCAGCCGAGGTGGTAGGCCGCAATCCCAGTAACTGGTTTGGAACCTTAACCATTAACCGGGGTGAAATCGACGGGGTTACTCCCGATGCGGTGGTGGTGGCGCCGGCTGGCCTGGTGGGGCGCGTCTGGCGAGTCAGTGCTCATACCTCCGAAGTGCTGCTAATCACCGATCCGCGCAGCGCGGTGGGGGCGGTGGTTTACGAGACCCAGGTGCCGGGAATTGTTCGGGGAATGCTGGCACCGGGAGAGATGCGGATGGATTACGTGGTCAAGGACGAACCAGTAAAGCCCGGTATGTTGGTGCTAACTTCACCCCTCAGCGGCGTTTTCCCTTCCGGCATCCCTGTCGGCAGGGTAGTTAGGGTCGGAGAAGGCGAGGGGGGGCTTTTCCGAACCGTTTATTTGAAGCCGGTAGTGGACCTCAACCGGGTACAAGAGGTTTTAGTTTTGCCTAAAAAGCAGTAGGGGCGGCGACTCATTTGCGGACCTTGATTCTTATCCTGCTTGCAATTATTAGTTTACTATTGCAAACCACAGCTCTAACTTATCTCCGGGTGGCAGGGGTGCGGCCTGATCTTTTGCTAATTCTAGCTATTTTTATTGGTTTTTGGTGGGGGCCACGCGAAGGAGGAGTATGGGGAGGCGCATTAGGGCTGCTGATGGACTTGCTAACCGGGGGAATGGTGGGCTTTAATCTTCTCACCAAGTTGCTGGCTGGTTACCTGGCTGGGGAAGCTGGAATTTACTTCTATCAGGAAAGTAGCTTGGCCTGCGCTATAATAACCGGCAGTATCACCTTGATGGTAGAGTCAATTGCCTATCTCCTTTTACTTCTGTTGGGTATCCGGCTGCCTTGGATGCTCAGCTTTTTATTCCTTATTTTACCTTTAGCGGCATATAACACCTTGGCAGCGTTAATTCTCTTCTATCCATGGCAGAAGCTGCTGCCTCGGCGTCTGCGAGCGAGGTGAAAACTGTGGGAACTCCAGTGGAGCGGAGAGGCAGAACCTTCTTGCTGGTGGTGTTACTATTTTTCGTTATTTTATTTCTGCGCTTAGCCTACCTGCAGATCTGGCGTGGAGAGCATTATGCAGTTTTGGCCAAAGAAAATTGTTTGCGCTTGGTACTTATCCGTGCTCCGCGGGGCGAAATCTTCGACCGCGAGGGAGATAAGTTAGTGGGCAATCGTCCGGTTTACGCTCTCTCTTACATTAATTTGGGGAAACCTGTGGCGCCCGACTTGATAGGGCGGTTGGCTCGGCTTCTGGGTGCCGATCCGGCTACAATTGAAAAAAAATTAAAAGAAGGAGAAAACTCCGGCCAACCGGTGCGATTGGCCACCAACGTTCCTTTACAGGCAGTGACCTACCTGGAAGAGCACCATGACGAATTTCCTGGTATAATGGTGGAAATAGTCCCGGTTCGTTACTATCCTTATGGTTCTTTGTTAGCTCAGGTGCTCGGGTATGTGCATGAAATCAGTGCCGAGCAACTGAAGGCCCACAAGGACGAGGGCTACACGCCGGGGGATTTTTTTGGCCAGGATGGATTAGAAAGAGCTTACGAGCGGTATCTTAGGGGGCAGGATGGGGCGCGCTATATCGAGGTCGACGCGGTAGGGCGCCCGGTGCGGGACCTGGGGGTTAAGCCACCCGTGCCGGGTGACAATCTGTATCTGACCATCAACCTTAAGCTACAGCAGGCAGCGGAGGCAGGTTTATCTAAGGCGGTGCAGGAGGCTCGGAAGAAGGGTTTCCCGGCACCTGGGGGGGCAGCGGTGGTGGAAGATGTGCACACTGGAGAGGTGCTGGCCATGGCGAGTTATCCTTCCTACGATCCCTCTATTTTTACTCGCGGGCTCACTCCCTCCGAGGCCAAAAACCTCTTCCAGAACCCTGATAGCCCTCTGCTCAACCGGGCTATTTCGGCCTATCCACCCGGCTCCACTTTTAAAATGGTGACGGCGCTAGCGGCGTTGGAGTCGGGCGTGATAACGCCGGATTTCGTAGCCTACTGTCCGGGGTATTACCGTTTGGGCCGCCACATTTTTCATTGCTGGATTTGGCCCAGTGGACACGGAAGAGTTGATCTTCTGCGAGCTCTTCAGGTTTCTTGTGATGTTTATTTCTGGACTATAGGGCAGATGACAGGTATCGATAAGATCGACGCCATGGCCAAGGAATTTGGATTTGGGGAAAAGACGGGCATCGGCCTGCCCGGGGAAATGGCAGGAGTGGTTCCTACTCCCGAATACAAATACAAGCACATGAAGGAGTACCTTGACTCCATTTTCGATCCTAAATTTAAAGCGGTGGAGGAGGAATACGCCCGCAAGTTAGCGGCCACTCAGGATCCCAAGGCAAAAGCTAAGCTGGAGAAAGAGAAAGAGCAGCGCCTACAGGCTTTGAAAGCTGAGTACCAGAGTTACGCCTGGGATCTGGACTGGCACACTTACGATACGCTGAACACGGCCATCGGCCAAGGCTATGTGCTTTGCACTCCGCTGCAGCTAGCCGATTACACCGCTACCTTGGCCAACGGAGGCATCCGCTACCGTCCCTTCCTGGTGCGGAAGATTGTGGCTCCCACCGGCCAGGTGGTGGCCGAATTCGGTCCCAAGGAGGTGGGAAGGTTGAAAGTAAAGCCCGAATATCTCAAGTTGGTCCAGCGAGGGATGGAGTTGGTCACGCAGGGGGATGGAACCGCTGCCGGAGTTTTCGACGGACTTCCGGTTAAAGTGGCTGGCAAGACGGGCTCGGCCGAAGTTCCAGGTAAGGGGACTTGCGCCTTGTTTGTGGGGTATGCCCCCGCGGATAATCCCCGCCTGGCCGTAGCGGTGGTGGTGGAAAACGCGGGGCATGGTGGATCGGTGGCCGCGCCGGTGGCCCGGGACATTTTCAATGCTTATTTCGGCAAGTGAAAGGTGGATTTGGTGTTGGAGCGAAACGAAAGACAGAAGAAAAGGGATGAAAGGGCGGTCAAGTTAAGGCGTTTGGGCCTAAGGGCCACGCCTCAGCGTCTCGCCATCCTGGCTTATCTGGAAGAGAATCGCACCCATCCCTCAGTGGAAGAGATATACCATGCTCTCAAGCCTCGCTTTCCCTCGCTTTCTTTGGCTACGGTTTACGGCACCCTGGAGCTCCTGGAGCAGGCGGGGCAAATTCAGCTTTTGACTCTAGACCCGGAGCGGCGCCGCTACGATTCCGATACCACTCCCCACGCCCATCTTTATTGTCGAAGCTGCAAGCGGGTCTACGATTTGCCGGGTGTGGAAGTGGTATGGGATAAACTTCTGGGGGAGAGAGAGGGCTTCCTGATTGAGCAGATATGGGTCGATGCTGCTGGTCTTTGCCCCGCCTGCCGGGCTAAGCAGGATCGCGATAAAGCTTGAAGCGCCGGTGCCGATTTAAATATTAATTCAGCGAGGTATGTCCTGCTGCGGTGCCGCAAAGATAGTTGGTGTCGTCTTAGGGGGAATTCTTTTAGCAGGAATTGGTTAAAGGTCGGCGAATAGGTTTCCTGGGAGGGATTGCCTATGGGTGCCGGTCAGGGTATAATTGCACCTTTTACTGGTACTCGACCGGAAAAGCGGACGTTGATGATTGAGCGCACTTTGCGTTCGGGTCAGTCGGTCTTCTACGATGGTAACGTGGTCATTCTTGGAGACATTAATCCAGGCGGCGAGGTTATCGCAACGGGAGATGTGATCGTTATTGGTGCTCTTCGGGGCACGGTCCATGCTGGAGCGGGAGGAGACGAGGAGGCCTTGGTGGTGGCTTTTCGCCTAGAGCCAACCCAGTTGCGAATCGCGAATCATATTTCTCGGCCTCCAGACGGTATGACTCCTTCTAGGCAACCGGAGGTGGCGCGCATAAAGAACGGTGTGGTGGTAATCGAGGCACTGGGAGCCAAACTCTAGGTATTTTTTAGGTGGGGGGAAAGGAATTGGGAGAGGCAATAGTAGTTACCTCCGGCAAGGGAGGCGTAGGGAAGACCACGGCTACGGCCAACATAGGGGCGGGACTAGCTATGCTAGGGCATAAGGTGGCTCTGGTGGACGCTGACATCGGCTTGCGTAATCTTGACGTGGTGCTGGGGTTGGAGAACCGAATTGTCTACGATCTGGTGGATGTGGCTCAGGGACATTGCCGGTTGAAGCAGGCCCTGATTCGTGACAAGCGTTTCGAAGGTTTGTACCTTTTACCGGCCGCCCAAACCAAGGATAAAACAGCGGTGAAGCCCGATCAGATGCGGGATATCTGCCGGCAACTGCAAGAAGAATTCGACTATGTGATTGTCGATTGTCCTGCTGGCATAGAACAAGGCTTTAAAAACGCCGTGGCGGGAGCCGATAAGGCCATTGTGGTGACTACCCCAGAGGTGGCCGCGGTGCGGGATGCCGACCGAGTCATCGGCCTGCTGGAAGCGGAGGGCCTGGAGGAGCCCAAGTTGGTGATTAATCGTCTGCGAGCTCAGATGGTGCGCCACGGAGATATGATGGATATCGGTGACATTCTGGATATATTGGCGGTGGACTTGCTTGGCGTGGTGCCGGAGGATGAACGAATTATTGTTTCTACCAACCGGGGGGAGCCAATTGTGCAGGAGAGAAACTCGCTGGCTGCTGAAGCCTTCCGCAACATCACCAGGCGCATTTTAGGGGAGCCCGTGCCTCTATTAAATCTGGAGAGCAATGGCAACCTACTGGTCCGCCTCCGCAAAATGTTGGGTTTAGGATAGGTGAAACGGGGGTTAGGCTATGGATATTTGGCAGATTATCGGTCGCTGGTTCAATCGCCCCGAGGTTCGTAGCAAGGAGGTTGCACGGGAGCGTCTCCGGCTGATCCTGGTGCATGACCGTGCCAATGTTTCTCCCGAGCTCCTGGAGCATCTCAAGCAGGATTTGCTGGCAGTGATTTCGCGCTACATGGAGGTGGAAGAGCAGGGGCTGGAGGTGGCACTGGATAGTAGCGAGGAGATGGTGGCTCTGGTGGCCAGTATCCCTATCCGGCGGGTAAAACGTTCGGCTAAGGTGGCGCCGGTATGAGGGCCGCATCTCCTTGACGGGGGCTAAAAGGCTGTGTTAATATAGGAGGGTGCTATCGGTAACCATATTTCTGTAGCGGAACCGCGCGGCCATTCAGCAGGAATGGAAGCAGTGGGTTTTATTGTTTTTCCCAAGACGCTCTTTTGGGAGGGCAAAGAGTTATATGGCAATTCCTTCGTTCAAAGAGGGTTCCGGTGAGCGGGTGAGTTACGGTAAGCTTCGGGAGATTCTTCCGGTCCCCAATCTTCTGGAAATCCAATGCACTTCTTACCAATGGTTTCTGGACAAAGGGCTGCGTGAAGCCCTGGCTGACATCTCACCCATCCGCGACTTTACTGGAAATTTAATCCTGGAATTTTTGGACTATACTTTGGGGGTTCCCAAGTATTCCGAGCAGGAATGCAAGGATCGGGACATGACCTACGCCGCTCCTTTGCGGGTTAAGGTACGCCTGATTAATAAGGAGACGGGTGAAATCAAAGAGCAAGAGGTCTTCATGGGCGATCTTCCTTTGATGACCGATCAGGGTACTTTTATCATTAACGGGGCCGAGCGGGTGGTGGTGAGCCAGCTGGTTCGTTCCCCTGGCGTGTATTACGGGGAGCAGATGGACCCTACCGGCAAGAAGCTTTACACCGCTACGGTGATTCCTAACCGGGGGGCGTGGCTAGAGTTTGAAACCGACGCGGCAGATGTGATCTGGGTACGGGTAGATCGTACGCGTAAGATCCCTGCTACCACCCTGGTGCGCGCCCTAGGCTATCCCACCAACGCGCATATCTTGGAACTTTTCGCTCATGACAAGTTTATTCAAGAGACTTTGAGCCGGGATCCTTCTAACAACCAGGAAGAGGCGCTTTTGGAAATTTACAAGCGCTTGCGCCCGGGAGAGCCGCCAGCGGTAGATAATGCCCGCGCTTTGCTGGATAGCCTCTTTTTTGATCCCAAGCGCTACGATCTAGGCAATGTGGGGCGCTACAAGCTCTTTAAGAAGTTGGGTCACGGCTTATTGTACCGTTTCCCTGCCGATGCTGAGGGCCCGCAAGAGTGGGACCCCTATCTCCAGCAGATGGTGCCCAAGCAGCGGGAGTTTATCCGGGAACTCCTACCAGAAGACGTGGTGGCGACTATCAAGTACTTGCTTCTGGTAATGCGGGGAGAGGGCCAAATAGACGACATCGACCATCTGGGTAACCGGCGGGTGCGTTCGGTGGGCGAGTTGCTGCAGAATCAGTTTCGCATAGGGCTAGCTCGCATGGAACGCGTGGTGCGCGAGCGCATGACTATCCAGGATGTGGAGGTGGTCACTCCCCAGGTCCTCATCAATATTCGTCCGGTAGTGGCAGCCATCAGGGAGTTTTTAGGGTCGAGTCAGCTTTCCCAGTTCATGGATCAGACTAACCCTTTAGCCGAACTCACGCACAAGCGGCGCATTTCAGCCCTGGGTCCGGGGGGGTTGAGCCGAGAGCGGGCCGGTTTTGAGGTGCGCGACGTGCACCATTCCCACT
Source organism: Desulfothermobacter acidiphilus (assembly GCF_052073645.1). GTDB lineage: Bacteria > Bacillota > Desulfotomaculia > Desulfotomaculales > Ammonificaceae > Desulfothermobacter > Desulfothermobacter acidiphilus. The sequence continues at coordinate 1,219,512 of NZ_CM125440.1, read as the reverse complement.
ACGGACGTGTATGTCCCATCGAGACGCCTGAAGGTCCCAATATCGGTCTAATCGGCAGCCTTACCACTTACGCCCGGGTGAACGAGTTCGGCTTTATCGAGACCCCTTATCGGAGGGTGGATAAGGCCAATCATCGCGTTACCGAGGAGATTGTTTATCTAACCGCTGATGAAGAGGAGCGGTACGTGATTGCCCAGGCCAACGTGGCGCTGGATGAGCAAGGTAATTTCCTGGAGGAACGGGTAAGCGCCCGGTACAAAGGGGATATCCTTCTGGTGCCGGTGGAGGAGGTAGACCTGGTAGACGTTTCTCCGAAACAGGTCTTCAGTGTAGGTGCTTCGCTGATTCCCTTCCTGGAAAACGACGATGCTAACCGCGCCTTGATGGGAGCCAACATGCAACGTCAGGCAGTGCCTATCATTCGTACGGAGGCCCCGCTGGTGGGGACAGGGATCGAGGAGAAGGTGATAAGGGACGCCGGAGCGGTGGTCATTGCTAAACGGGGAGGCACCGTGGTTAAAGTAGCTGCTAACGAGGTTGTCATCGCCACCGACGAGGGTTTGACCGACCGCTATCGTTTGCATAAATTCCAGCGTTCTAACCAGGGCACTTGTATCAATCAGCGCCCTATTGTCAAGCGAGGCGAACGGGTGGAAGCCGGCCAGATTATTGCTGACGGTCCGTGCACCGACAACGGTGAACTAAGTCTGGGACGCAATGTGTTGGTAGCTTTCATGCCCTGGGAGGGGTATAACTACGAGGATGCGATTCTGATTAGCGAAAAACTGGTCAAAGAGGACTATTTCACCTCCATTCACATCGAGGAGTACGAGTGTGAGGCCCGAGATACCAAGCTAGGACCAGAGGAGATCACCCGGGACATTCCTAATGTGGGTGAAGACGCCCTGAAAGATCTGGATGAGCGCGGGATCATCCGCATCGGCGCCGAGGTGCGACCGGGAGATATTCTGGTGGGTAAGGTGACTCCCAAGGGAGAGACGGAGCTCACGGCGGAGGAGCGGCTGCTGCGGGCTATTTTTGGCGAGAAGGCTCGGGAAGTGCGTGACACTTCGCTTCGCCTTCCCCACGGCGAGTCGGGCACGGTGGTGGATGTCAAAATTTTTAGCCGGGACAAAGGGGATGAGCTCCCACCGGGGGTCATTAAACTGGTGCGGGTTTACGTAGCCCAGAAGCGTAAGGTTTCGGTGGGCGATAAGATGGCGGGGCGGCACGGAAACAAAGGAGTGGTGGCTCGCATTCTGCCGGAGGAAGATATGCCTTTCTTGGAGGATGGCACGCCGGTGGAAATCGTGCTTAACCCTCTGGGAGTGCCTTCGCGCATGAATTTGGGGCAAGTGCTGGAAACCCACCTGGGGTGGGCGGCCAAGAAACTGGGCATTAAGGTGGCCAGCCCTGTCTTCCACGGGGCCACCGAAGAAGATATCTTTGATACTCTGGAGCGAGCCGGTCTTCCCAGGAGCGGCAAGGTGCGCCTTTACGATGGACGCACGGGTGAACCTTTCGATAATCCGGTAACCGTGGGTTACATCTACATGATGAAACTGGCTCACCTGGTGGACGACAAGATTCATGCCCGCTCCACCGGACCCTATTCGCTGGTCACGCAGCAACCCCTGGGTGGAAAGGCCCAGTTCGGCGGCCAGCGCTTTGGCGAGATGGAGGTGTGGGCGTTGGAGGCTTACGGGGCAGCTTATACTTTGCAGGAAATGCTTACGGTGAAGTCGGACGATGTGGTAGGAAGGGTGAAAACTTACGAAGCTATTGTCAAGGGCGAGAATGTGCCAGAGCCGGGGGTGCCGGAGTCCTTTAAGGTCCTAATTAAGGAGTTGCAGAGCCTGGGCTTGGATGTGCGAGTGCTCTCCAGCCGCGGCGAAGAGGTGGACTTGAAGGACACGGAGAATGAGGGCGAAACAACCGAGAAGCTGGACATGGATTTCCGCCAACTGTACGGTCTGGCCGAGGAGCCACTAGAGGAAGAAGCGAAAGAGGAGCAAGGTGAAGACCAAGAAGTACGGGCTAAGGCTAGGAGAGGGACGAGGTGATGCAGAATGCTGGAACCCGATCGCTTTGACCGCATTCGCATAGGTCTGGCTTCTCCCGAGCAGATCAAGTTGTGGTCGCATGGCGAGGTGAAGAAGCCCGAAACCATCAATTACCGGACTTTAAAACCCGAGCGTGACGGTCTTTTCTGCGAGCGCATTTTTGGTCCTACCAAGGATTGGGAATGTTATTGCGGTAAGTACAAGCGGGTGCGCTATAAGGGAGTCATTTGCGACCGCTGCGGAGTAGAGGTGACCCGAGCTAAGGTGCGCCGCGAGCGCCTGGGCCACATAGAGCTCGCTGCTCCGGTTTCGCACATATGGTATTTCAAGGGGATACCCAGCCGCATGGGTCTGCTTTTGGATATGTCGCCCCGGTCTTTGGAGAAAGTCTTGTATTTCGTCAATTACATTGTGCTGGACCCGGGCGACACGCCTCTGACGAAAAAGCAGTTACTCACCGATGCCGAGTACCGAGACTTCCGGGAAAAATACGGCGATGCTTTTCGCGTGGGCATGGGCGCGGAGGCGATCAAGGAACTCCTGGAGGAGATCGATCTGCAACAACTCACCCAGGAACTCCGCCAGGAAATCCGAGAGAGCACGGGGCAGCGGCGGATAAGGGCCATTAGGCGGTTGGAAGTGGTGGAAGCTTTCCGTAAATCCAATAATCGTCCCGAGTGGATGATTCTGAAGAACTTACCGGTGATCCCTCCAGAACTCCGGCCCATGGTGCAGCTGGATGGAGGGCGCTTCGCTACTTCCGATCTTAACGATCTTTACCGGCGGGTGATCAATCGTAATAACCGCCTTAAGCGACTGTTGGAGCTAGGAGCTCCTGATATCATTGTGCGCAATGAGAAGCGCATGTTACAGGAGGCGGTAGACGCTCTAATCGATAACGGTCGTCGGGGGCGGCCAGTAACCGGGCCTGGCAACCGGCCCCTGAAGTCGCTGAGCGATATGCTCAAGGGCAAGCAAGGGCGGTTCCGCCAAAACCTTCTGGGTAAGCGGGTAGACTACTCGGGACGCTCGGTTATCGTGGTGGGTCCCACCCTCAAGTTGCACCAATGCGGTTTGCCCCGCGAAATGGCGCTGGAACTCTTCAAACCCTTTGTGATGCAAAAGTTAGTGAAACGGGGGCTGGCTCACAATATCAAGAGTGCCAAGCGCATGGTGGAGCGGATGCGCCCGGAGGTATGGGAGGTGCTGGAGGAGGTAGTCAAGGATCACCCGGTACTCCTAAACCGAGCTCCCACCTTACACCGCCTGGGCATTCAGGCGTTTGAACCCGTATTGGTGGAAGGGAGAGCGGTGCAGATTCACCCTCTGGTATGCACGGCTTATAACGCTGACTTCGACGGCGACCAGATGGCGGTGCACGTGCCTCTTTCGGCGGAAGCTCAGGCGGAAGCGCGCCTGCTTATGCTGGCTACTAATAACATCCTCTGTCCTAAAGACGGCAAGCCCATCACCATCCCGACGCAAGATCTAGTGATCGGGATATACTACTTGACTTTGGAGAAGCCAGAAGCCGAAGGCCAGAAGATTTCGGTGTTTGCTGATCTGGAGGAGGCCATCCGGGCTTACGAGATGGGCTTGATCCCCCTCTCGGTACGGGTGAAAACCCGCCTGCCGGGCGTTAAGCTGCCGGAGCGTTGGCTGGAGAGCACGCCGGGGCGCTTCATCTTCTTTCGAGCGGTTCCGGAAGCTTTGATGATAAAAAAAGATCAGGAAGGAAACCGGGTGCTAACCTCTTTGGCCTGGCGCGTTTTACGCGAGCCCACCGACAAAAAGTTGCTAGTGGAGATTATCGATCGTTGCTATCGCCGCCTGGGGTTCGCCCAGACCTCCGAGTTTTTAGACAACATTAAGGCTCTTGGATTCTATTTCGCCACTAAGGCGGGGCTGACCATCGGTCTAGAGGATATTCAGGTGCCGGAGGAGAAGCCGGCAATGCTGGCTCAGGCGGAGCAGGAAGTGGAAGAGGTAGAACAGCAGTATCGCAGGGGGCTTATCACCAAGGAGGAACGTTACCGCAAGGTCATCGGTATTTGGAACCGGGTAACCGACCAGATCAAAAACCTCCTGGTAGAGAAATTGGACCACTATAACCCGGTGTACATGATGGCCACCTCTGGAGCTCGGGGTAATATACAGCAAATAAGGCAGTTGGCGGGGATGCGTGGCCTCATGGCTGACCCCTCGGGTCGGATTATAGAGGTGCCTATCCGGGCTAGTTTCCGCGAAGGTCTCACCGTGCTAGAATACTTCATTTCCACTCACGGAGCGCGCAAAGGTCTGGCAGACACCGCTTTGCGCACGGCCGATTCCGGTTATCTCACCCGGAGACTAGTGGATGTTGCCCAGGATGTGATCGTGCGGGAAGAGGATTGTGGGACTACAGACTATGTGGAAGTGGAAGAGATCCGGGATGGTAACGAGGTTATTGAACCGCTAGCCGACCGGATCTTAGGACGCATCGCTGCGGCCGATATCGTCGATCCCCGTGATGGTACCCTTATCTGCTCGCGGGGGGAGGAGATCGACGAGGAAGCAGTGGAAAAGATCGGTGCGGCGGGGATAACCAAGCTAAAGATTCGTTCAGTGTTGACCTGCCGCTCGCGCTACGGGGTCTGCGCCCGCTGTTACGGCCGCGATCTGGGCACCGGTTTTCTGGTAGAGATAGGCGAAGCGGTGGGTATTATCGCCGCCCAGTCTATCGGCGAGCCGGGAACCCAGCTTACCATGCGGACCTTCCACACCGGCGGGGTAGCGGGCGAAGACATCACCCAGGGTCTGCCTCGCGTGGAGGAACTCTTTGAAGCCCGGCGGCCAAGAGGGCAGGCGGTGATTGCTGAGGCAGATGGCGTGGTGGAGATCCGGGAGAGCAAGGGACGGAGGGAGATCGAACTAACTCGCGACGACGGCGAGCGGGTGGTATACCAGGTCCCGTTCGGAGCTCGGCTTAAGGTCAGGACGGGCGATCGCGTCGAGGCTGGCGATGAGCTAACCGAGGGTTCGGTTAATCCCCACGATCTTTTGCGGATCCGGGGTATGAAGGCAGCGCAGCTCTACCTCCTCCGCGAAGTTCAGCGGGTTTACCGGATGCAGGGGGTAGAGATCAACGATAAACATATCGAAGTGATTATTCGTCAGATGTCCAAGAAAGTGAAGGTGGAAGACTCGGGAGATACCGAGCTCCTGCCCGGTAGCCTGGTGGACTGGCACGAGTTCGAGGAAGAGAACGAGCGGGTAAAAGCTTTGGGGGGACAGCCGGCTACTTACCGCCCGGTGGTTTTGGGAATTACTAAGGCTTCGCTGGCTACCGACTCCTTCTTAGCTGCGGCCTCCTTCCAGGAGACCACCAGGGTGCTGACCGACGCCGCCATTAAGGGCAAGGCCGACCCCCTCATTGGCCTCAAGGAAAACGTCATCATTGGCAAGCTGATCCCAGCCGGCACTGGACTTAACCGCTATCGCAATATTAAGTTGGCGGGGGAGTCCGAGCAGACGTAGAGGGCGTAGCAAAAAGCTGCTGCGACTAAAGTCGGCAGCGGGCCTAAACCTTATTGACAGTGCGCGGGAAGGGATGCTACACTAATAAAGCGTGTGAGGGCGTGGGGGGATGGCTAATGCCCTATGCGCGCATCAGTCAGGCACGCAAAAAAACGGTGGGATCCAGGCAGACCTTACGAGCAGTGGAACGGGGGCAAGCCAAGGTAGTGTTCGTAGCAGCCGATGCCGAGAGCCGGATTACCAACCCTATAGTGCAAGCAGCCACCGCGAGAGGGGTCGCAGTAAAAGTAGTGCCCTCGATGAAGGAGCTGGGAAGGGCCTGTGGCATTGAGGTAAGCTGTGCTTCCGCAGCCGTATTAGAAGACTAAAGCTTGCCCCCTGGTGTGGTTGCTTGGAGACCAGGGGGTAAGTTTTTGCCTGTTAGCCCTGGGCAGCTTGGAGAAAGGAGGTGGAAAACGAGAATGCCGACGATTAGCCAATTGGTGCGCCATGGTCGGGAAGCTATCCGTAGCAAATCTTCAGCTCCGGCTTTGCGGGGATGCCCGCAGAAGCGGGGGGTTTGTGTGCGGGTTTACACCACCACTCCCAAGAAGCCTAATTCGGCCTTGCGCAAAGTAGCGCGGGTGCGTCTCACTAACGGCATAGAAGTCACGGCTTACATACCCGGCATTGGCCATAACTTGCAGGAGCACTCGGTGGTGCTGGTACGTGGGGGCCGGGTTAAGGATTTGCCCGGAGTGCGTTACCATATAATCCGCGGCTCCCTGGACGCTGCGGGTGTGCAGGGGAGGCAGCGGGGCCGCTCCAAGTACGGCACCAAACGGGCCAAGAAATAAGAAAGGGGGTGGGAATAATGCCACGCAGAGGTCCTGTACCCAAACGGGAAGTCAGTCCCGACCCGGTGTATGGGAGCAGATTGGTTGCCAAGCTCATCAATAAGGTGATGCGTGACGGCAAGAAGAGCACGGCGGAGTGGATATGCTACGAAGCCTTCAACCTTATCCAGCAAAAGACGGGTAAGGATCCGATGGAAGTGCTGGAAAAGGCTATGGCTAATATTCGACCGGCTCTAGAGGTGCGACCCCGGCGTGTGGGCGGTGCCACCTACCAGGTGCCGATCGAGGTGCGGCCTGAGCGCCAGGAATCACTGGCCATCCGCTGGCTGGTGAATTACGCGCGGCAGCGTCCCGGCCATAGCATGGTCGAAAAGCTGGCGGGGGAAATTTTAGACGCCTACCAGGGAACCGGGGGGGCGGTTAAGAAGCGTGACGAAACCCACCGCATGGCTGAGGCTAATCGGGCCTTTGCCCATTATCGGTGGTAAGGGGGTTAATTGGACTTGTCTAGGGAGTATCCTTTAGAAAAGGTCAGGAATATCGGGATAATGGCTCACATCGATGCCGGCAAAACCACTACAACGGAGCGCATTCTTTATTACACCGGTAAAATCCACCGGATTGGGGAAGTGCACGATGGATCAGCGGTTATGGACTTTATGGTCCAAGAAAAGGAGCGGGGCATCACCATTAGCTCAGCGGCTACGACCTGCTTCTGGCGCGGATACCGTATTAATATTATCGACACGCCCGGGCACGTGGATTTTACGGTGGAGGTAGAGCGCTCCCTGCGGGTACTTGACGGTGCCATAGCCATCTTTTGCGCTGTGGGGGGGGTGGAGCCCCAAAGCGAAACAGTGTGGCGCCAGGCCGATAAGTATCACGTTCCTCGCATCGCCTATGTTAACAAAATGGACCGGGTGGGAGCTGATTTCTTCCAGGTGCTACAGATGATGCGCGATAGGCTGGGAGCTAATCCTGTGCCGGTTAACCTTCCCATCGGTGCTGAAGATAACTTCTCGGGGCTGATAGATCTGATACGCAATCGGGCGCTTATCTACCTCGATGAGCTTGGCACCAAGATCGAGGAGCGGGATATTCCCGAAGAAATGCAGGAGTTAGCGGCTAGCTACCGGGAGAAGCTCCTGGAGGCGGCTGCCGAAGCTGACGAGGAGGTTATGCTCAAGTACCTGGAAGGAGAGGAACTTAGCCCGGAGGAGATCGTGCGCGGGCTGCGCGCGGCTACGCTGGCCGGTAAGGCGGTGCCGGTGCTATGCGGTGCCTCTTACCGCAACAAAGGTGTGCAGCCGCTCTTGGATGCCGTGGTGGATTTCCTGCCGTCCCCAGTGGATATACCACCGGTGAAAGGGGTCAACCCTAATACGGGAGAAGAGGAGATCCGGGAAAGCCGGGATGACGCTCCTTTTACCGCCCTGGCTTTTAAAATCGTGGCAGATCCCTATGTGGGTCGTCTTACCTTCTTCCGGGTGTATTCCGGCACGCTTAAAGCGGGTAGCTACGTCTACAATGCCACCCGGCAGAAGCGCGAGCGCGTAAGCCGCATCGTGCGGATGCACGCTGCTCACCGCGAGGAAGTGGAAGAAGTCTTCGCCGGAGAAATTGCCGCGGCGGTGGGTCTCAAATACACCTACACGGGCGACACCTTATGTGACGAGAAAAACCCCATCCTGCTGGAATCGATGGAGTTCCCTGAGCCGGTGATCTCGGTAGCCGTGGAAGCCAAGACGCGGGAAGACTACGACAAATTGGGTTCGGCTTTGGGACGCCTGGCGGAAGAAGACCCTACCTTCCGCACGCACGTGGATTATGAGACGGGCCAGACTATCATCTCGGGCATGGGAGAGCTCCACCTGGAGATTATCGTGGACCGGCTCCGCCGGGAATTTAAAGTAGATGTCAACGTGGGCAAGCCGCAGGTAGCCTACCGAGAAACCATTCTCCATGCCGCTAAAGCCGAGGGCAAGTACATACGGCAGACCGGTGGTCGAGGCCAATACGGCCACGTGTGGTTGGAACTCGAACCCTTGCCGCGGGGATCGGGCTTCCAATTCCATAACAAGATCGTGGGAGGTGTGGTGCCCAGGGAGTTTGTTCCCGCCATAGAAGCTGGAGTGCGAGAGGCTATGGAGAACGGGGTGTTGGCTGGCTATCCGGTCATCGATGTGAGCGTGTCGCTGGTGGATGGGTCATACCACGAAGTGGACTCTTCGGAGATGGCTTTCAAAATCGCCGGTTCCATGGCCTTTAAGGAGGCAGCGCGGCAGGCCGGTCTGGTACTCTTGGAGCCTATGATGAAGGTGGAGGTCATCGTTCCGGAGGAATACTTGGGCGAGGTTATCGGTGATCTTAACTCGCGGCGAGCCCAGATCGAAGGGCTGGAAGCGCGGGGAACCACGCGGGTGATAAGGGCTTTTGCCCCGCTGGCCGAAATGTTTGGCTACGCGACCACGCTACGTTCCCTGACGCAAGGGCGTGGATCTTACACCATGCAGTTTGACCATTACGCTGAGGTTCCGCGGAACATAGCGGAAAAAATTATCCAGAAAGCAAGCTAAGGGGGAGGAAACTTTATGGCCAAGGAGAAATTCGTTCGCACCAAACCGCATGTCAACATAGGGACCATTGGGCACGTGGATCACGGCAAGACTACCTTGACGGCGGCCATCACCATGGTGTTGTCCCGCCACGGTATGGCCAAGCTGGCGAAATACGACGAGATTGACAAGGCGCCGGAGGAAAGGATGCGTGGCATCACCATTAACACGGCGCACGTGGAGTACGAGACCGAGAAGCGCCACTACGCCCACGTGGACTGCCCGGGGCACGCCGACTACGTGAAGAACATGATCACCGGGGCGGCGCAGATGGACGGCGCCATACTGGTGGTGTCGGCGGCGGACGGTCCCATGCCGCAGACGCGGGAGCACATTTTGCTGGCGCGGCAGGTGGGAGTGCCCTACATAGTAGTATTTTTAAACAAAGCCGACATGGTGGACGACCCTGAGCTTCTGGAGCTCGTGGAGATGGAAGTGAGGGAGCTTTTGAGCACCTACGATTTTCCTGGCGACGAAGCGCCTGTCGTGGTGGGGTCGGCCTTAAAGGCTCTGGAGTGCGGATGTGGGCAGCGGGAATGCCCCAACTGCGGCCCCATATGGAAGCTTTTAGACGCCATAGACGAGTACATACCGACGCCGCAGCGGGACATAGACAAACCATTTCTCATGCCGATTGAGGACGTATTCACCATCACGGGGCGTGGCACGGTGGTCACGGGGCGGATTGAGCGTGGTCGGATTCGCGCTGGGGAAGAGATAGAGATAGTAGGATTTTCCGATAAGCCGCGGAAGACGGTAGTGACCAGCGTAGAGATGTTCCGTAAGATACTGGACGAAGGGGTAGCGGGAGACAACGTAGGGTGTTTGCTGCGTGGAATAGAGCGCAAGGAAGTGGAGCGGGGGATGGTGCTGGCCAAGCCGGGATCGATCAAACCGCACCGGAAGTTTGCGGCGGAGGTGTATGTATTGACCAAGGAGGAGGGTGGCCGTCATACGCCCTTTTTCAACGGTTACCGGCCGCAATTTTACTTCCGGACCACGGATGTGACCGGGGAGATCAAGCTGCCCGAAGGGGTGGAGATGGTGATGCCGGGAGATAACGTGCGGATGGAAGTGGAGCTTATCACTCCGATAGCCATTGAGGAAGGGTTGCGCTTCGCCATCCGCGAGGGCGGTCGCACGGTGGGAGCCGGCGTGGTCACCGGGGTCCAGGAATAAGGTTTGATGAGGTGGCTTAGATGACGCGACAAAAGATTCGCATAAGATTAAAAGCTTTCGATCACTGTTTGCTGGACCAATCGGCCCAAAAAATAGTGGAGACTGCCAGGCGCACAGGAGCTCAGGTGGCGGGTCCCGTTCCTCTGCCTACCGATCGGAGTGTTTACACCATTTTGCGTTCCCCTCATAAAGATAAGGACTCGCGGGAGCAGTTTGAGATCCGGACTCATAAGCGCTTGATCGATATACTTGATCCCACTCAGAAGACGATCGAAGCTCTTATGCGTTTAGACTTACCGGCCGGCGTGGATATAGAAATCAAGCTTTGATACGGAGGTGCTGGGTACTTATGAAAGGCATCTTAGGAAAGAAACTGGGCATGACGCAGTACTTTACGCCGGCGGGAGAGGCTATGGCGGTAACGGTAATTGCTGCCGGTCCTTGCACGGTGGTGCAGACCAAGCATCGGGAGAAGGACGGTTACGAAGCTATCCAAATAGGTTGGGAGACGGTTTCTGAGCACCGGGTAAATCGGCCTCTGCGCGGGCACTTCGCCCGGGCCGGACTAAAGCCCCTGCGTTATCTGCGGGAGTTCCGGGTTAGCGACGCTTCGGCCTATTCTGTGGGGCAGGAGATAAAGGTGGATGTTTTTTCTCCCGGCGATAAGGTGGACGTCACCGGCATCAGCAAAGGTAAGGGATTCGCCGGGGGCATTAAGCGCTACGGTTTCCATCGCGGTCCCATGGCTCACGGTTCTAAGTACCACCGTCGCCCTGGCTCTCTAGGTGCCAAAGGTCCGGCCCGGGTATTCAAGGGGCGTAAGCTGCCGGGCCACCTTGGCCACGAGCGGGTAACGGTACAGAATCTGGAGGTGGTCAAGGTGGATCTGGAGCGCAACCTGCTGGTGGTAAAGGGTGCGGTTCCCGGTCCTCGGGGCAGTCTCCTCATCATTAAGCAATCGGTCAAGGCGACGCGATAAGAGGAGGAGAGGACATTGCCTAAGGCTACCGTTTATAACCTGGCGGGAGAGGCAGTGGGTGAGGTGGAGCTCCAAGAATCGATTTTTGGGGTTGAGCCGCACACCCACTTGTTACACGAAGCGACGGTTATGCACCTGGCTAATCGTCGGCGCGGTACCCATAGCACCAAAACCAGGAGCGAGGTTCGGGGGGGGGGGCGCAAGCCCTGGCGCCAAAAAGGCACAGGGCGAGCCAGGCACGGCAGTATCCGCTCCCCGATTTGGCGTAAGGGGGGAGTGGTCTTTGGCCCCAAACCTCGTGACTACGGCTTTAAGCTACCCTGCAAGGCTCGTAGGCTGGCGTTGAAATCGGCGCTGGCGGCCAAATGGCAGGCGGGTAGCCTGGTGATCCTGGAAGATTTGCAGCTGGAAGCTCCTAAGACTAAGCTGGCGAAGGATCTCTTAGCTCGCTTTGGAGTGGCAGGAGATGCTTTGCTGGTGGCCGCTCAGCCCGATCCGGTGCTGCGTCTGGCGACGGCTAATCTAGAGAAGGTAAAGGTTTTGCCGGTGGATGACCTCAACGTTTACGATTTGCTACGCCATGCTAAGGTCTTTTTAACCCGAGAGGCCATCGCCCGGATAGAGGAGGTGCTGGGCTGATGGACGCTTACGAAGTTTTGATTAAGCCCGTTGTGACGGAGAAGTCTACTTCGTTGCTGCAGTACAACAAATACACCTTCGTTGTGCACCCGAAGGCGACCAAAACCGACATCAAGCGGGCAGTGGAGGCCATTTTTAAGGTCAAAGTGGCCAAGGTGAATACCATGCGCGTGAGGGGTAAGCTCAAGCGGGTGCGGCGGGCCTTGGGGCGGACGCCGGAGGTTAAAAAGGCAATTGTTACCTTACAGCCGGGGTATAAGATTGAGGTCTTCGAAGGTTTATAGACGAGCAAAGGAGGTGAAAGAAAATGGGAGTAAAGAAGCACAAGCCCACTTCTCCAGGGGTTCGTTTCGTCACTACTTCCACCTTTGAGGAGATAACTAAGGCGGAGCCCGAGCGTTCCCTGGTCAAACCTCTGAAGAAGCGAGCTGGGCGTAACAGCCAAGGGCGCATAACGGTGCGCCACCGGGGAGGAGGGCATAAGCGGCTTTATCGGGTGATCGATTTTAAGCGGGATAAGGATGGTGTTCCCGCTAAAGTGGCCGCCATCGAGTACGATCCCAATCGATCGGCTCGGATAGCGTTGTTGCACTACCGAGACGGGGAGAAGCGCTATATCTTGGCTCCGGAAGGCCTGGAAGTGGGCCAGGAGGTTATGTCTGGTCCCGAAGCGGATATCAAGGTGGGCAACGCCTTGCCCTTGCGGCATATCCCGCTTGGAACCATGGTGCACAACATCGAGTTGAACCCCGGTGGGGGAGGCAAGTTGGTGCGCGCAGCTGGTGCTACGGCGCAGATCATGGCCAAAGAAGGGGATTACGCTCATCTGCGTATGCCCTCCGGCGAAATTAGGCTTATCCACCTGGACTGTAGGGCTACCATAGGACAGGTGGGCAACGTGGAGCATGAGAACATAGTCCTGGGTAAGGCCGGACGAGCTCGCCGCTTGGGGATGAGGCCGTCGGTGCGAGGCGCGGCGATGAACCCGGTGGATCACCCGCATGGCGGTGGCGAAGGCAAGGCACCCGTGGGGCTACCGCATCCCAAAACACCGTGGGGCAAGCCGGCGCGGGGGGTGCGCACAAGAAAAGCCAAACCCAGCGACAAATTCATCATGAGACGGCGTCATCACTAAAGGGGGGTGAAGGACGGCAATGGGACGCTCGATAAAGAAAGGGCCTTATTGTGACGCTAAGTTATTGCGTAAAATCGAAAAGATGAACGCCACCGGGGAGCGCCGGGTAATTAAAACCTGGTCGCGCCGTTCCACCATCCTCCCTCAGATGGTAGGCCATACCCTGGCCGTTTATGATGGTCGGAAGCATGTACCTATCTATATCACCGAGGAGATGGTGGGGCACAAACTGGGAGAGTTTGCTCCTACCCGTACCTTCCGGGGGCATAGCTCGCCCACCGAGCGCTCTACCGCGCTGAAGTAGGAGGCGGGTAAAGATGAATAGTAAAGAAGCTCGTGCTACGGCCAAATATTTGCGGATCTCTCCTTTCCGCGCCCGCCAGGTGGTGGATCTCATAAGGGGCAAGCGTGTGGATGAAGCCTTAGCTATTCTCCGCTTCACGCCTCGTCGCCCTTCGCGCCTGGTGGAAAAGGTGTTGCGTTCGGCGATAGCCAACGCCGAGCACAACCATGATATGGTGGCTTCGGAATTAGTGGTGCTACGCGCTTACGTGGATGAGGGTCCCACCCTCAAGCGCTATCAGCCGCGAGCTTACGGGCGCGCCGATCTTAGGCGCCGACGCACCAGCCATGTCACAGTGGTAGTTGGCGAGAAAGGAGGGAAGTAGTTTGGGGCAAAAAGTTGATCCGCGAGGCTTGCGCTTGGGTATTGTTCGTGACTGGAATGCCAAGTGGTACGCCGAGGGGAAGGATTTTTCCCAGCAGCTACTAGAAGATGTTAAAATAAGGAAACACATAAAGGAAAAATTCTATCACGCGGGCGTATCCAACGTGCTGATCGAACGGATGGCTAATCGAATTCGTATCACCATCCACACTGCTCGCCCCGGCATGGTCATCGGTCGGGGGGGAACGGAAGTGGACCATTTGCGCCGGGAATTGGAGGCGATGACCGGCAAGCAGGTCAGCATCAATATTGTAGAGATCAAGGTGCCGGAGCTGGATGCTCAATTAGTGGCCGAGAACATCGCCTCCCAAATCGAGCGGCGGGTAGCCTATCGCCGGGCCATGCGGCAAGCTGTAGCTCGCTCCTTACGCATGGGTGCCAAGGGGATTAAGGTGGAGGTGAGCGGTCGGCTGGCCGGAGCGGAAATTGCGCGAACGGAATGGCTGCGGGAAGGCCGGGTTCCCTTACACACCCTGCGCGCCGATATCGATTATGGTTTTGCCGAGGCGGCTACCACTTACGGGAAAATCGGAGTGAAAGTGTGGATTTACAAGGGTGACGTCTTGCGCCCCAGGCCTGAGGCGCAAGCGCAAGGAGGTAGCGCTTAATGCTGCAACCGCGGAAAATTAAGTATCGCAAGCATCACCGGGGGAGAATGAAAGGCAAAGCTAAAGGTTCCACTACCTTGCACTTTGGGGATTATGGTCTGCAGGCGCTGGAGCCTCATTGGATCACCGCCAGGCAGATAGAAGCGGCCCGTGTGGCTATCACCCGGCACTTGCGGCGCGGCGGTAAGGTCTGGATACGTATATTTCCGGATAAACCGGTGACCGCGAAACCGGCCGAGACCCGTATGGGAAGCGGTAAAGGCTCGCCGGCTTTCTGGGTGGCAGTGGTGAAGCCGGGACGCATTCTCTTTGAGGTGGCTGGTGTGCCGGAGGAAGTGGCGTTGGAAGCACTGCGTTTGGCTTCCTTTAAGCTTCCTATCGATACCAGGATAGTCAAACGGGAGGCTTTGGAAGTAGCGAAAGTGGGTGAGGCCGGTGAAGATTAGGGAAATAAGGGATCTTTCTAACCAGGAGATCGAGGAAAAGCTGAGGGCTTCTAAGGAGGAACTTTTTCGGCTACGCCTGCAGGTGGCCACCGGGCAACTGGAAAACCCTATGCGGATTAGAGAGGTTAAGCGGCGCATTGCCCGTTTGAAGACGGTTTTGCGGGAGCGAGAGCTAAAGATTGACCGAGCGATCGGCTAGACGGGGGGTTGACGAAGCCTTATGCAGCGAGGTAATCGCAAGGTGCGCGTAGGGTATGTGGTGAGTGACAAGATGGAAAAAACCGTAGTGGTGGCTATCGAGACCCTGGTACGCCACCAGCTCTACCACAAAACGGTTCGGCGTACCAAGCGGGTTAAGGCGCACGATGAAAACAATCAATGCCGGGTGGGGGATAAGGTTTTAATCATGGAAACCCGGCCTCTATCTAAGGAAAAGCGTTGGCGCATAGTGGAGATCTTAGAGCGGGGCAAGCACTTGGGCGAAGTGGAAAAGGCGGCGCCGGAGGAAGAGCTTTAGGAAGTTTACATTTAGCCGGGAAGGGGGGAACTGGGTCATGATTCGTGTGCACACCATGCTTACTGTGGCTGATAATACCGGCGCCAAGAAGATCATGTGCGTTAGGGTGCTGGGGGGGTCTTCCCGCCAGTACGCAAGCTTAGGTGATATAATAGTGGCTTCGGTGAAAGAAGCTACTCCCGGCGGCGTAGTTAAGAAAGGCGATGTAGTCAAAGCGGTGGTGGTGCGGACCAAGAAGGAGGTCAGGCGCCCAGACGGTTCCTATATCAAATTTGACGAAAATGCTGCGGTTATTATTCGGGATGATAAGAGTCCCCGCGGCACGCGGATATTTGGACCTGTGGCTCGTGAATTAAGAGAGCGGGAGTTTATGAAGATTATCTCTCTGGCTCCAGAAGTTCTGTAGAGCTCGGGCGAGCCGAGGAGGGTAAAGGATGAAGGGTAAGGTGCACGTCAAAAAAGGAGATACTGTGGTGGTGCTCACCGGTAAAGATGTGGGCCGAAAAGGGAAAGTTTTGCGTGTCTTGCCGGAAGAGAAAAAAGTGGTTGTGGAAAAGGTTAACGTGGTCAAACGCCACACGCGGCCCACGCGCCAACTCCCTCAGGGGGGAATCATCGAGAAGGAGGCGCCCGTTCACGCCTCTAACGTGATGCTGGTTTGCTCTCGCTGCGGCCGCCCCACCCGGATTGGCAGAAAGGTTCTGCCGGAAGGGCGTAGGGTTAGGATTTGCAAGCGTTGTGGGGAGTCAATCGATTAGAAGGTGCGGCGGGAAGAAGGGAGGAGGAACTTCACGGTGGCTTATGTACCGCGATTGAAGAAAAAGTACCAAGAAGAAGTTGTTCCGGCGCTGAAGGATAAATTTGGCTACAAGAACGTTATGCAGGTCCCTCGACTGATCAAGATTACCATTAATATGGGCTTGGGGGAAGCGGTACAGAATCCCAAGGTGATTGATGCGGCAGTGGAGGACCTGAAGGCCATAACGGGGCAAATGCCGCAGGTTACCAGAGCTAAACGCTCTATCGCGGGCTTTAAGCTCCGGGCCGGGATGCCCATAGGCCTGAAAGTCACGTTGCGGGGACAGCGCATGTACGATTTCCTCGACAAATTGGTCAACATCGTTTTACCCCGGGTGCGTGACTTTCGGGGCGTTTCCCCGCGCTCCTTCGACGGGCGGGGCAATTATACTTTGGGATTGCGGGAACAAATCATCTTTCCCGAGATAGATTACGATAAGGTGGATAAAGTTCGAGGCATGGATATAACCATCGTGACTTCCGCTAAGACGGACGAAGAGGCCAGGGAGCTCCTCCGGCTCCTGGGGATGCCTTTCCGAGCCGCCTGAGTAGAAAGGAGGTTGAGTTCTTGGCACGCAAAGCTCTGGTGGTGAAAGCTCAACGCCCGCCTAAGTTCAAAGTGCGGGCTTACAATCGTTGCCGGATTTGTGGCCGTCCCCGAGCTTACATGCGTAAGTTCGGCGTTTGCCGCCTGTGCTTCCGCAAGCTCTGCTATGAAGGGGCTATACCGGGAGTTCGCAAGGCGAGTTGGTAAGGGAAGGGGGTTAATTTAAGCCGTGGTAACAACCGATCCTATCGCTGATTTTTTGACCAGGATTAGGAACGCCAGTATGGTCTACCATAGCACGGTAGAAATACCAGCGTCGAAAATGAAGATCGCTCTGGCTTCCATTCTAAAGGAAGAGGGCTTCATTAAAGACTACGAAGTGGTAGAAGATGGTAAACAAGGGGTAGTACGTATCTACCTGAAATACGGGCCTAATCGGGAGCGAGTGATCACTGGTCTCCGGCGCATTTCTAAGCCGGGACGTCGGGTGTATGTCCGCAAAGATCAGGTTCCACAGGTACTAGGTGGTATGGGGATAGCTATCCTCTCCACTTCTCGGGGGATCATGACCGATAAGCAAGCGCGCAAATTGGGTGTGGGTGGGGAAGTAATCTGTTACATTTGGTAAAATTTGAGGAGGAGGCTTATGTCGCGCATTGGCAGAAAACCGATTCCTATCCCGCCAGGGGTTCAGGTAGCCGTTGCGGGTAACCGGGTAACGGTTACTGGTCCTAAGGGCAAATTAGAGCGAGAATTTCCTGCGGGGATAAAGATCGAGCAAGACGGCCAGCTGTTGTTGGTAAAGCGCTGCTCGGACGAACCGTACTACCGGGCCTTACACGGTCTCAGCCGTACACTTTTGAACAACATGATTCTGGGCGTCACCCAGGGTTGGGTTCGCAAGTTGGAAATAGTAGGTGTGGGGTACCGGGCGGCCAAGCAAGGCGATAAGCTGGTTTTGAGCGTGGGCTTTTCTCATCCGGTGGAGTTTGAGCCCCCGCCCGGAATAGAGATAGAGGTTCCTGCCCCTAACCGGATTGTCGTTAAGGGTATAGATAAAGAGTTGGTGGGGCACTTGGCCGCCAACATCCGCAACGTTTATAAGCCGGAGCCTTATAAAGGGAAGGGCATACGCTACGAGGGCGAAGTGGTCCGGCACAAGGCCGGTAAGACCGCTGGTAAGGGCAAGAAGTAAGGGGGGAGCAGGGACGTGCCTAAAGCAGTGGATCGCAGAACGCGCCGGGAAACCAGACGGTTGCGGGTGCGGAAAAAGATTCATGGAACGGCTGAGCGCCCGCGGCTCAGCGTTTTCCGGAGCCTTAAGCATATTTATGTGCAGATCATAGATGACGACCGTGGGGTTACGTTGGCGGCGGCTTCTACCCTGTCGCCCGAGTTGCGGGGCAAAGTCAGCGGAGGGGTGGAAGCGGCCGCGGCAGTGGGTAAGCTCTTGGCGGAAAAGGCCACGGCCAGGGGGATTAGCAGGGTAGTTTTCGACCGGGCTGGCTACAAGTATCACGGCCGCGTTAAAGCTTTGGCTGAGGCTTTGCGCGAAGGCGGCCTGGAGTTTTAAAACCGAGAAAGGAGGGGAAATGGTGACCCAGCAAGAACTAGAGGCTGGTAAATTGGAATTCACCGAAAGAGTAGTGTCTATAAGGCGCTGCGCCAAGGTGGTGAAGGGCGGTCGCCGCTTCACCTTCTCTGTGCTGGTAGTGGTGGGCGATGGTCAGGGTAAGGTGGGAGTGGGTCTAGGTAAGGCAGCCGAGGTTCCGGAAGCCATCCGCAAGGGGATCGAAGATGCCAAGAAAAATCTTGTCCGAGTGCCTATGATCGGCACTACCATACCCCACGAAGTGATTGGCCACTATGGTTCGGGCCAGGTGCTGCTGAAGCCCGCCGCTCCTGGCACCGGAGTGATTGCCGGTGGAGCGGTGCGGGCCATACTGGAATTGGCCGGAGTTAAAGATATCTTGACCAAATCCCTAGGTTCTAATAATCCTCATAACGTGGTTCGCGCCACTTTTGACGCGCTGCAGCAGCTTAAAGAGCCAACCCAGGTGGCCCGCTTGCGTGGAGTGAAAGTGGTCCACAGCTGGGCCAAATCAGGAGGGGAGTAGCGCATGTCCAAGCGCTGGCGGATTACACTTAAGCGGAGCTCAATAGGTTCCACCGAGCAGCAGCGCGCCACGCTACGGGCACTCGGCTTGCGCCGTCTCCACCAAACGGTGGAGAAAGAGGTTACCCCTGCGATCAAGGGGATGGTGGCCGCGGTGCGCCATTTAGTAGAGGTGGAAGAGCTATGAAGGGAGGGAAAGCGATGCTAGATCTTGCTTCGCTACGGCCGGCTCGGGGTTCAAGGAGGAAGCCGCTGCGTAAAGGGCGGGGAATAGGCTCCGGCCTGGGCAAAACGGCGGGACGAGGGCAGAAGGGACAGAAGTCTAGGAGCGGTGGCGGTGTGCGCCCTGGCTTCGAAGGTGGCCAGATGCCCCTGGCGCGCCGGATGCCCAAGAGGGGCTTCCGTAACCCCTTCCGCCGGGAATTTGCTATCGTGAACGTGAGCCAGCTTAATCGTTTTCCCGATGGCACGGTTATCACCCCGGATCTATTGCGGGAAGCGGGTCTGGTGAAGGAACCCGGGCCGGTTAAGATCTTAGGCGGTGGGGAGTTGAAGCGTTCAATCACTGTGAAGGTAGAAGCGGTGAGCAAAGGGGCGGCCGATAAAATTGCCGCGGCCGGGGGCAAGGTAGAGGTGGAGGCGACATGCTAAATAACGTCCGGGTGGCTGCTGGCCTCAAGGAACTCCGGAGCCGCTTGCTTTACACCCTGGCCCTGCTGCTGATTTTCCGCTTGGGAGCTCATATTCCGGTTCCTGGGGTTAACCCTCAGGAGGTGGCCAAACTTTTGGAGGCGGGGATGATTTTCGGCTTCTTCGACGTCATCTCCGGTGGAGCCTTCAAGAGTTTTTCGGTCTTTGCCATGAGCATTATCCCTTATATCAACGCCTCCATCATCATGCAGCTTTTAACGGTGGTTATCCCGCGGCTGGAGCAGCTCTCTAAAGAGGGCGAGGAGGGCCGGAAAAAGATCATCGAGTACACCCGCTACGGGACGGTGATCTTGGCTTTAGTCCAGGCGGTTGCTACCACCTTTATCATGCGTAAAGCCTTGCTTCACCCTGGCGTAGGGAGTTACATTGTGGTGATAGTTAGTCTAACCGCGGGGACGGTTTTCCTTATGTGGCTGGGGGAGCAGATCACGGAAAAAGGGATCGGCAACGGCATCTCCCTGTTGATCTTCGCTGGCATTGTGTCGCGGATTCCCGCGGGGGCTGCGCGCCTGGTGACCTATCTGCAGGCCGGAACCATCAACTGGTTTAATATCGTCTTGCTGCTGGTTATAGGCACTCTGGTGATTGCCGGCATCGTAGCCATGAACGAGGCCCAGCGGCGCATTCCGGTCCAGTATCCTAAGCGGGTAGTGGGGCGTCGCGTGTACGGGGGGCAAAGTACCCACCTTCCCTTGCGGATCAACATGGCGGGAGTTATTCCGGTCATCTTTGCTTCCTCCCTCTTATTTCTGCCAGAGCAGATCGCTAGCTGGTTCCGGGGTCATGCGGTGGCGGACTGGGTGCTGCGCTTTTTCCACTGGGGCTCTTTCTGGCACACCCTGGTCTATGCTCTGTTAATTGTGGGCTTTACTTTCTTCTACACAGCGGTTATCATGAACCCTATCGACGTAGCTGATAACCTCAAGAAGTACGGAGGGTTTATACCCGGAATTCGCCCGGGGCGGCCGACGGCTGAGTACATAAGCAAGGTGATGACCCGCATTACACTGGTAGGCGCTATCTTTCTAGCGTTGATTGCGGTTTTGCCTAACTTTGTATTGTTGATAACTCACATACCTAACGTTTACTTCGGGGGGACCGCGTTGCTGATCGTGGTAGGAGTGGCGCTGGAGACTATGAAGCAGCTGGAGGCTCATCTCTTGATGCGCAGTTACCAGGGCTTTATAAAATAGTAGGTGATGAGGGAGCGGAGGCAGGGTAAATGATACACCGCAAGTCGGAGCGCGAACTCCAGTACATGCGCGAGGCGGGGCGAATCGTTGCCTTGACCTTGCAGGAGCTAGAAAAAGCGATAAGGCCGGGGGTCACCACGAAAGAGCTGGATGCTCTGGCCGAGGAGTTTATTCGTCGCCAAGGGGCTAGGCCGGCTTTCAAAGGGCTCTATGGGTTTCCTGCCAGCATCTGCACCTCGGTTAACGAAGAGGTGGTGCATGGCATTCCCGGGCCCCGACGTCTCCAGGAGGGGGATATAATCAGTATCGACGTGGGAACCGAAGTCGAAGGGTATCACGGCGATGGGGCATGGACCTTCCCGGTGGGCGTGATCAGCGAGGAAGCGACACGTTTGCTGGAGGTAACCCGGGAATCCCTCTACCAGGGGATAAGCAAGGCGGTGGCTGGCAACCGTCTGAGTGACATCTCCCACGCTATCCAGAGTTATGTGGAGCGGCACGGGTTTTCCGTCATCCGAGACTTTGTGGGGCACGGAATCGGCCGGAAGATGCACGAAGAGCCCCAGGTGCCCAATTTTGGACCTCCAGGTCGGGGCCCGCTCCTGGAAGAAGGTATGACCCTGGCCATCGAGCCCATGGTCAGTGCCGGCACCTACGAGGTGGAGGTATTGCCGGATAACTGGACGGTGGTGACCAAAGATCTCCGCCTGGCGGCTCACTTTGAGCATACCATAGCCGTGCGCCGGTCACAGGCTGAGATTCTCACCAGGGCTTGAGGGGGTGGCAGCGGAGTGCCTCATGGCATCGAGCCGGGACAATTAGTGAGCTCCAAGGCCGGCCGCGATCGTGGTCGCTACTACCTGATTTACGAGATTGTTTCCGAGCGCTTGGTGCGGGTGGTGGATGGTCAGGTGAAGCGAATCGAGAAGCCTAAGGCCAAGAATATTAAGCATCTTTGCTTCCACCCCCAGGTGGCGGAGGAAATAGCGGTTAAGCTTAAGCGTGGGGAAAGGGTTACCAATGCGGAAATAAGGGAGGCTTTGCAACGCCTCGTGGCTCCGTCTTGAAGGAGCGCAACCTGTGAAGGGGGTTTATATGACCAAACAGGATGTAATCGAAGTGGAGGGTACGGTAATAGAGCCTCTACCCAATGCCATGTTCAGGGTAGAGCTGGTCAACGGGCACAAGGTGTTGGCCCACGTGTCGGGCAAAATCAGGATGCACTTTATTCGCATCCTGCCCGGGGACAGGGTTCTGGTGGAGATCTCTCCCTACGATTTGACTAGGGGCCGTATTGTTTACCGCTTCAAATAAGGGGCGAAGCCTAGTGGCGCCTATCTATTTCCTGCCCGATGGCGGGTAAAGGAGATGTTTTGTTCACTGAAAGGGGGAGCAAACCATGAAGGTCAGACCTTCGGTCAAAGTGATTTGCGAAAAGTGCAAGATCATCCGGCGCAAGGGTAAAGTGATGGTCATTTGCGTTAATCCCAAGCATAAGCAGCGCCAGGGTTAAGGAGGTGAAGTGACTTGGCACGGATAGCGGGGGTAGATTTGCCCCGGGACAAGAGGGTGGAGGTGGCTCTCACCTATATTTTCGGGATAGGAAGGACTTCTTCCAGGCAAATCTTGGCCAAGACCGGAGTTAATCCGGATACCAGGGTCAAGGACCTCACGGAGGACGAGGTGGCTCGCCTTCGGGAAGTGATCGATAAGGAATACAAGGTGGAAGGCGATCTGCGGCGGGAAATAGCCATGAACATCCGGCGCCTGATCGACATTCGTTCCTACCGTGGTATCAGGCACGTGCGTGGGCTCCCCGTGCGGGGTCAACGCACCCGCACTAACGCGCGTACGCGTAAGGGGCCGCGGCGGACGGTAGGCGCCAAGAGAAAAAAGTAGTTTAGGAGGGGAAGAGCAAGTCTATGGCGCGCAGGGCACGGGTCAAGAAAAAAGAGCGGCGCATGGTGGAGAAAGCAGTGGCTCATATCAAATCCACCTTCAACAACACGGTAATTACTATTACCGACCCGCAAGGCAATACCATAGCTTGGGCTAGCGGGGGTACGGTGGGTTTCCAGGGCACGCGTAAAGGCACCCCTTTCGCCGCTCAGTTGGCGGCGGAGCGGGCAGCTAAGGAAGCCATGGAATCTGGGGTGCGTGAGGTGGCGGTTCTGGTTAAGGGACCGGGTTCCGGTCGAGAAGCTGCTATCCGCTCACTGCAAGCGGCTGGTTTGCAGGTAAACCTTATCAAAGACGTGACTCCGGTTCCGCATAACGGTTGCCGGCCACCCAAGCGCCGGCGAGTATAAATGGTGAAAGGAGGGTGAAATAATCTATGGCACGTTATACAGGGTCTAAATGCCGGCTGTGTCGCCGGGAAGGCATAAAGCTCTATCTGAAGGGCGATCGATGCTATACCAGCAAGTGTGCTCTGGAGAGGCGCAGTTATCCCCCGGGGCAGCACGGGCGGATGCGCCGCAAACCAACAGAGTACGCTTTACAGTTGCGGGAAAAACAAAGGGCTAAGCGAATTTACGGGGTGCTGGAGGCGCAGTTCCGGAACTATTTTACTAAGGCTGAGCGGCAAAAGGGATTGACCGGAGAAAATCTGCTCCGTTTGCTGGAGCGTCGTCTGGATAATGTCCTTTACCGGCTGGGCCTGGCGGCTTCCCGAAGCGAGGCGCGCCAACTTGTTCGGCATGGGCATGTACTGGTGAACGGGCGCAGGGTGGACATACCTTCCTACCTGGTGAAGGTGGGTGACAAGATTTCCTTTGCTCCTGTTGCCAAGTCCTCACCCCGGGTGCAAGAACTCCTGGAGCGCGCGGCGCAGAGCAGCCCTCCGGCCTGGCTGCGTTACGACCCGAATGCCGAAACGGGCGAAATACTGGCTTTCCCAGCCCGGGATCAGATAGATGTGCCGGTGAAGGAACATTTGATTGTGGAGCTGTACTCCCGCTAGGCGGCAGCTTTACTTTTAAAGGGGGCTTCGTATGCTCGGGATTGAAAAACCGAGGGTTAACATCGATACCCTGGCACCAACCGGGGATTACGGACGGTTCGTTATCGAACCACTCATTCGGGGATACGGCGTTACGGTGGGCAATGCTCTCCGGCGAGTTTTGCTTTCGTCTATTCCCGGAGCGGCGGTGACCATGGTGAAGATAGAGGGGGCTTTGCACGAGTTCTCCATTCTGCCCGGGGTTAGGGAGGATGTCATGGATATCCTGCTCAACCTGCGGGGTTTAAAAATCCGTATGCACACCGACGAGGAGCGGATACTGCGCCTAGAAGTGTCTGGCGAGCGGGAAGTACGAGCTCAAGATATTATCGCCGATGCTGATGTGGAAATTCTTAACCTAGATCATTATATTGCTTCCCTAGCTCCCGAGGGCCGGCTCTTTATGGAGATGACCGTGCGGCGCGGGCGGGGATACTTGCCCGCTGACCATCAACGTTACGATCATGTGATCGGAGCTATACCCGTGGATGCCGATTTCAGCCCGGTGAAAAAAGTAAACTACACAGTGGAGAGTGCCTGGGCCGGTCAGGGAGCTGACTTCGACCGCCTGATTTTGGAGGTTTGGACCAATGGTTGCATTGGGCCGGAAGAGGCGGTAAGTTTGGCGGCACGCATCCTTTGCGAGCATTTCCAGTTGCTAGCCGAGCTGAGCTCCCAGCCTGGTGCCTTGGGGCGCATCATGGTGGAGAAGGAGGAAAACGGCAAAAATAAGCTGCTGGATATGTCCATTGAGGAACTCGACCTTTCTGTGCGCTCCTACAACTGCTTGAAGCGGGCTGGTATTAATACCATTCAGGATCTCACTCAGCGCACCGAGGAAGAAATGATGAAGGTGCGCAACTTGGGAAAGAAATCGCTGGAAGAGGTTAAGCAAAAACTGGGAGAATTAGGGCTATCCTTGCGTACTAGCGATGAGGAAGGAGGGAAGTGAAAGAATGGGCGGATACCGTAAATTAGGGGTTAAGTCACAGCATCGCCAGGCAATGTTGCGTAATTTGGCCACTTCGCTCTTTCGCGAAGGCCGGATCACCACCACCGTTCCCCGGGCTAAAGAGTTATGCCCGCTAGCCGATCGCCTGGTTACCCTGGCTAAGAAAGGGGATTTGGCCGCGCGACGCCAGGCGCTAAGCTATCTCTACGATGAAGAAGTGGTGCGTAAGCTTTTTGATCAGATAGCTCCTCGTTATGCTGACCGGTCTGGTGGCTATACCCGGGTGTTGAAACTGGAGCGGCGGCAAGGGGATGCGGCCGAAATGGTGCTGGTGGAGTTGGTGTGATCGTCCGGCAGATAGCTCTGCTGGTGGCTTACGATGGCACTGCTTTTGCCGGCTTTCAGCGGCAACCCTCGCGGCGCACGGTGCAGGGAGTATTGGAGGAGGCTTTGCAACGCTTAACCAGGGAGTCGATCCGGCTCCGAGCCGCGGGGCGCACTGATGCAGGGGTTCACGCCGAGGGCCAAGTGGTGGCATTTGCCACCTCTAGTTCTATTCCCGTCCAGCGCTGGCTCCCGGCCCTCAACGGTTTATTGCCGGCGGATGTGGCTGTGCAGGCGGCGGCAGAGGTGCCGCGCACTTTCCATCCCCGCTACGATGCCATTACTAAGGTTTACCGCTATACTTTTCTCCGGCGGGCGGTGCGCTGCCCGCTGAGGCGTCTTTATGCGCTGCATGTGCCCGATCCTTTGCAGGTGGAGCTCATGCGAGAGGCGGCTGCTGCCATGGTGGGGGAGCACGATTTTGCGGCTTTTCAAAACGTGGGACGGCCAGTGAAGTGCAGTATCCGTAGAGTGTACGATTGCCGCCTAGAGGAGTGGGGGCCGTGGCTCTATTTTTGGGTGGAGGCCAATGGTTTTCTTTACCAGATGGTGCGGGTGATGGCGGGTACGCTGCTGGAGGTGGGGCGGGGACGCCTACCTCCTCAGTCGGTGTTGGCGGCCTTGGCGGAGAAAAAGCGTGAGCTTTTGGGCCCCACGGCTCCGCCGCACGGCTTATGCCTGATGAAGGTGAATTATGCTGCGGAACTTTTCGGAGAGGGTGATGCCCTGTGCCGGTAAAGGTGGTATGCGAGAACCGTCGAGCACGGTACGAGTACCAGGTGCTGGAGACTTTCGAGGCCGGAATGGTGTTGCAGGGCACGGAGGTAAAGTCGTTGCGGGCCGGCAAAGCCAGTTTGCAGGACAGTTTCGCCCGCGTCGAAAACGGCGAAGTGTGGCTTTACAACATGCATATCAGCCCTTACGAGGCGGGCAACCGCTATAACCATGACCCCAAACGGCCGCGTAAGCTGTTGTTGCACTACAGGGAAATTATGTATTTATGGGGGCGCACCCGGGAGAAGGGCTTGACGCTAGTGCCATTGAAGTGCTATTTTAGAGATGGTAAGGCTAAGGTAGAGCTGGCGTTAGCTAAGGGCAAAAAGCTTTATGATCGGCGTGCCGACATGGCTGAGCGGGCGGCGCGGCGAGAGATGGAGCGGGCTTTAAAGCGCCGCCAATAAGCGGGGGCGACGGGTTTCGACGGGAGATTTAGAGCAGGAGAAGCGAGCCGGGTTCGCCACCTACCCGTTAAAAAGTGGCCAACCAATAAACGCCAACAATCAACGCGTAGCTCCTCTGGCCGCATAAGCTCCGGCCAGCGTCCCTTTCCCAACCAGCCCGAGGTTGAGCTAGGGGCGGAAAAGTAAACGGGCTGCCTGTCAGGATCTGCCTCCGGTCTTGGCAGTAAGATAAAGGGGGCTGGCTGCTGGGCGGTTCGGTTGGGGGCCGTTCGGCGGTGAGATGCAAGCCCAACCTGCGCTCGGAGAAGCTCCTGTAATGGGTCTCTCGGACGAGGGTTCGATTCCCTCCGCCTCCACCAATAAGCTTATCACCCCGGAGAAAACACTTCTCCGGGTAGTTTTTTATGGAAGGTCGTAGCCTTGCTTCTGGCGAATAATAACGTCAGAGGAGGTGAGGTCCATTTGCGGGTAGGTGTGGCGCAGACCTTCGTCGCTGATACGCTGGAGGAGAACGAACGCACCATCCTCCAGCTGGCCGAAAAGGCAGCGCGCCGAGGGGTGGACTTGATCGCTTTTCCCGAAATGAGTCTTACCGGTTATAACCCCGTGACGTTGACTGCCCCCAACTTCGAGCAGGATCTTTCTCTGGCTCTGGAGCGCTTAGCTCAGCGGGTCCAGGAGCTGGGTTTGGGGGTCATCGTGGGGCGGGCGGAACGATGGGAACATCGTTGTTTCAATGCTGCTACCGTTCTGCTCCCCGGAGGTGATACTTTCACCTACCGAAAAATATACCTGACCGAGAAGGAGTTGCCTCATTTCACTTCTGGAAGCCAGCCTCTGGTGTTTAGCTTTCGGGGCTACAGATGCGGGGTTATCATCTGCCGGGATCAAAATTATCCCGAATTGGCGCGGCAGTTACGCGACCTGGGTGCGGAGCTTATTTTTATTTTGGCCGCCCATTTCTATCCGCCCAAGGAGGCGCGTTGGAAGCAGGATAAGAATTTGGCCCTCCCTCTGGCACGAGCTACGGAAAACGCTTGTTATGTGCTGCTAGCCAATGCGGTAGGCAGCCACTTGGGCCTGATTAGCTTGGGGCGCAGTTTAATCGCTGATCCGGATGGCGCGTTGGTGGCGCTGGCTGACGAGGCCAGCGAGTGTATACTTACCTGTGATTTGAAGGACAGGCTGTAAAGGGGGTGCAGAGATGACCGTCCGTTACCGGTTTCTGATGGCTGGATTAGTGCTTTTAATGTTTGCTTGTTTGGCAGGCTGCGGCAGAGGATCGGCTCATAACGCTCCTTCTACCGAGACTCCTCCCGCCGCGCAGGAAAAACCTTCACCTACTCCGTTTGCTAAGCGTCAGGTCACCCTTTACTTCGCTGATCGCGAGGCGCAGCACCTGGTTCCCGAGGTCCGCGAGGTGGAGGTAGGTGATCACCCTTTGGAGCAAGTGGTGGTTGAAGAGTTGATTAAAGGTCCGACCGATCCCTCGCTTTGCCCCACCATACCAGCCGGGACTAAACTCCTTTCCCTGGAGGTGAAAGATGGGGTAGCCTACGTCAATTTCTCCTCCCAATTTAAGCAGCAGCATTCAGGGGGATCAGCTGGAGAGCTGATGACCATATACTCGGTGGTGGATTCACTGGCGCGTTTGGGAACAGTGCATAAGGTGCAGTTTTTGCTGGAAGGGCGTAAAGAAGAGTCTATATTGGGCCATATGGACACTTCGGTTCCGATAGACCCGGACTGGAGTCTGGTGGCCAAGAGTTAGCGAGGCGTCACCTGGCTAGGTTAAATTGGGGGCTGTCCCTGATTAACTTTTGGGACAGCCCCCAATTTAAAGGCCGCCTGATCCGTTTACTGGACCTCTATTAGTTTCTCGCGGGCGAACTCGTATTTATCTCCTTTCTTTATCACTTTCCAGACCTCGAAATAGCCTCCTACTCGGTCACCGTCCTGGTCGAAGGTGATATTGCCGCTAACACCAGGATAGTTCTGCCCGATTTGCAGGAGCGCCTCTCTTATTTTGGCGGCGTCTTCTCCGCCAGCGCGAGCGTAGGCCTGGGCCAGGAGATTGACGGCATCGTAAATGGTGTCGCAGAAAACTTCCGGTTCGGCGTTAAACTTGGCTTTGTAGGCCTGGCGGAACTGCTCATAAGCTTGGTTGTCGGGGGAGGCGGGACGGGTGCCGATCATGGTTTTAGCCATAAACTCAGCTGCTGCTGGATTTTCTAGCATGCCAGTACCGTAAACACCGTCGCAGCCGATCCACTTTATTTTATCCAGTCCCAGATTCAGAGCTTGCTGGTAGATAATGATCCCGTCCTTGTTGTACCCTATGTGAAATACCACGTCGGGGTTTAGTTGCTTGATCTGGGTGAGTTCGCTCCGGTAGTCTTTTTTGTTAGGGTCGTATTTGATGTAGCCCACTACCTGGGCTTTGTCCCCCAGGGTTTTCTTGATCTCGTTGCCCAGTCCTACACCGTAAGTGTTATCCATGGCCAGGATCACCGCTTTTTTGAGCCCTTCGTTCAGCGCCAGCTGGGCCATCAACTTGCCCTGATATATGTCGCTGGGGCAGGTGCGGAAAAGGTATTGCCGCCAGGGCTGACCCGTGAGTTCAGGTGAGGTAGCGGAGGGAGAAATCATAAAAACATGGCGCTCGGCCAGAAAGGGGCCTATGGTCATGGCCGCTCCCGAACTCATTCCTCCGATTAGAAGCTTTACCCCGTTGACTTCTACCAGCTTCTTGACATCGTTGAGTGCGGTGACCTGGTCGGTGGCATCATCCTCCAAATAAAGCTTGATTCTCTTGCCATCAACACCACCGCGAGCGTTGATTTGGTCCACTGCTAAACGCGCGGCATCAGCCATCTTTTTACCCATCGGACCTAACTGTCCGGTGGTGGAAAGGACGCATCCTAGCTTGATTTCTCCCCCCGGAGACGGGGCGGTTTCCTGGGTGGCAGGTTTTTTCCCGCAGCCAGCTATGCCCAGAAGAATGCCCAGAATACCCAGCAGGCTCAACCATCGCTTCACTCTTCCGGTTACCTTCATGTTAATTTTTTCCCCCTTTTCCAGTGTTTTTTCTGGTTTTACATCTCGGGCGCTTGCGTTCTCACCCCCTTGGGCAAGCCCAAGAAACGTTCCTGAAGGGAAGCGTCTTGCAAAAGCTCTTTCCCTTTGCCCTCCGCGACGCAGCGACCCTGGTTGAGCACATAGGCATAGTCCGCATTTTCCAAGGCCAGAAAGGTGTTTTGCTCTACCAGTAAAATAGCCAGCCCCCGCTCTTTGATTTCCCGCAACTTTTCCAGGATGAGCAGTGCTGTCTTGGGGGCCAAGAAGGCCAAGGGCTCATCGAGCAGAAGAACCCGAGGACGGCCCATGAGTGCGCGACCGATGGCCAGGAGTTGTCTCTCGCCTCCGCTTAGTGTTTGAGCTCGGGATTTCTGCTTGCGGGCCAGTTCCGGGAAGACTGATAGGACCTCGTTGAGGTCCTTTGCCGTTTCCGCTCGGTCGCGGCGGAAATAAGCTCCTAGGAGAAGGTTTTCCCTGACCGTAAGGGGTCCGTAGATGTTATTAACTTGGGGCACGTAGCCGATGCCCAGGCGGGTGAGCAGGTAAGGGGGAAGGTGGGTTATTTCCCGGTCTTTAAAGTAAACCTGACCACCAAATTGGCGGGCTAAGCCGATAATTCCCTTGAGCAGGGTAGATTTTCCCGAGCCGTTGGGACCCACTACGGCCACCAACTGGCCTCCGTCTACCTGCACGGAGATGCCCTCTATGATTACGCTATCGCCGTAACCCACTATTAAGTCCTTGGTTACGATGCACGCCATGGCTGACTCTCTCCTGCGTAGATAGTGTAGAAATCGGGATGGGCCAGCACGGTTTCCGGAGTCCCCTCTAAAACTACGCGCCCGGCGTCCAGGAGATAAACATAGTCGGCAAAGTCGAAGAGCACTTCCAGGCGGTGCTCGATGACGAATAGCGTCAGCCCTTTCTCTTGCTGCAGTTTTTTCAGAGTGGCGTAGATTTTCTGAGCTAGCACCGGATTGATGCCTGCTGCTGGCTCGTCAACCAGCAGGAGCTCCGGGCGGGACATCAATAGCCTTCCAATCTCTACCAGCTTGCGCTGGCCTCCGGAGAGTAGGCCCGTGGGGCGCAGAGCCAGGGGAGTGAGTTCCAGGAGCTCGAGTATGGCATGGGCTTGCCGCGCCAGCCGGATCTCCTCTTTTTGCCAGCGGGGGCGAGACCATAGAGCTCCCAGGGGGCCTTCACCGCTGCTACTGGGGGCGGCCAGTAGAAGGTTATCAAGCACTGTGAGTTGATTGATTAGTCGCGGAAGTTGGAAGGCCAAGGCCAGCCCCTTGCGGTAGATTTGGTAGGTAGGAAGACGGGTTATGGGTTGGTTGCGGAAATAGATTTTTCCCTCATCGGCGGGGGTCAATCCATAGATGACGTTGAAGAGAGTGGTTTTACCGCTACCGTTGGGCCCTATAAGAGCGGTTACGGTGCCCTTCTTTACCGAGAGGCTGGTTTGGTTGAGCACCCTCAGGCCGCCGAAATTTTTCACTACTCGGTCGACGACGAGGAGATCCATTGTTTTGCCTCCTTCCGGGCGGCGGTTTGGATAGGGCCTTCGGGTAGGATGCCCTGGGGGCGGAAAAGCAGGATCAGAATGACTATCAGCCCAAAAAAGATATACTGTAGGTTATTTGGGTCCACCGGCAGGGTGATGAAATCTTTCATGATTCGCGTGCCTCGATTCATCAACTCCACCACTAAGGCGCCTAGCATCGCCCCCCAGCAATTTCCGGCCCCCCCTAGGATCAGCATCATCCACACCAGGAAGGTCACCGAGGGTAGAAACATAGAGGGATCAATAAAGTTGATATACTGGGCGAAAACCCCTCCTGCCAGGCCAGCTATGCTGGAGCCGATAAACAAAACCGTGGCTTTGAAAAAGACCGGATTTTTGCCCAGGGCTTTGACGGCGACTTCATCCTCTCTTATAGCCCGTAGCACCCGCCCGTAAGGGGAGTGCGCTAGGGCCTGAACGACCAAAAAGCATAGTATCAAGCAGGACAGCGTGAGTTCAATGTTGGCTATGGTATCGGCTCGAAAGGATCCCAGGTGGAATATTCTGGGGACAGTAATTCCTCGCACGCCCCCGGCTAAATTTTCTTGCGCTTTCACTATGGTACGGAGGATTTCTCCAAAGGCCAAAGTAACAATGGCCAAATAGTCCTCGCGTAAGCGCAGGGCGGGTAAAGTGACCGCTATGCCCAGGATGCCGGCCACTACAATGCCGCCCAGAAGACATAGGTAGAATGGGAGTGAGGCGTGAGCCAGTAGAGTATAGGCATAGGCTCCAGCCATAAAAAAGGCCACTTTACCGAAGTTGCCCAGGCCGGCAAGGCCAAATTCCAGGTTCAGGCTTAGGCTTAGAAGCGCGAAAATGCCAATAAAGATCAAGGTGTCGGCCAGGTAAAAAAGTGGATTCATGCTCCTTCACCTCCCATAAGTCCCCGCGGGCGGAAGATCAGCACCAGGATTAGAACCAGGAAGGCAATAGCCATGCGGTACTCGGTAGAAAGCCCCAGCGCTTGCAGCAGCACCACACCCAGATTTTCGGCCAATCCCATCAGGTAAGAAGCTATCAGCAAGCCGTAAAAACTGCCTATCCCGCCCAGCACTACCGCGGCGAAGATAGGTAAGAGAATGTCCCAGCCCATCATGGGGTAGAGTTGGGTGTCAGCGGCGCGGAAAACGCCAGCTATACCGGCCAGAGCGGCTCCCAAAAACCAGGTGAACAGGATGACGCGCTCGGTATTGATCCCGGAAACCAGCGCCAGATCCGGGTTGGTGGCGATGGCGCGGACGGCCATTCCTACTTTGGTGTAGGAGAAAAAGAGGTGCATGGACAGGGCCACGAGCAGGGCGGTGATGATGAGACAGAGCCATAGGCTGGTCAAGCGCACTCCTCCCCAATTGTACGAAGCCCATAGCAAGGGGTAGCCTATGGTAGACCAGGACCAGATTTCTCCCATCGTGTAGCGAAGCACGTAGCCTAAGCCGATGGAGGCCACCATCAAAGGGATAAGCGGGGTGTGGCGTTTAGTTAACGGACTGAAGATGAGGAGATAGCTGAGAACGCTCACCAATCCAGTAACAACAAAGGCCAGCACCAGGCTGGCCCCGAAATTTTCCGGTGAGCGTTGGAGCAGAGCATAGGCGGCGAATCCCCCCAAGGTTATAAACTCGGCGTAGGCGAAATTTGGAAAGCGGGATAGACCATAGGTAAGGGTGAGTCCAGTGCCTGCTAGAAGGTATATGCTTCCAGTTATTAGTGAATTAAGCAGCAATTGCAGCACTATCGCCATCTTGCCGGTTAGCTCCTCTCCTGACTCAGTCTTCTCCTTCCGTACCCCTGCATTGTATACCGAGTATAAGGATATCACAGAGTAAAAGGAAAGGTAAACAGCTCAAGCAACAATTCGGTGTCAAGATCTGGCCAATGGGCGCCGGGGTTATTAGTGCTAGGCTGCTCCTAGAGTTATGGAAGTGGCTGCCTGGGGGTGCAGGGATGGTTTTCTTACAAGTTTTTGGGCGCACCATTCTTATCTACTTCACCGTACTGGTGCTGATGCGCTTGATGGGCAAGCGCGAAATCGCTCAACTTTCTCCTTTCGACTTCGCCGTGGCGATCATGGTAGCTGAGGTGGCGGTTCTGCCTATGGAGTCGCTAGACATCCCTCTCAGCCGGGGGCTTTTGCCTTTGGTGCTCTTGGCGGGGTTGGAAATAGCCTTTTCCTATCTGGCTTTGCACAGCCGCTGGTTGCGCTTGCTGGTCTACGGGAAGCCCCAGATAGTAATTTGGGAAGGCAAGCTCCTGCCCCAGGAGATGCGCCGGGCCCGCTATAACTTGGACGATCTGCTGGCCCAACTCCGCGAGAAGGGGTACCACGATCCAGCCGAGGTGGCTTGCGCTGTGCTAGAAAGTTCCGGGCATTTGAGCGTGGTTCCCAAGGGCGAGTATCGCCCTCTGACCCGTAAAGATCTTGGATTGTATCCTATCCCTACCGGGCCGGTGCACGTGCTAGTAGCCGACGGGGAAATCCTGCATAACCACCTCCAGGCTGCGGGGGTGAGTGAAGAATGGCTGTTGCAGGAATTAGAGAAAAAGGGTGTCAAAGAGCTCCGCCACGTGTTTTTGGCAACACTATCAGCACAGGGGGAACTCTTCGTCAGTTCCCGGGAGGAAGTTAAAGGGGTGACACCGAAATAAAATTGGCAAAGGTTTGAAAGTGGTGGAGCGTGATCTGGTATTGTGGGAGCCCAAGCGCGCCTACGTGGCGGCCGCAGCATTGGGCTTAGTCTTGCTGCTGGGTTGGGGATTGAAGCATTATTTTTATCGGCCGGTGGAAGTGCTGCCGGTAGCTCCAGCTGTGGAGCCAGAGGGCCGGATAGGGGTGACTTTATTGGTTCATGTGGCTGGAGCGGTGGAACGCCCTGGGGTTTATCAATTACCTGCCGGCAGTAGAGTTAAAGACGCCCTAGATCAGGCCGGGCCGCTGCCTACCGCTGATCCCCACGCTCTCAATCTAGCTCAGGTCTTGGTCGATGGGCAGAAGATTGTGGTTCCGACCAAATCTAGTGGAGAACAGGGTGGTGAGCCAAGGAACCCTTTTATGTCCTCCCCCACTCTTTCTTCCGGCACCAAGGTAAACCTCAATACGGCCAGCGAGGCTGAACTCCAGACTCTTCCCGGCATTGGCCCGACCCTAGCGCGGCGCATCGTGGAATACCGGAGCAAAAACGGTCCTTTCAGCTCGGTAGACGAGCTGGCTAAAGTTCCAGGCATTGGTGCCAGGCGGCTGGAGCAATTGCGCGACTACATATGCGCCCCGTGAGGGAGGGTGGGAGCGCTTTGCCTTTGGCTGTCTCCTTGGCATTAGCCTACATAGCCGGATGCCTGGCCGCACCTTACATCCCCCTGTTGCTGGGCCGGTCCCTGGCCTTGGCAGCCACGAGCATCTTGTTGGCTCTTTCCGCTTACTTCTGGTCTCGTCGTCGCCGGGGTGCTACCCTTATTATCTGGCTCCTGTTTTTTCTGGTGGGCGTGGTGGCCATGAACCAGGCTTACCGGGAAGCGATTTCTCCCTTGGTGCACTACCGAGGGGAAGCGGTGCGGCTAGCGGGAGTGGTGTCGGAGGATCCGAGCGTTAAGGGTGACCGCGTGACCTATCTTCTCCAGGTCGGGGAAGCGGAGTTTGCCGGCAAGAGGTGGCGGGGAGGTAAGGTGCTGGTTAGGGTTACTTCTCCTACCCGGGTATACGCTTATGGAGATGTGCTGGAGGTAGAAGGAAGAATCGCATATCCTTCTCCTCCAGGGCAGCCGGGCGAAAGCGACTACCGCCGGTATTTGTGGCAGCAGAAGATTCTGGCCTTGGTAAGAGCTCGCCCGGAAGGGATAAGCAAGGTGGGCGAGGCGGGCCGAAACCCCTTAATGAGCTTGGCTCTCAAGAGTAAAGAGCGGCTACGGCGGACCCTGACCACCATTTTTTCTCCCCGGGAAAGCGCGCTGTTGCAGGGGATGCTTTTGGGAAGCAGAGATCGGCTAGATCCAGCGCTGGAAGAGGCGTTGGCCGAAACCGGGCTCATATACCTTCTCTGCGTCAGCGGGCTGCAGGTAGGTTTTGTTTTATCCGCTTGCTTACTATTGGCTCGCTACCTGCGCTGGAGCCGGGGAGTAACCATGACCCTGGGCTTTGTTTTGCTGTTATTCTACGATTTCGTGGTGGGATTCAATCCCCCCATGGTTAGAGCGAGCATTATGGCGGTTTTGCTCCTATTAGCTCATTACCTGGGTCGACATCGCGATTGGCGGGTAGCCCTAGCAGTAGCCGCTATGGTGGTTCTGCTGGCCAACCCGTTGGCGCTTTACAACACCGGTTTCCAACTGTCATTCGCGGCTACCTGGGGAATTCTTTTCTTGGGTCCAGGGATCAACCAATGGTGGAAGACCAAATGGGCGACCACTCGTTTTTCTGGAGTGGGGGCCTACGGCTGGTGGCTGGCGGTCCCTTTGGGAGCTGAGCTCGGGGTGCTGCCTCTTATTGCCTGGCATTTCGGTTTGGTTTCCATGGTATCTCTAGTAGCCAATATCGTCACCATGCCCCTGTTGCCGGTAATCTTTCTCGGTGGAGCTCTGGCTGGGGGATTGGGTTCGGTTTTCTTGCCCCTGGGACAAGCTTTGGCCTGGGTGGTGTCCCCGCTAATTCATTGTTTGCTCTTTCTGGTGCAGGAGCTAGATAAGTTGCCCTGGGTGGCGCTTTACCGCCCACCCCCGCCGCTGTTTTTGGTTTTTTCCTGGTACCCCGCTCTCTGGTTGATTGCCAAGGGCAGACGGTGGCGCTGGGTCGGAGCGGTGCTGCTTTCGCTTCTTTGGTTGCTACTGGTTACGGGAGGAGGGGGAAACAAAGAGTCGGCCTGGCTGCGCCTCGATTTTCTCGACGTTGGCCGGGGCGATAGTGTCCTGGTACGCACTCCAGGAGGCCGAACCATGCTGGTCAACGCTGGTGGCTGGGCGGGGGAGCTCGGGGGCAACAAAGAGGGGGCAGGACTCAAGGTGGTGCGTTATTTGCGCCACCAGGGGATTAGAGAGCTCGATGTGTTGGTGATAACGCATCCAGGGGAGGAGCATTGTGCGGGGGCCTGGGCGGTGCTGCGGCGCTTTCCGGTGCGTTTGGTGGCGGTTCCTTATCTGCCCGATGCGGGAGATGTTGATGCCTTGCTGCAACTCAGGGGGAAAGACATTGCCCTAGGAGATTACGCTCGTCTGCTTGCCTTTGCTCATTCGCGGGGTGCTAGGATAAGCTATATCCGGGGAGGTGACCGCCTGCGGCTTGACCCGGCGGTGGATATTTGCTGCCTGGAGGTCGCTGATTTGCCCAGCACCAGGGGCGTGGCCTTGCAACTCACTTGCGGCGAATGTCGATTCTTGCTGCTGACGGGTGCAGGGACTGGGCCGGCGGCTTGGGGTTCCTTGCTGGCGACCTCGGGTACCGAGGTCTGTTTTTTGCCCGTGCCGAAGAGCTCTGTATCGCTGGAGTGGCTGCAACAAGGAAAAGCACCCCATCATCTGGTCTTTTCTGCCAGCGAGGAACTCTCGAGTTCCCTGCTCTCTTCTCTAAAGCCCCTGGAACTCCAAGGGACCAAGATCTGGTGCACTGGCAAGGATGGAGTGGTGACTCTGGTCACCGATGGCGATTCGGTCAGCGGGAAGAGTTGGCGTGCCGAGCGAGGGGGGAAAGATCGTTGACGGGTAATGGTGGCCGCTTGAAATTACTGGTAGGCATCATCTCCTGGTCGGGCAATACGGTGGCCCTTTTGCAAGAGGGGCAAGAACTTATGAGTCAAGGAAAGGAAGTGGTAATCGGGATCTTGAAGTATAGCGACCCGGAGATCGAGGCTCTGAGTCGAACGCTGCGTTCCGTTCCACCTTTAGGGGAGCGGCTCAATTTGCCGGAGCTCCTGGCTCAACGTCCCGAAGTGGTGTTGGTAGACGATGTGGGCGTGCTTTATTCGGCCGATTCCCCTTATCAAGCCCGGTGGCAGGAAGTGGAGGAACTTTTGAACGCGGGCATAGACGTGGTGGCTACGGTGCACGCCTTGGAGTTGGAGGGGTTTAAGGAATTCCTACCCTTCCCTTTGGTTCCTCCCTTTTCGCTTTCAGAAGGAATCGTACCAGCTGCTTTTCTCGACCGGGCTACCGAGGTGGAATTGGTGGATGTAACCCCAGAGGAACTGCACCGGCAAGGGATTTCTCTGCCTCCTGGTTTTGATCCCCGCTCGCGCTTGGGTCCCTATCTGGCAGCAGCTAATTTTGCTGCCTTTCGGCGTGCAGTGCTCAAGCGGCTGGCCGATGAGGTGGATGAGCAACTCTTTCGCCCCGGAGTGGAGACTAGAGCTAAAGCGGCGCGGGAGAGAATTCTTCTGGCCGTCTCTACCCAGCGTAACCTGGAGCGGCTTTTACATCGCAGCCTGCTATTAGCAGAGCGCCTTCAGGCTTCGCTGTTGGTGGTACATCTCCGCGTGTCCGGCCGCCATTATGAACCCTTTCCCTGGGACTATGTAGAGCAGAGGCTGGCTCCAGTGGGCGGTACATGGATGGAGGAGGAACTGGGGGACGAAAGCGAAGTTCCCATACGGCTTTCGGAGATCATCGCTGCCAACCATATTACCCGCCTGGTGGTGGGGCATTCCGCCCGCAGCCGTTGGGAAGAATTGCTGCGCGGCTCCTTGCTAAACGAACTTTTGCGGCGTAACCGGCATATCAACGTGTTGGTGGTGGCACCCAGCTCGGACACCAAGGAAAAGGAAGGGGAAGAGGAATCGCCTCCAAGCGATTCTCCCTCCGAGCTCACAATGCCCTTGCGGGGTAAGCTTAAAATCTACCTGGGACCCATTGCTGGGGTAGGCAAGACTTACCGGATGTTGCGCGACGCTCATGAACTGAAGGAAAAGGGTGTCGATGTGGTGGTTGGTTACATTGAGACGCACGGGCGGGCAGAAACCGAAGCTCAAATCGGAGATCTGGAAGTGCTTCCCCGTCGCCAAGTGGTTTACCGCGGGAAGACTTTCACCGAGCTCGACCTAGAGGAGATCCTACGCCGCCGTCCTCAAGTGGTTTTGGTGGACGAATTAGCCCATACTAACGTACCGGGAGTAAAGAACGCTAAGCGTTACCAGGATGTCATCGAGATCCTAGCGGCCGGCATCGACGTGTACACCACCCTGAACATCCAGCACCTAGAGAGTCTAAACGACGTTATCGAGGAAATCACGGGGGTCAAAGTAAGAGAGACCTTGCCCGACTGGGTGTTGGGGCTGGCGGACGAAATTATCTTAGTGGACTTGGCTAGCTCGCTTTTGCTCAAGCGCCTAGAGCAAGGCAAAATTTATCCTTTATCGAAAACCGAGCAGGCTCTCCGCCACTTTTTCCGGCCGGAAAACATCACCGCTTTACGGGAATTGGCCCTGCGCCAACTGGCCCATCACCTGGGAGCCAGGCATGGCAGGACGGTGGCGGAGCGCAAGGAGCGCATCTTGGTGGCCGTTAACCTCAAGCCCTACGCCGAGCGTTTGGTGCGCAGGGGTCTTCGCCTGGCGGTGGCTC
This sequence comes from Desulfothermobacter acidiphilus, assembly GCF_052073645.1. GTDB lineage: Bacteria > Bacillota > Desulfotomaculia > Desulfotomaculales > Ammonificaceae > Desulfothermobacter > Desulfothermobacter acidiphilus. The sequence goes on along the minus strand of NZ_CM125440.1, from coordinate 1,181,185 downwards.
AGCAAGCGGAGCTCCTAGTGGTTCACTGCGACACCACCGGGGGAAGATTGCCTGCTGAGGCCCTGGCCATTCGCCATTACCTCCAGCGCCTTTGCGACTCCATGGGTATCCTCTATTACGAGCAAAAGGTCCTAAGCGAGCGGGATATAGCCCTAGTTTTGGCTAATCTTTGCCGCTCGCGAGGTATCACCCAGATGGTGCTGGGTCACAGCCAGCGCACTCGCTGGCAGGAATTCTGGAGGGGTAGCGTGATCTCGCAACTGCTCCGCTCGCTAAGGACGGTGGACCTGCACCTGGTGCCGGTTAACGCCACCAGCTGGTCGGCCGAAGTGGCGGTCTAGGGCCAGATTAAGCTCCAGCACGTTGACCCGGGGTTCACCGTACAAACCCAGCCACCGCGGGTGGATATGCCGTTTTACCAACTCGACGATTTCCTGTTCCGGAACTGCGCGGGCCCGAGCTATGCGGGGCACCTGTAGTAAAGCAGCTTGGGGGCTGATGTGGGGGTCGAGCCCGCTGGCTGAGTCGGTAATAAGGTCTAGGGGAGTCTTTTGGGGGGTAAGCCCCGGGTTTTCCCGCGCCAATGCCTGGTAATGCTGTTTTACTGCCTGTTCCAAGGCGCGGCTGGAGGGAGCGTAATTGGGCCCGCCGGAGTCCATAGCATCGTAATCGGAGGCGGAAGGGCGGCCCTGGAAGTAGTAGGGCGAAGTAAATTCCTGCCCGATAAGACGTGAGCCCACCACCTGGCCGTCCTGAGCTACAAGGCTCCCATTGGCCTGCCGGGGGAAGATCAGTTGGGCTAAACCGGTGACGGCCAAAGGATACGCCAGCCCGGTGATTACCGTGAGCACCAAGAAGAAAAGCAAGCACCGTCCCCATTCTTTAAGCATAAGATCTAACCTCCTTAGCGTATCAGGTGGAGCAACACGTCGATAATTTTAATACCGATGAAGGGTAACACCAAGCCGCCCAACCCGTAAAGCAGCAAGTTCCGTCGCAAGATGGTCGAGGCGGAAGCGGGCCGAAAAGTTACTCCTTTGATGGCGATGGGAATGAGAGCCACGATGATCAGTGCGTTGAAGATCACCGCCGAGAGTACCGCGCTTTCCGGCGATCCTAAGCGCATAATGTCCAGCACCCGGAGCTCGGGCCAGGTGGTGACGAAGAGGGCCGGGATAATGGCAAAATACTTGGCCACGTCGTTGGCGATGCTGAAGGTGGTGAGAGCTCCTCGGGTCATAAGCAGCTGCTTGCCCACTTCTACGATCTCAATGAGCTTGGTGGGGTTGGAGTCCAGATCCACCATATTGGCGGCTTCCTTAGCGGCCATAGTGCCCACGTTCATGGCTAGTCCCACGTCGGCTTGGGCCAGAGCCGGTGCATCGTTGGTGCCGTCGCCGGTCATGGCCACCAAATGTCCCGCTGCCTGCTCTTCTTTAACTCGTATCAGCTTGGCTTCCGGCGTGGCTTCGGCGATGAAGTCATCCACCCCGGCCTCGTTGGCTATAGCCTGAGCTGTTAGAGGATTATCGCCAGTGACCATAATGGTGCGGATGCCCATAGCCCGGAGCTGGGCGAAGCGTTCCTTAATGCCTCCTTTGAGCATGTCCTTCAAATGGATAATTCCTAGGATACGCTTACCGTCGGCTACCACCAAAGGCGTGCCTCCTGCCCTGGCTATAGCTTCCACCTTGGATTCCAGATCAGGCGGTACTTCCCCTCCCTGGTCTTGTACCCACTGAATGACAGCTTTGGCGGCTCCTTTGCGAATGCGCTGCTCGCCGATATTGATCCCGCTCATACGGGTGCGAGCTGAGAAAGGGACGAACTCCACAGGTTTATTGGCTAGATCCCGGCCCCTAAAGCCGTATTTCTTAGCCAGAGCCACCACCGAGCGCCCTTCCGGCGTTTCGTCGCTCAGGGAGGCTAGCTGTGCTTTGTCGGCCACTTCTTTTTCGGTGGCGTCCCCCACTGGGATAAACTCCACTGCTACCCGGTTACCGAGGGTAATGGTCCCTGTTTTATCCAGCAAAAGCACATCCACGTCGCCAGCCGCTTCCACCGCCTTACCAGACATGGCTAACACGTTTCTCTCCAACAAGCGGTTCATACCAGCGATGCCGATGGCTGGCAGCAAGCCACCGATGGTGGTGGGTGCCAAGCACACGAACAGGGAAGCCAAGATGGCGATGGAGGGCAGCACACCGTACCGCAGCGAATAGGGTACCAGGGTCACCGTTACCAACAAAAATATCAGCGTGAGGGCGGCCAGCAGGAGCGTAAGAGCGATTTCGTTGGGTGTTTTCTGGCGCTGCGCTCCTTCCACCAGGGCGATCATCCGGTCGAGAAAGCTCGCACCAGGATCGGCAGCGATGCGCACCTTAATCCAATCCGATATAACCCGGGTTCCGCCTATGACGGCGCTGCGATCGCCACCTGACTCCCGGATTACCGGTGCCGATTCGCCGGTGATCGCCGACTCGTCCACCGAGGCTATCCCTTCTATGACCTCACCATCTCCGGGAATGAGATCGCCAGCTTCCACTAGCACTACATCCCCTTTCCGGAGTTGAGTAGCTGGTACCACCTTGGTTCCTTCCGGGGTGAGCAGCTTGGCCATCGCTTCTTCTTTGGTGGCGCGTAGGCTTTCGGCTTGGGCTTTTCCCCGCCCTTCAGCCAGCGCTTCGGCGAAGTTGGCAAACAAGACGGTGAACCATAACCATAACGCTATTTGCCCGGTAAAGGAGGCGTAAGCGGAATGCGCCCACGCTTCTCCTATAGCTACGCTTGTGGTGTAAGCTGCTCCTATTTCCACGCAGAACATGACCGGATTACGCGCCATCTGTCGCGGGTCTAGCTTTTTAAAAGCTTCCTTTACCGCTTGCAGTACAAGCTTGGGTTCCCAGAGATTAACCTTACGCCTGGCCATTTAGAACAACCTCCCTGCCTGCAAAAGCAACTGCTCGAGTATGGGGCCTAGAGCCAGACCGGGGAAGAAGGTTAAAGCGCCCACGATAATAATCACCCCTATCAGCAAAACGGCAAATAGCCAGCCGGTGGTGGGAAAGGTTCCGGGGCTTGGGGGAACAATTTTCTTTTCCACCAAGCTGCCAGCCAGCGCTAGCACCGCCGCTAGGGGAAGAAACCGTCCCAGTAACATGGCCCAGGCAGTGGTCCAAAGATAGAAGGGTAAGTCGGCATTCAAGCCGCCGAAGGCGCTGCCGTTATTGTTGGCGGTAGAGGCGAAGGCGTACAGGACCTGGCTCAAACCGTGGGGTCCAGCGGCGGTTATGCCCTCCCGTCCGGCTGGAAGAGCCACGGCTAAGGCACTGAAGAGCAAGATCAGGAAAGCGGGCACCAGAACTATGGCCAGCGAGAGTTTAACTTCTCGTTTCTCGATTTTTTTCCCTAAGAACTCGGGAGAACGGCCCACCATCAGCCCTGCCAAAAAAACCGTTAAGAGCACATAGGCAATCATACCGTATAGCCCTGAGCCAATGCCCCCAAAAATCACCTCGCCGGTCATCATATTGGCTAAAGTTACCATTCCCCCTATGGGAGTGAGGGAATCATGCAAGCAATCTACCGCGCCACAAGCTACAGCCGTGGTGACGGTGGCGAAGAGGGCGGAATCGGTGGCTCCTAAACGCCACTCTTTCCCCTCCAGATTGGAGCCTACCGGGAAGCCTAGGCGAGCAAACAGAGGGTTGCCGTGCACCTCACACCAGCAGCAGGTGAAGGCTCCTGCCAGAAAGAGGAACATCATTACTCCGTAGATCACCCATGCCTGCCGCATATTATGGATCATGCGACCGAAGGTGAAGCAAAGGGCTGCTGGAAGTACGATTATCAGCATGGCTTCGAGGAAATTTGTGAAGGGGTTGGGGTTTTCAAAAGGGTGGGCTGAGTTGGCGTTGAAGAAGCCGCCGCCATTGGTGCCTAACAATTTGATTACTTCCTGCGAAGCTACCGGGCCCATAGGGATGGTTTGCTCCTTGCCCTCCAGGGTGACGGCATGTACCGGGGGATTAAAATTCTGGATCACTCCCTGGCTTACCAGTACCAGGGCGATTACCAGGCTTATGGGCAAAAGAATGTAGAGCACGCTGCGGGTTAGATCCACCCATACGTTGCCCAGGGTCTTCTTTTCTTTGCGAGCGAAAGCCCTTATCAGGGCGATGGCTCCGGCTAGGCCGGTGGCCGCCGAGAGGAAGTTCTGCACCGCTAGCACGAACATCTGCGAAAAGTAACTCATGGTGGTCTCGCCGCTGTAAGCCTGCCAGTTGGTGTTGGTGACAAAGCTAGCGATGGTATTGAAGGCCAGAGCTCCTGGAACACCGGGTAGGTGCAGGGGGTTGAAAGGCAGATAATTTTGCCAGCGCAGCAGTAAATAGCCTACAGCTAGCCCCCAGAAATTGAAGAGCAGGAGAAAACCCAGGTAGCGCGTCCAGGTCATTTCGGCGTAAGGGTTGACACCAGCCAAGCGATAGATAACCCCTTCCACCGGGCGCAGGAAGGCAAGCCAGGTTCTTTCCCCCTCAAATACCTTGGCTATAAAAACGCCGATTGGCACGGCTAAAAGGGTAAGCACTGTGGCGAAAAACAATATTTCCAGAACCATTCTCCAGGTCATCCTCTTTTTCCCTCCAGACGGTTTTAAAACTTGTCCGGGTTCCAGATGACGTAGCTAAGATAAAGAAATAGCAGGCCACTTAGGATCAATCCGGCCCAATACCAGCTGTTCACCTCGCTTGCACCTCCTTAAACGCGGCCTGCAAGATTAAAACCCTGGCGGCGAATCCCAGGGCAGCAAAAACCCCCAGGGCTTTTTCCCTTGAGTCCACTTCTGCCCACTAGTGTTCACGGCGCAAAGCCGGTTTAGTGGTTTAGGCAAACTCACCCCTGAGGGTTAATGTAGCGCATGTTATCTCTATTCTAGGGGGAGTGCTGTTGGCTGTCAATTACCCAGGTTGGCGGGTAGTAGTAAAGATCTACTAACCCAGATCTTCTAGCTGGCGTTATCTCGGTGTGGCGTGTTAGGGTTCCCTCGCAGGAAGCGAGTGTCGGAGGCCCAAAGAGCCCACGCTCCAGGTTGGCGCATCAAGTGGCGATGGTGATTTTGAGTTCGCCTTCCCGCTTGGTGGGGAAGCATAAGATGTGGCCGTTGCGGCGCACAAACTCCAGTTCCACCTTAGCCCCGTGAATTCTCATTCCGCTGAGGTAGAGTTCCTGGATGCCTGTGGGCAGAAGGGGAGACTGGATGATCAGTCCTTCGGTTGTGCACTTCAGGCCCAGGCAAGCTTGCAATAGAGCCAGGATGCTGCCCGTGGCCCAAGCCTGGGGTTCGCAAGCTACAGGGTAACGTATGGGGCTGGCGAAAGGACGCCGATCGAAGCCGCAAAAGAGCTCCGGTAGGCGGAAATAAGGGAAGCGAAGAGCCGCGTCGTAAAGTGCAGAAGCCAGTTCCTGGACTTCGCGAAGGAAACCGTAGTAGCGAAGCCCCATGGCGATGATGCTGTTATCATGGGGCCAAACCGAGCCGTTATGATAACTGATGGGATTATAAGCTTTTTCCCGGCGGCTGAGGGTGCGGATGCCCCAGCCGGAAAACATGTCCCGGGAGAAAAGCCGGTCGGCCACCTGCCGGGCTTTCTGGGGGGGGAGAATGCCGGTGAAAAGTACCTGTCCCATATTGGAGGCCACGGTGGGGATCAAGCGCTTATTCCCATCCAGAGCTAAACCCAGATAGTTGCCTTTGCGCACCCAGAAATCCTTGAGGAAGCGCTGGCGCAGATCGGCAGCTTTACGGGCATAAAAGTTGGCTTGGTCTCGTTCTTTCAGCAAACTGAAGAGGTGGCAGGCTCGCCGGTAGGCGGCGTAAAGGTACCCCTGCACTTCCACCAGGGCGATCGGTGGCTGCACCGGTTTGCCTTCGGTATCTGGCACACCGTCCCAGGAATCCTTCCAACCCTGATTCTGTAGCCCTCCGTGCCGGCTTCCTTCGTATTCGATGTAACCATCGCCGTCTTTGTCGCCGTAGTTGCAGCACCAGTCTAGGGCGGCTTGCAGCGGCGAACGCATCTCTTCCAGGAAATGAAGATCCTTGGACCATATTATGTAGTCGCCCAGCAAGATAATGAACCATAAGGTGGAGTCGATCGAACCATAGTAAGGGGTGTGGAGGATCTCGTGGCAATTAGCCATCTCTCCGCGACGAATTTCATGGATAATTTTACCTGGCTCCTCTTCTCGCACCGGATCCAAGGTTTTACCCTGGTAACAGGCCAGTAGACGCAAGGTTTCCCGGGCCAAATCGGGGTTGATAGGAAGAATTTGCCAGGCAGTTATGAGGGCGTCTCGGCCGAAAAGGGTGGCGTACCAGGGGATGCCAGCGTCGATTCCCAATCCTTCGGGGTAACGAGTTTGCAGAATCCATAGGTCGGAGAGGGCCTGGTTTAACATCTGGTTTATGCGCGGGCGGTCGCTTTCCAAGCGGGTGCAACTTTCGTACCAGTGGTAATAGGCCTTTTTTTGTTGCGCGGCCAGGCGGGTAAAAGAAGCCCTAAGGTCCCCTTCTTTTACAATAATTAGACCCGCGGGTTCCGTTTCTAGCTCTGGAATAATGCGCCAGTAAAAGTAGGCTCTGTCTTTGGGGTGCAGTTCCAAATGGTAGACCAGTGCCACATCGTCTCCTTCCGCAAGCACATCTTCCGGAACCGGGTCCCAGATGATCATGGTTCGCCGGGTTTGATTATCCAGTCCCTGATAGCGAAAAGCCAGTCCTTCTCTCCCCGCGCAAAAGGGCAGAATCGCGCCTCGCTTAGGGCGGAGGGTGCCGCGGAGTTCAAAAATATCGCGGTAATCTGCTCCTAGCTTTAAAAGCAAGGTAAGGCGGGTGGTCTGGTAGCCGTAATTAGTTAAGCGCAGGCGTTGGTGCAGAGCTCCGTTGATGAAGCGGAGCAAACGCAGGTGCAACGACTCCATTGGTGCCAGCAGCTTCCCCTCTTCGTTTCGGATCTCCGGGTTGGTCAGGTCGCACTGGCAGAAATGACTGAAGCGCACTCCCGAAGAAAGGAGGATGGGTTGGTACCCATTTAGCAAAAGTTCGTGCCGGCTAAGAAAACGGGTATCCCGGAAGTAGAGGCCTAGACCTCCGGGATACCCGGCCGGTATGGAGCTATCGGGGAGAGATACTAAGAAAATATCGTTGTTTTTTAAAACTTCGGTCGCCCCTGGAGTGGAAGCCGGGGCTATGCGTAAGCTATCTTCTAGTTGCACTATGCGAAGGCGCTCCTTTCCTGTCCGTGCTTCGTTGCCAAATCAAGTGATAGTAGTTCGTCATCGCCTTCAGCATCTCCTCCAGGGTAAATCTTTCCTTGAAACGCTTGGCGGCTCTTTCTCCCAGCAGGCGGGCTTTTTCCGGCTGCTCAAGTAGCCATATCAGCTTTTCGGCCAGAGCTTCTGGGTCGCGCGGGGGGATAACAAAGCCAGTTTCGCCGTCCGCGACAATTTCTGGCATTCCTCCCACTCGCGTAACCACCAGGGGCTTGCCCAGGGCCATAGCCTCCAGTAAAGCGATGCCGAAGGGCTCCTGGAAGGCCGAGGGATAAACCACGATCTCACTCTCCTGGTAAGCGGCAGCTATTTCCTTCCAGTTAAAGCAGCGTATGAGAGTGTCCTCTTCCAGTCCCAGGGAGCGAATAAGCTCCTTTATCTGGGCGATTTCTTTCCGCTGGACTGCTCCCCAATCCACCGTTAGATCGGTACCGGCCAGCAAGAGAAAGGACGAAGGGTAAGCCTCCTTCACCTGGTGGAAAGCTTTTACCACCACATCTGACCCTTTGGCTAAGCTCATGCGGGCAGGGTGAAAGATGATCTTTCTGGGGCCGGCTACCTGACGGATAAACTGTCTCAAGGCGGCATGTTCTCCATGGGCTAGGAACTGGCGGTAAGCTAGTCCGTGGTGGATAACCGTGATCTTATCGGCTGGGTAGCCGGCGGCCACCATTTCCCGCTTAATGAAGTGACTGACGGCGATGATCCCGTCCCAGTCGTGGCGAAAGCGCAGCATCTCGCGAAAAAGGGAGTCTTCCCATACGTTGTGAGCGGTGAGGATAACCGGAAAACCATGACGCCGCTTCACTTCCATCAGAAGTTCGGTGTGGATGGGACTGAAGTAGTGGAAGTTGTGGGCGTGAAGCACATCGGGCTTAAAGGTTGCACAGAAACGCTCTAATTCGCGGGCGATATTCTCCTTCTGCCGCGCGATATTTTCCGGGGTGAGGGAATTGAGGTCCAGAAGCGGCGTGCGGCGCAGATAAACACCCTCCCAAAGTTCCACCCTCTCCTCGGCATCGATGGAGCCTGCCAAGACCGCTACCTGGTATCCCCGGCGGACCAGGGCAGGGCATACCATCGCGAGGTGTGTTTCCACTCCGCCGATGGTGGGGGGGAAGGCCCAATGCAACATGGCAATACGCATAATTAACTACCACCTCCCAAGTAAGCTAAATATGTAATTATGCTATTACTAGTGAAATAATGCTAGCTTGATAACCAGCAAGAGTAGGGATTTAAGAGCGAAATATAATATCCGCAAACGACCAAACCACAAAAATTTTACCATAGAACCATTGTAGAAATCAATGAGGTGTACAAGAAGATCGCCGAATGCTAAAATTTTAACAGCTGCGCGAAAGGAGTCAGAGCGTCAACATGCTGGAGGCGAAATTGCTCCAGAATCTGGCTTCGGCCACTGAGCCAGCTCTGGTGGCCGAAGCCACACTGGCATGGATCAAAAGCCTCACCGGAATCGAGAAGGTGCGCCTGATTACGGCTCAGGCCAGCGCTTCCGGAACCTCCCTGCTCCCCCTGAGCTTGGCGGGGGTGGAGGTGGGCTGCCTGGAATTTGCCTCCGAACTCGATCGCCAACAGGCGGAAGACCGGCTGGCTCCCTATCAGCCGCTACTAGCTCTGCTACTGGCCTTTCTTTCCTTCCAGGAAACCGTAAATATCTGCCAACGGGAGGAGAGCGCTCTCCAGGAGACGGGCAAAGCTCTCACCCTTTTTCTGGCGGGGCAGATAAAGGCTAACGAGGTTTTGGCCATTTTGGCCGGCATTCTGGGCTGGGAAATAGCGGCTTTCCTTTACCGGCGCAAATCGGGGGAAGTGGTTCTAACCTCTAGCCGTCCTTTGCCGCTTTCGGCTTCCGAGTGCGCCGCTTTGTTCCAACAGCCTGAGCAGTTGCTGGCCCTCTGCCGTCTTTATGGTTTTGCCGAAGGGGAAGTGGTTTTGCTGGACGGCGAGGTGGGCACTTCCGGCTACCTGATTTTACTGCGCCGCGCCTTATCTCCTTACCCCGCCCGTCGGGCCTGGCGAGAAGCATTGGGACGTCTGGGGGCAGCTGCGTTGCTCAACGTTTATCTTTATCAAGAGGTAAAGGATTTGGCCGAGCACGACGAACTCACCGGTCTATACAATCGGCGCAAGTTTTGGGACGTCTTAGTAATAGAGCTGGAGCGGGCTAAGCGCTACCAGCGGCACCTGGCGCTGTTATTGATCGATGTGGATAATTTCAAAGATTATAACGATACTTTCGGCCACTTGGCCGGGGATGAATGCCTGCGGCGCATTGGAGAGGTCATAAAAAAGGAGATAAGGGTTTCGGATCTAGCTGCTCGCTACGGGGGAGAAGAATTCGTTGTCCTCTTGGTGGAAACCGGAGCTCGTGGGGCGATTACGGTTGCCGAGCGGTTGCGCCGCCGGGTAGAGGCTATCGGCCAGTCGGAGCCCTTTCCCACCCTCAGCCTGGGGGTAGCGGTTTTCCCTGACGATGCTCGGGAAGCGGAGGCTTTGCTCACTTGCGCTGACAACGCTCTTTACGCGGCCAAGCGCCTGGGGAAAAACCGCACCGTCTGGCGGGGGAGGACCTATTCTCCTTAGAGCGCACTTAAAATCCTAGCTCGCGCTGGAGTCTCTGGCGAAGTCTTCCTGCTCACCAGCTCTCTACGAGCACCTTTCTTGGAGGGCATACAATTTCAGTAGGTGACGGAGGAGGTTCATGAAGGAGGAGACCTCGCCCCTCACGGACAATTTTCATGGACTGAAAGGAGGAGCGAGGTCTCATGCACAGTCAACCTATTTCAGACATTCAACCTCTTGCGGACATAATCCTTCTTCTGGGGGAGAAAGTTAGCAAACTAATTACCGAATGCCGCGACTTCTACAAGCTCGAAGAAGAAGTGTACAAGCTCTCTCAAGAAGCTTGCGTGAAGATCTTCGCCTGGGCCCTCGAGGAAATAGACACCTGGCTCGTGAACGCCCGGGACAAGCGCACCTGGAAAGTGATAGGCTTTCGGGAAAGAACCGTAGTTAGCAGCTTTGGGGAATTCAAAGTAAAAAGGCGGCTTTACAGGAACAAAAAGACGGGAGAAGCCAGGTTTCTTCTTGACGAGGTTCTGGGCTGGCCGGAGAGGTCTAGATGCACGCCGCGTTTGAAGGAGATGGCGGTGAAGCTTGGGAGCGAAGTACCCTTCAGGCGGGCAGCGGAAATTCTCGGTTATTTTGTCCCTGGGATAAGCGCCATGGCGGTGTGGCAGGCCGTGCAGGAAGCAGGAGAAGCACTCAGGCAGGAGGGAGAGTCCAGGAGAGAAGCCGTTTTTGAGAAGGGAGAGACACCCGAAGGTAAAGAGAAGACCTCCAGGCTTTACATAGAGGCCGACGGGGTGGTGGTAAGGCTTCAAAGGAGCGGAGAGAAAAGGAAAGAGGTCAAACTCTTCGTAGCTTACACAGGCAAAGAAGCGATTGGGGGTGGCCGGAAGGCTTTGAAGGACAAGCTGGTAACGAGCGGTGTAGGCGAAGGGGAGAGGATGTGGGAGGAAGTTTACTCTGGAGTAGCGAGCCGGTGGGACATGGGTCAGGTGAAGGAGATATACCTTGGGAGTGACGGGGCGGAGTGGGCCAAGCAGGGGGTAGATTAGGTCAAGTCCAATTTTGTGTGTAAAATCCCCTCTGGTAGCCTTTGAGGCTTATTAGAGCCTTGTTAAGCCGCCCCTCTCCCGGTCTTATTGGTTTCGGCTTTAACTGTTCGTTCTTGCTCCTGCCTCCATGTCCAGTACTCCGTCATGTCCAGGTAGCGGTGGCCGGTAGACCTTTCCTCGTCTATCTCCATGAGCACCGCACCAATCAGTCTCAACGCCGCTTCTTCATTGGGGAAAATTCCTACTACCCTCTCCCGCCGGCGAATTTCGCGGTTCAGGCGTTCCATGGCATTGGTCGTGCGCAAGCGCCGCCTAACCGGCTCCGGCAAAGCCATAACCGCCATGGCATCCTCAAAACCAGCCTCAAGTCTCTCTATTGCCCTAGGCGCTACGGCCTCAAACTCCTGCACCACCTCCTCCAGAAGTAGTCTTGCCGTATCCATATCCGGCGCTTCAAAAATGTGTCTAAGGCGAGCATGAAGCTGCTTCTGCCAGGACTTGGGACACGCTTCCAGAATGTTGCGGACAAAATGCGTCTGGCACCGCTGCCAACTCGCCCCCTGAAAGTGGATCATAATGGCGTTTACCAGCCCCTTGTGGTCGTCCGAAACCACCAGGTCAACGCCCTTTAGCCCACGCTTCTTTAACCAGTCGAAGAATTCAGACCAGGTAGCCTCAGATTCGCCGTCCCCAATCATCAGCCCTAGAACTTCCCGGTAACCATCCCGGTTAACCCCGCAAGCTATAAGCACACTCTGGGATCTCACCCGCCCACCTTTCCGCACCTTTGTGACCAAAGCATCAACCAGAATAAAGGGATACTCCTTTTCGCTTAAATCTCGCTCATTCCAGGCCTTCACCAAAGGGTCAAGTCGTTTGCAGAGCTCAGATACCGTCGACTTGGAAAATTCCGTGCCGCATAGCTCCTCGACCACTGCCCTGACCTTGCGTGTTGATACTCCATTGACCACCATCTCCATCAGGGCCAGCAACAATGCCTGCTCGCTCCGCTGGTAACGCTCAAACATCTCCGTAGAAAATTTGCCGGATCTGATCCGGGGCACTTCCAGGACAAGCCGTCCGATCCGGGTTACAAGCGGCTTTTCCCGGTGGCCGTTGCGGTACGCTTGTCTTTCCTCTGTGCGCTCGTATGGTTTAGCTTTGAGCTGCTCTGTAACCTGAGCCTCGAGAATCTGATTTAAGACTTGCTCCATCAACCGGGCCAGACCATCGTCCCGGGAAAACAACTGTTGCAGAACCTCGCCATCTACGGTAACCTGGTAATGGGCCATCCTAAATCCCTCCTGGTAGTGTTGGTTGTGTCACTTCTTCAATCTACCAGAGGGAGGGTGGCCCTTCCTGCTTCTAACCACCCTTTTTACACACTATACCGGACGCTACTGTAGATTACTTCCCTGGGGCAGTACACGTTTTGGACCCTTACCATTTGAACCGGCGGCTTATAGAGGCTTTTTGGCACGATGAGGAGGCCTATAGTAGGATCAGGCAGGCCATTTATCTGGGGGACTGGGAGAAGGTAGAAGAGATTTTGGGAGGAGTAGCAAGGAGAGTTCGCGGGGCTAAGAGGAGGAGAATAGAGAAGCTCTGGCAGTATCTCAAGGAGAACTGGTCGGGGATAGTTACCTCTTCTGCTGCCGAGCATCTGGGGGCCATAGAGGGGCAGGTACAGCACAACGTGGCGCGGCGGATGAAGCGGTTGGGAGCCAGCTGGACGGAGGCAGGAGCAGACAGGATGGCGCGGGTTTTGGCTGCTCGAGCCAACGGGGTGCTCGGGAAGCACACTTCTCGTTGGCCGGTACTGCTGGCCAGGCAAGAACATTTGGCTCAGGCGGTGCGGTTGGAGGTAAAGCGGAAGATAGAGGAGGCGGGGAGTTGGCATAAAGCTGGGTTGCCGGCATTGAGAGGACCCTCTGCCGGAGCTCCATGGGTGAAGCATGTGTTGCGGGAACTAAGCCGGCCTAGCCTCAGTAGTTTGATCCCTTAATGGCGCAGGTACCGGGGCTATCCTAGCGGCGAGGTCTCCATGAAGAGAAGTTTTCTTCCGAACCACCTACTAACTCTTGACGCGCACCTTTCTTGGCTTGCCTTGACACTGGTTCTAGCCGGTCGATACAATACAAGCAAGCTTTGGACTCGCTGCCGGATCAAGAAGGCTACCTGAGCGGATAAGCTTATAGATGGTTAGGGTCCCCTTGGGTTTACCCTGCGCTGCAGGGTAGTCCTGGCAGGAAAGGAGGCGAAGAACCTGGTGGGGGGATCGGCCCAATCTGGATTGATTGGGTTGCTAAAGCCAGGTAAAAATTTTGCCAGACACAGCATGGTGGATCTACTGGGCTTCACTCCCCCTGGCTTTTGCTGGAGGTTACGCCGTAAGGCGATTCGTGGCCGAAGCCAAGCTGCGCTCGGCTGAGGAGCGGGCGCAAGAAATCGTAGCCGCGGCCGAGAAGGAAGCCGAGGCCAAGAAAAAGGAAAAGCTGCTGGAGGCTAAGGAGGAGGCCTTACGCCTCAAGCACGAGCTGGAGCGGGAGCACCGGGAACGGCGGCACGAATTACAGCGGTTGGAGCGGCGCCTTTTGCAGAAGACCGAAGCGGTGGAGGCTAAACTAGAAGCGCTTAGCCGGCGCGAAGAAAACCTAAATCGAAGAGAGAGTGAGTTAGAGCAACGCTTTAAAGAACTGGAGCAGCTGAAAGAGGTGCGACTGACCGAGATAGAACGGGTAGCGCAACTCTCTCCCGAAGAGGCGCGCCAGCTCCTGTTGAGCGAAGTGGAAAAAGAGATGCAGCACGAGTTGGCTCAGTTGATCCGGGAAACGGAGAACCGCGCTAAAGAGGAGGCGGAGCGGAGGGCCAGAACCATCATCGCGCTGGCCATCCAGCGCTGTGCGGTGGATCAGGTGGGGGAAACCACGGTCTCGGTAGTGCCGTTGCCCAATGAAGAGATGAAGGGTCGGATAATAGGCCGCGAGGGGCGTAATATTCGCTCTTTCGAAACGTTGACCGGCGTGGACCTCATCATAGATGACACGCCCGAAGCGGTGATTCTTTCCGCTTTTGACCCGGTTCGCCGGGAGATAGCTCGGATTGCCTTGGAAAAGCTGGTAGCTGACGGCCGCATTCACCCGGCGCGGATTGAGGAAATGGTAGAAAAAGCCCGGCGCGAAGTGGAGCGCCAGATCTGGGAGGCCGGGGAGCAGGCAGTGTTGCAGGCAGGTATTCACCATATTCACGAGGAACTCATCCGCTTGCTGGGGCGCTTGAAATTCCGTACCAGCTACGGGCAAAACGTGTTGCAGCATTCGCTGGAAGTTATGTACTTGGCCGGCTTTATGGCTGCCGAGTTGGGGGCCAACGTAGCCTTGGCTAAGCGGGCCGGGCTTTTGCACGATATAGGCAAAGCGGTGGATAGAGAAATGGAGGGCCCGCACGTGGCCATCGGGGTAGAGTTGGCCCGTAAGTATGGCGAAGATCCGGAGGTCATTCACGCTATTGCAGCCCACCACGGCGACGAGGAGCCGCAGACGGTGGAGGCGGTGCTGGTGCAGGCAGCCGACGCTATTTCTGCTGCCCGTCCCGGTGCCCGGCGCGAAACTCTGGAAGCTTATATCAGGCGCCTCACCAAGCTGGAAGAAATCGCTGCTTCTTTCCCCGGCGTGGAAAAAGCTTACGCGGTGCAAGCGGGCCGGGAGATTCGGGTGATGGTGAAACCGGAGCGGGTGGACGACGTGACCACCGTGCGTCTGGCCCGGGAGATAGCGGGGCGGGTGGAGAGCGAGCTCGAGTACCCCGGCCAGGTGAAAGTCGTGGTAATTCGGGAGACGCGCGCGGTAGAGTATGCCAAATAGAAAGGCAGCCCAGATGGTGTTACGTATTTTATTGATCGGTGATATCGTGGGTCGTCCTGGGCGAAGGGCGGTGAAGGAGAAACTTCCCCTCCTGCGTCAGCGCTACCAGCCGGATTTGGTGGTGGCTAACGGCGAGAATGCTGCTGGCGGTAACGGTCTGACTCCGGCGGTGGCTCAGGAGCTCTTCGCGGCCGGAATCGATGTTCTTACGGGTGGAAACCACATATGGGACAAAAGGGAGATTTTCTCCCTTTTAGATGAAGAAACTCGCATCGTGCGTCCGGCTAATTATCCTCCCGGAGCTCCGGGGATGGGGTACGGCATTTTCCCTGCTGGGGAGCATAAGGTAGCGGTAGCTAATCTATGCGGGCGGGTGTTTATGGCCGACCTGGATTGCCCTTTTCGCCTGATGGAGGCGTTGCTGGAAGAGATTCGCGCCCGCACGCCACTGGTCGTGGTGGATTTTCACGCCGAGGCCACTTCAGAAAAGATGGCCTTTGGATGGTATCTAGCAGGCAAGGTTACCGCCGTTATAGGAACTCACACCCACGTGCAGACGGCGGATGAGCGGATCCTTCCCGGGGGAACGGCGTATATTACTGATGTGGGTATGACCGGGCCCCGGGATGGGGTGATAGGGATGAAGCGAGAAGTGATTATTGAAAAATTTCTCTCCCAACTGCCCCGTCGTTTTGAAGTGGCTCCTGGTCCTTACCAGTTGAACGCTTGCTTGGTGACCGCCGATGCGCCTTCGGGTCAGGCACTGAGCATAGAGCGAGTGCAACTGTACGAGAACGAATAGCCTAGGAAGGGATTTTCTTCCCGGCAACGAAATATAAGGAACAGAGCCAAAGCAGGACCGAAGGAGGCAGGTAGCGATGGAAATACTCAAGGTTTCTGCTAAATCCAACCCGAACTCGGTGGCAGGGGCACTGGCAGGGGTCTTGCGGGAAAAGGGGGCAGCGGAGATCCAGGCTATCGGTGCCGGAGCAGTTAACCAGGCGGTGAAGGCTATTGCCATTGCTCGCGGTTTTGTGGCTCCCGGAGGCATGGATCTGGTTTGCATCCCCGCTTTCGCCGATGTAGTGATCGACGGGGAGGAGCGTACGGCGGTTAAAATTATCGTCGAGTCACGCTAGCAACTTCTCGCCATCCCCGGCCGTGGAAGGGTGGGGAAGTGAGTTTGTTGGTTTTGGTGGATGCGCATTGCGACACCTTGTCTCGGCAGGCACAGCAAGGCTATCCCCTGCGTTGCCAGCTTGAAGGTCAAGTGGATTTGGAGCGGCTACGCCAGGGAAGAGTAGGGGTGCAATTTTTCGCGGTCTTTGTGCCTCCTGAATATCGGGGAATGTATCTGCGCCTAACCCTGGAGCAGATAGACTATTTTTACCGCCTGCTGGCTTTCTGGCAGGAAGTAGAGCCAGTGGCTGATTGGAATTCGCTGGAAAAAGCTCTGCTTTGTGGGAAAACGGCGGGGGTTCTAGCCGTGGAAGGGGGACACGTACTGGAGGGGAGCGTAGCGGCGCTACGCGTGCTCTATCGGTTGGGGGTTCGTTGCCTCACCTTAACCTGGAATGGCCGCAATGAACTGGCTGATGGTGTGGGTGATGAGGCTGGAGGGGGGCTATCGACTTTCGGCCGCCAGGTGCTCCGGGAAATGGAGGAGCTGGGTATGCTAGTAGATGTAGCCCACCTTGCCCCTTCCGGCTTCTGGGAAGTGCTGCGGCACGCGAGGGGGCCGGTTATTGCTTCTCACGCAAACAGCCGCGCGTTGTGCGATCACCCTCGTAACTTGACTGATGAGCAGGTGAGGGAGCTGGCCGCAACCGGTGGAGTTATTGGGGTGACTATGGTTCCCCGTTTTTTAGCTGCCGAAGATCCCACCCTAGACCATCTTATAGCTCACCTGGAGCATTTGGCTGAGGTCGGCGGGATCGATTATGTGGGTTTGGGATCGGACTTCGATGGTATCCCCGAACCCTGGCCGGAAATGCCCGATGCTGGGCATTGGCCCAGATTGGTAGAAAGATTGCAGCAGCGGGGCTGGGATCAGGAAGCCATAGATAAAGTTCTAGGTGCGAATTTCCTTCGAGTGTTGCGTGCGGTGTGGCGCTAGAAAGGTGTAGTAATGGCGGCTAAGTATGACTTACACGTTCACACTACCGCCTCCGATGGAAGTGAAACCCCGGCTCAGGTGGTAGCTCGGGCCAAAAGTTTGGGGCTGGCCGGCATAGCTATAACCGATCACGATACGGTAGCCGGTCTAGACGAGGGGCTGGCAGCGGCGCAGCGAGAGCGGTTGGCGGTGTTGCCTGGGGTGGAGATCAGCACCGAAGCTGAGGACCGGGAGATCCATATCTTAGGCTATCTCTTCGACCCCAACCATCCTAATTTGCTGGCTACTCTCCAATGGCTCAAGGAAAAACGCCTGGAGCGGGTGGCGGAGATGGTGCGACGCTTACGCCATCTAGGTTTACCGGTAACGCTGGAGCAGGTAGTGGCCAGGGTGCGGGTGGCTGCTGGGCGGCCGCATGTGGCCCAGGCTCTGGTGGAGGCGGGTGTAGTATCCAGCATCGAGGAAGCTTTTCAATGTTTCCTGGGGCGAGGGCGGCCGGCTTACGTTCCCCGTGCCTCCTTCGCGCCGACCGAGGCGGTCAAGGCCATCAGACAGGCAGGAGGGGTTCCCGTGTTAGCCCATCCCGGCCTTAACCAGGCGGAGAAGTTCTTGCCCGAGCTTTTAGCAGCAGGGCTGTTAGGGATAGAGGTGGAGTATCCGGAGCATTCTCCGGAGCAAAGGGCGTACTATCGGAAACTGGCTGCTTCGTTTAATTTGATAGCCACTGGGGGTTCGGATTATCACGGTCCTCATTATCGCCACCCGCTAGGTACGGCGGTGGTCACGGAGGAGGTGGTTCGAGCTCTGGAGCGGGCAGCTCGCTGGTCCCAAAGTTAGTCGCATTCGACTATAACCAGCTCATGTAGCATAATACTATCCTGGAAGAGAGGTTATAGGGTGGGTGAACCAATTGCGGGAAGAAGAACTCCAGCTGCGTGCTCGCCTGCGGGAATTGGAAGAGAAACTAGCGCAGACTCGCTGGAGCAGGAAGGTTTTGCTTTACCTGCTGGAGCGGATGGAGGGGGAGAGGGATTTTCTCCGCCGCCGCCTGGAGCAAGAAAATGAGCGTTTACAACGGCTTAACGCTCGCTACGCCCGCTCACTATGGCAGAAGAATCGACGCATCGTGGAGCTGGAGTCCCGGCTGCAGGATCAAGATGTGCGGCCCTAGAACTCCAGAGTTAGCATGGCAAGCGCAGTATAGCTGGCGTTTGCCTACTTTGCCTATGTGATATAATGCTTAAAGCCGCTACCAAAGGAGTAATAGCCCATGCGGATTGCAGTTATTGATGGTCAGGGAGGCGGCGTAGGCAAGCACATTGTGGAAAAACTACGCAAACTCCTGCCCGAAGGTGTAGAGTTATTGGCTCTGGGAACCAATGCTTTAGCTACGGCACAGATGCTCAAAGCCGGGGCCAACGAAGGCGCCAGTGGAGAAAACGCTATTGTTTTTAACGTGAACCGGGTAGACTTCATCGTAGGGCCTATAGGCATCGTGGTGCCCCACGCCATGGCTGGGGAACTCACGCCACGGATAGCCGAAGCGGTGGTTCGCAGCCCGGCTACTAAGTTGCTGCTACCTCTTATTCGGGGCCAGTGCGAGTTGGTGGGAATTCGCGCCGAACCTTTACCCCATTTGATTGATGAGCTGGTGGGCCGAGTGAAGGATATGCTTGTTAAAAGTGAGGGTAGAGTTCGCTGTTAGCGTGTTAAAACTCTTGGCCATTTTTCTGGCCCTATTAATCGACCTCTTGCTGGGCGATCCTCGTTGGTTGCCGCACCCGGTGCGCTGGTTCGGTTGGGCTATAGAGAGATACGAGCGTCTTTGGTGCCGGTTGGCGACCAGCCCCATCGCTCTTTGGGTGGGTGGGGTGTTGCTGGCGCTGAGTTTGCCAGCCGGGGTGTGGTGGGTCAGCCATTGGCTTTTGCTTCTGGCGGGTAGTTATTGCTGGTGGCTGGCTTTGATTTTGGAAGCCTGGATGCTGTCCTCCACGGTGGCGCTTCGAGGCCTGGGGGAGGCGGCGCTAGCGGTGTACGATTGCTTGCAAAGAGGAGATCTAGCAGGAGCTCGTCGGGAGGTCGGAATGATTGTGGGGCGGGAGGTAGATCGCCTTGACACTCCCGGCGTCGTGAGGGCCGCAGTGGAAAGCGTGGCGGAGAATACGGTGGATGCGGTGCTAGCACCGCTCTTTTACGCTTTTTGGGGTGGGGCTCCCTTAGCTCTGGCTTATCGGGCGGTTAACACGCTGGACTCCATGGTAGGTTACCGTTGGGGGACCTATTGTTACTTGGGATGGGCTTCGGCTCGTTTGGACGATGTGCTCAACTTTTTACCGGCCCGGCTGGCGGCCGGGTTGATGGTGGCGACGGCCTTTCTGTGGCGTGCCCGTCCTAACCATGTGTGGAAGGTTTTGCTCCGCGATGGGAGAAAGCACGCCAGTCCCAATAGCGGCTTGCCGGAAGCGGCCATGGCCGGGCTTTTGGGAGTGAGGTTAGGGGGCCCCTGTTTTTACCGGCGCGGGCTCTATTTCCACCCCTACCTGGGGGAGGAGCTGTGTCCTCTCCATCCGGAGCATATTCCCCAAGCGGTCCGGGTGCTCTACTGGGTAACTTTTCAGGGGTTACTGCTAGGCGTTATCTTATATTCATTGTGTTGGTACGGTGGTAAGCTATGTGGCGTTACTTTCTCTGGCCCTGGTTTTTAGCCTTACAGAATCTCACCCGCTTGCCCCTAGGTTGGGTTCCGTATCGCAAAGATGTTTTCGGACGGGCTACCGCTTTCTTTCCCCTGGTGGGTTTGGTTATCGGAGGGCTGTGGTTGGGAGCGTACCGGCTTCTGGAGTGCTGCTGGCCTCCAGCGGTAGTGGCGGCCTTGCTTTGCGGCATTAATTTCTGGGTGACGGGAGGGATGCACGCTGACGGTTTCATCGATTACGTGGACGGATTGGGAGGGAGGACTCCCGAGCGGCGACTAGCCATAATGCGCGATAGCACCGTGGGGGCTTTCGGGCTGATGGGCGGCATTACTCTGGCCCTTTTACGCTTCGCGCTTTTCCTCTCGCTTTCCTGGCACTCGTGGCGCGTCTTGCTTTTGGCACCGGTTTTAAGTCGCGCAGGTATGGTGTGGGCCATTCGCTGTTTCCCTTACGCTCGTCCTCAAGGCCAGGGCAAAGTTTATAAGGAGTTTACTGGTAATGCCCAGGTGCTGGAGGCCTCCCTTCTGTCTATAATTATAGCGGTACTGCTGGACCACTTCGCGGGATTATGTTTCTGGGCCGGAGCGCTGCTTTTAACCGTGGTGTTAGGGGCTTTTTTTCGCCGTCAGCTGGGCGGCTTGACCGGCGATACCTATGGAGCGCTTAATGAGATCCTGGAGCTCAGTTGCTTAGCGGGGGGATTACTCTATTTTGGCTGATCGGCAGGGATGGCTGGTGGAGCACGGAGGGAATGTAATAGCTGCGGCGGCTACCTATGGAGGTTGCCCGGAGGATTATCTGGATTTCAGCAGCAATATTAATCCTCTAGGCTATCCGCCCAGGGTAGGGGAGAAGTTACTTGCCTGGAAGGAGATGCTTTCCTCTTACCCCGATCCGGAAGCGCGGGAACTCTGCCGGGGGGTAGCGGAGTACCTGGGGGTGGAGCCGAGTTGTCTTCTACCCGGCAACGGCACGGCTGAGCTCCTCTATTGGTTAGCGGTAGTCTTTTCCTGGCGGCGAGTGGCGGTGGTAGAACCCACTTTTTCGGAGTACGCCCGGGCGGTGCAATTCCAGGGTGGCCAGGTGGAGCGCGTGTGCCTGAGCGCACCTGCTTTTACTCCCCGGGCTGAAGAACTCTGGAGGCTATTGCCCGGATTAGAAGCGATTTTCCTCTGCCATCCCAATAACCCTACCGGCCAGACCTGGTTGCCGGAAGACCTGGCGCTGCTGCTAGAAACCGCGGAAAAACACGGAACGTTCGTGGTAGTGGACGAAGCCTTCATTGACTTTTTGCCCCCAGAACGTATCCGGGAGCTGAGCGTGCGGAAATACCTGCCGGGATGTCGGCGTCTATTGCTCCTTTATTCCATGACCAAATTTTTCGGTCTAGCCGGGTTGCGCTTGGGTTTTCTACTAGCTGCCCCCGAGATCCTGGATCGCTTGCGCCGTCGCCTTCCTCCCTGGCGGGTCAACGTCCTGGCTCAGCTGGCCGGGTTAGAGGCGGTGCAAGATTCAGACTTTAGACGGCAGAGCCGGGAACTCGTGGAGCGGGAACGGCACTGGTTGGCGGAGCAACTCGCTCGTCTACCTGGGTTTGAAGTATTATTGGGGCAGGCTAATTTCTTGCTGCTGCGGGTGGAGCGGACGGGAAGAACGGCCGCGGAGTGGACCGCTTCGCTGGCTCAACGCCGCTTGTTGGTGCGTAACGCTAGCAATTTCTTTGGGTTGGACCCGTATTATATTCGCGTGGCGGTGAAGCGACGAGTGGATAATCAGAAGCTGATAGCGACCTGCTGGGAGGTGGCCAAGGAGTATGGGCTGTAAAATTTATCTGGTGCGTCACGGAGAGACCATTTGGAACCATGCCCTGCGTTACCAAGGACACGCCGATATCCCTCTTAACGAGCGGGGCCACCGGCAGGCTCGAGCTTTGGCCGAACGCACTCGGGGGGAAGAGTTCGCGGCCTTTTACGCCTCCGACCTACGACGAGCCATGGACACTGCTGCTGTGGCGGCGGCGTTGCACGGGAAAGAGGTAATCCCCCTGGCTTCTTTGCGGGAAATAAACTTTGGGGCTTGGGAAGGACTTACCCGGGAGGAGATAAAAAAGCGTTTCCCCGAGGTAGCCGAGCGCTGGTGGCGAGCTCCTTACAACACTCGCCTTCCTGGCGGAGAAACGTTGGCCGAGGTAGCAGCTCGGGCGGTGGGAGCTTTGCAAGAAATCGCCGAGCGGCACCCGGAAAGCAAGGTTATGGTGGTATCGCACGGGGGCACTATCCGAGCGGCCATAGGTTACCTTTTGCGCATGGACTTGAACCAATACTGGCGGCTGCGCCAGGACAACGCGGCGCTCAACATCATTGAGCTTTACGAGGAAGAAAAGGCCATCTTGATGCTCTTTAACGATACCAGTCACCTCGATGGGATCTAGGAGGCGGTGATCATCTCGCTAGGAAACGGTTTGCTTTGGGTTTTAAGTTACCTAGCCCTAGCTGTCATGTTCTCCTGGCTCATAGGGCGGGGATTTACTTGTCTCATTGCTTGGCTGGCTCGGCGTGCTCGATGGGCCACGGCGCAAGAGGTAGCTCGAGTGTCCTTTTATCCTTTAGTTCTATTGCTCTTCTTGCTTTTTGCTCATGTTGGGCAAAAGCTCTTGGCTCAATCTCCCGGGTATCGGGATATGAAGATTTTCGCTTACGTTGACGGCTTCAATTTCGTTTTGATGATGGCCTTTTTCGCTTGGTGGGCGGATCGGCTGTGGCGCATCCTGGTCTCCTGGCATTTCCGTCGGCTAGGGGGGACTTACGAAAAACACTTGCTACCTGTGTTCCTTTATAGTGGCAGAATCTTGCTCTATTTTTTGGCTACCATTGTCGTTTTGGGGCGTTTTCACGTTAATCTTTCCGGCTTGCTGGCTACCTTTGGTATCGCTTCCCTAGCGGTGACCTTTGCTACTCAGGAAACTCTTAGCAACATGGTGGCTGGTTTCATTTTGCTGCTAGATCGCCCCTTTGTGGTGGGTGACCGGATCGAGATCGCCGGTTCAGGTTTGGTAGGGGACGTAATGGAAATAGGGACTCGCAGCACCAAATTACTGTCCATCGATCAGACCATGCTTGTTATTTCCAATCGCGACTTGGTTTCCAGCCGCATTATCAACCACTCTCGCCCCACGGTTACCGCGCGCCTAGAAATTGCCTTGGTTCTGCCCTATCATGCGCCAGTGGAGGAAGTAAAAGCGGCGCTTTTAGAAGAGCTCCGCCGGCACCCTCAGGTGTTACCTCAGCCTTCTCCTTCGGTTTACCTCACCGAGTTAGGGGACACCCAAATGCGTTTGCTGGTGGTCTGCCACGTAGCTGATCTAAAGTCTCTCTTGCGGGTAAAAGACGAGCTCAACGAAGCTTTTAAGAAGCGCTTAGAAACCTTGCAAGCATTGCCTGGCGATTCGGGAGGATAAAGGTGGCGCGGCTAAGACCGCGCCATCAGATTCTGCTCGGCGAACTTGATCATACGGCGCACCATATTTCCTCCGATTTTGCCTCCCAGACGCCCGCCTACCGCGCCGCAGAGGCGGGAAGGAGCATCTCCCCAGTACCCCTCCTTGATATAGCGATCCAGTCCCAGTTCCGCTGCCACTTCGTACTTCATTCGCTCCAGAACTTCCCGGTAATTTTCTGGGGTTATAACCGGGTGACCAAAGGTGGGATAGCCTATCTCGTTGGCCACTTCTATCTTTAAGAGTTCCAACGGAGAGGCAGCCTGCGGAACCAAAAGAGGCTTCCGCCTTGGCATTTAGCACCACCTCCATCTTTATCTTTCCCGCCTTTGAGACGCCTCACGCGAGGATTGTTTTTCAATTTTAAAATTTGATAAACTAAAAAAATAAATTAAAAATTCCTTCCCCGCCGAAGAGAGGACTCAGCCTTTCCCATTCCTATCCTGCTCAAAAGCCCGCCAGTGCTTCATCATCTGGAGGAAGACTAAGAAAGCCATTGCTTCGAGAATTATCACGAATACTATGACTTGGTGCGGGCTCCGGTCGTAAAGTATGCCTAGTAGTGCTCCGCTTATGAAGGCGGCTGTGCCGTACGCGGTGTTGAAAATCCCGTACCCCAAGCCACGTCGTGCTACGGGGGTAAGGTCGGCGATGGCCGCCCGCAGAGTGCTCTCGTGCAGGCCCATGACCACTCCCCATATAAGCGTCCCTGCTACCACCGGCAAGGGGTGAGTGGCAAGCACCAGGAAGGTGAGCAGCATTGTCAAGAAGGGTACAGTTACCAGCAAGCGCAACCCTATCCGGTCGTAAAGTCTGCCAGCCAGAAGCGCAGCCACGGCGTCGGTAGCCATGGCACCGGCGTAAAGGAAGGGAATGGCGGCATCGGAGAGTATGCGGCCAACGGCGAAATGATAGGCAATGATTTGGAAATGGAGAAAGCCGGCTACGGCCACGGCGCTGAAGGCTAAATAGTACCAGTACGCGCGGGGGAAGTGGGGGGAGTCAGTTTCTGTAGAGGAGCGAGAGCTTATTTCCAGCTCTTTAGGAACGGGGAAGCTAATGCGGGCCCAGGCTAGGATGATCAAGGCTAGAAGAGCAGGTATGGCGTAAAGGGCGAAGCTTTGCCGGAAGGTCCATCCTAGAGAGAGCACGCCTGCAGCCAGAAGGGGTCCGGTGATAGCCCCTATCTGATCCATAGCTTCGTGGAAGCCGAACCCCCATCCCCTACCGACCTGCGAGGTGGCGTAGGAGAGCATGGCATCCCTTGGCGGGGTTCGAATTCCCTTACCTGCACGCTCTATGACCATTAAAGCAGCGGCAGTTTCCCACCTGCCGGCCAGGGCCAGGCTGGGGACGGCCAGCAAGTTAACCAGGTACCCCAGTCCGGTTAACAGCCAGTACCTTTCCGTTCTGTCGGCCAGATACCCGCCTAAAAGGCGCAGCGCGTAGCCACCGAGTTCGCCTAGGCCAGCGAAAAAGCCCACGATGGCTGCACTGGCACCCAAAGAAGCCATGAAGGGACCTATGATGCTGCGAGCTCCTTCATAGGTGATATCGCCGAAGAGGCTCACCAGTCCCATGAAAAAGATAAAAAGCCAAGCACGGCTCATAAGTCATCCCCCCTCTTTATCCAGCTAAGCAAAGCTTGTGCTTCCTCCTTTACCTTTGGGCTGGGGTCCTCCTTGGCTAAATTCTGTTAAGATAGCCGCCAATCCTGCCGGCAGGGCAGAAGTTTCAGAGCTTTTCAGCTAAGCAAGGCGCACCAAGAAACTAGATCCTTTCAGCGCTTTAAGCAAAATGTCTGGCCTTTCTTCCATCCTGCCTAGCGCCCTAACCACCGCGGCCCGCAGGCGAGTCTCCGGCTCCGGATGTTGTACTGCCCAAATGAGCTTAGTAAGAAAGTCCTCGTGGTGCCCCCCTTCAAGGGGAGCACCACACTTCTCGCATACCTTCTTCTCAGGTGGATTCTCGTGGTAGCAGCTCGGGCAGAACTTTTTAACCATTCCCGTCCTCTTCTTTTCCTTTCTCTATGAGAACGGCGCAGGGAGCGTGACGCACTACGTAAGTGGAGACGCTTCCCATGAGCAAACGCTGAAGCGGGCTCCAACCTCGGGTACCGGCGATAATGAGATCGCACTCTTGTTCCTGGGCGAAGCGGATTATGGTTTCCCCGATATGGCCGAACAGCAGGTAGACGTTAAGCTCCACACCTTTAGCCTTTGCCTGTTGTGATGCTTTTTCGAGTTTCTTACGGTAAAAATCCTGCGCCTTTCCGACCATCTCTTCCACTTCGCCCACCGTGCCTGCGTATTCGGGCAGACTTACCACGGTGAGGACGTGAAGCTCACTGCCGCAGCACCGGGCCAGCTCTATGCCAGCAGTCAGGGCTTTTTGGGAGTAAGGGGAACCGTCGAAGGCCACCAGAATTTTCTTGTACATTATATCTCCTCCTTAGCAGGTATGACTTTGCTCACAGCTTCTTTCTCTTTCGTCTTAGGATAGAAGAAAGCCTGGGCTATTAAAGTGGGGATTATGCCGCTTAGTATCACCACGGTCACCAGTATAGAGTATTGCTGCGGGCTTATGAGGTGTCGGTCGAGACCAAAAAAAGCGGCTATGGTGCCGAAGGTGAGACCGGTGGACATTAAAAGGGTAGCATACATTCGGCTCCTTGCTCCCCAGTCAAACTGCCGGGTCAACGGCCATACGCCTGACAATTTGGCTATCATTTTGAGAGCTAGCAAGAGCCCGATTAGAGGCAGAGCTTTGCCCATCAGCGGTAGAGAAACACAGGCGCCTGCTTTAAGGAAGTAGAAAGGGGTAAGGAAGGCAAACGCCGCCGCTCGCAGGCGCAGCAGCAAATCCCTTCTTTGCTGTAGGAATTCGGCCAAACATAGCCCCAGAATATAGGCCGGCAGTACAGCTTCGCTCCCCGCCTTGCTTGCCATCCCTCCAAGGAGGAGCAAAAAGAAGAGTACATACCTTACCTCTGCTTGACTGGTCTTCCCGCCAAAGACTTGCTGGAAGGTAGGTGTGATGCGGGGTAGAAGAAAAGAGGTAATGATAACAGCCAGTATCAGTCCTATCGTGGCGTAGTTGAAGTGGGCGAAAGCCAGTCCTAGGGTAAAAACTATGCCCAGACCGGTGAAGAAACATCCCGCCAAGATTATTTGGCCCAATTCGCTGTTACTGTTCCCGGTTTCCAGCAACACGGTGTAAACAATCGCGATCGAAGTATCTGAAAGAGCAATGCCCGCTATAAGGGCAGCGGTGATCTCCCATCCGGTTACATAATGGCAATAAACAAAGACAAGCAGGAATGGAATGGAAAAAGAAACCATACCAATGGCTAGACTTGCTTTCCAATTCTTCTTCAGGACCGCGGGATCCACTTCTGCTCCGGCCAGAAAAGTGAGGACGATGGCCCCCAGCCCGGCCAGAAAGTTGACCCACTCGTTGGGCTGTAAGTGCAGAAAGTTGCCGGCCAGCAAGCCTACTAGAATTTCCACCATGGCTACCGAGATTCCGGTGCGGATGGATATAATTCCGGCTGCCAGCGCGAGCCCTAACCAAACTGAAGCCACTAACCAGGTGTTCATCCTAGAAAACCTCCCCTTGAAGTTGCTTGGGAAATATAAAAGCTCCTGGTCTTCCCTCGAGGCATCCAGGGAAAAACCAGGAGCTATCAGCCCTTATCCGGCGGTTAAGGCGAGCTCCATCGCCTTATGTAAGCTTATCTGAAAAAAGTATAGCGCGGAGTAACTTTTAAGGTCAAGGTACTCAATCATGCAGTGCGCGTCAAGAGTTAGTAGGTGGTTCGGGAGAAAACTTCTCTTCATGGAGACCTCGCCGCTAGGATAGCCCCGGTACCTGCGCCATTAAGGGATCAAACTACTGAGGCTAGGCCGGCTTAGTTCCCGCAACACATGCTTCACCCATGGAGCTCCGGCAGAGGGTCCTCTCAATGCCGGCAACCCAGCTTTAAGCCAGCTCCCCGCCTCCTCTATCTTCCGCTTTACCTCCAACCGCACCGCCTGAGCCAAATGTTCTTGCCTGGCCAGCAGTACCGGCCAACGAGAAGTGTGCCTCCCGAGCACCCCGTTGGCTCGAGCAGCCAAAACCCGCGCCATCCTGTCTGCTCCTGCCTCCGTCCAGCTGGCTCCCAACCGCTTCATCCGCCGCGCCACGTTGTGCTGTACCTGCCCCTCTATGGCCCCCAGATGCTCGGCAGCAGAAGAGGTAACTATCCCCGACCAGTTCTCCTTGAGATACTGCCAGAGCTTCTCTATTCTCCTCCTCTTAGCTCCGCGAACTCTCCTTGCTACTCCTCCCATAATCTCTTCTACCTTCTCCCAGTCCCCCAGATAAATGGCCTGCCTGATCCTACTATAGGCCTCCTCATCGTGCCAAAAAGCCTCTATAAGCCGCCGGTTCAAATGGTAAGGGTCCAAAACGTGCACTGCCCCGGGGAAGTAATCTACCCCCTGCTTGGCCCACTCCGCCCCGTCGCTCCCAAGGTATATCTCCTTCACCTGACCCATGTCCCACCGGCTCGCTACCCCAGAGTAAACTTCCTCCCACATCCTCTCCCCTTCGCCTACACCGCTCGTTACCAGCTTGTCCTTTAAAGCCTTCCGGCCACCCCCAATCGCTTCTTTGCCTGTGTAAGCTACGAAGAGTTTGACCTCTTTCCTTTTCTCTCCGCTCCTTTGAAGCCTTACCACCATCCCGTCGGCCTCTATGTAAAGCCTGGAGGTCTTCTCTTTACCTTCGGGTGTCTCTCCCTTCTCAAAAACGGCTTCTCTCCTGGACTCTCCCTCCTGCCTGAGTGCTTCTCCTGCTTCCTGCACGGCCTGCCACACCGCCATGGCGCTTATCCCAGGGACAAAATAACCGAGAATTTCCGCTGCCCGCCTGAAGGGTACTTCGCTCCCAAGCTTCACCGCCATCTCCTTCAAACGCGGCGTGCATCTAGACCTCTCCGGCCAGCCCAGAACCTCGTCAAGAAGAAACCTGGCCTCTCCCGTCTTTTTGTTCCTGTAAAGCCGCCTTTTTACTTTGAATTCCCCAAAGCTGCTAACTACGGTTCTTTCCCGAAAGCCTATCACTTCCAGGTGCGCTTGTCCCGGGCGTTCACGAGCCAGGTGTCTATTTCCTCGAGGGCCCAGGCGAAGATCTTCACGCAAGCTTCTTGAGAGAGCTTGTACACTTCTTCTTCGAGCTTGTAGAAGTCGCGGCATTCGGTAATTAGTTTGCTAACTTTCTCCCCCAGAAGAAGGATTATGTCCGCAAGAGGTTGAATGTCTGAAATAGGTTGACTGTGCATGAGACCTCGCTCCTCCTTTCAGTCCATGAAAATTGTCCGTGAGGGGCGAGGTCTCCTCCTTCATGAGTCTCCTCCGTCACCTACTGAAATTGTACGCCCTCATCATGCACTTAAAATCTTGCTCAAAAGCAAGCTGATTCTTTCAAAGCGAAAGACAAATACCCGCCCTACGGGCCGGAATCCCGTGGCGCTCTGTGCTTGGATCGGGACCCACCCCTGGAGATTGGTGTCTGGTCAAACACAACTAAGATTTTTGCTTGATACGGTCCGCGACAAATGCTAATTTATCCTTTATTTATATTTACATACTTGCTTTCCTTAAAATGGAGTGATACAAAAATCAAAGATCATAGTATCAATAGACTCTATAAAACTCATTAGGGAGGGGTTTTTATGGCGGGGGCAGAAGTTAAATTGGGATGGTTGGATGCTTCGGCTAGGGAGTCGGTTAAGAGAAAATTGGTGGGCCTTTACGGGTTTCTGCTACTCTTTAACCTGGTTGTCTGGGTGGTGTTATTCGAGGCATCGCATTCTTACCCCTATCTTCTGCCGCTAGGCTTGCTGGCCTACGTTTTCGGCCTGCGCCACGCTTGTGATGCAGATCATATCGCTGCTATCGATAACACTACTCGTAAGCTGGCCAACGAGGGTAAGAAACCTTTGGGAGTGGGCACCTTTTTCTCGCTGGGGCATTCCACCATTGTCATCTTAATGGCCATGGGTTTGGCTCTTGCCACCCAGGTGACTGAGCGGAATATACCAGTGCTCGAGCACGTGGGAAGCATCGTTGGCACCTTGGTCTCAGCAGCTTTCCTTTACTTAATTGCTGCTATTAACCTTTTCATCTTAGTCGATGTCTACCGAATCTTTCAGAAGGTGCGGCGCGAGCATCTCACTGAGGAAAAGATGCAGGAGTTAGACGAGACGCTGCTTAAACGAGGATTTATGAACCGCATTTTACGGGGTCTGTTTCGCTCGATAACGGCCAGCTGGCAGATGTACCCGGTAGGAGTGTTATTCGGCCTGGGCTTTGATACCGCCAGCGAAGTGGCTCTGCTTGGTATTTCCGCAGCGGCGGCTTCTAAGATGATGCCGCTAATCTATGTGATCATCTTGCCGCTAATGTTTACAGCGGGTATGTGCCTGGTTGATACCACTGACGGTGTGGTTATGCAATACGCTTACGGCTGGGCTTTCCTTAACCCCATTCGCAAGATCTACTACAACCTATCGGTGACCGCTATCTCCGTCCTACTGGCTCTAGTAGTGGGGGGTATTGAATGGCTGCAAGTGGTCTCGATGGAGTTTGGTCTGAAAGGTTCCTTCTGGACCGAATTACAAGCTATCAGTTTCGCCAAGTTAGGGTTTATAATCATCGGGTTGATGCTACTCACCTGGCTTCTAGCCATATTGATTTACAAGGTCAAAGGGTACGAGCGCGAGTACCAGTATAGCAGCTAAATTGATCTTTGCTGATCGAGACTCTGTAAACGCTCCCCTCAGGGGAGCGTTTTTTTACCTTGCCGGGCGGAGAAGAGATTTTTCAATACCTAAGAGTAGCGGCGCACTCTCGGCCTCATCTTTTGCTGTTTAATTGGAGCTTAACGGCCGCTTTGATGTTGATGGTTGGGAGAGAATAAAAAAACAGAAAAAGGGAGCTAGACCAAGTCTGAAAGCGATAAAGGGAGAAACTGAGGGAAGAACTGCCAGGAACTGCCTGGTATCCGGCTTGATTAGTCCTAGGACTATTATGATATTCTTACTCTAGACTGTTCTGGATGTGCATTAATTACCGGTAAAACATCTTTGCCGACTTTTTTCGACCTATTTCTGCATATGCTGGTGTGATCTCTAGTGAAGGTTAATATTGTTTAAAGGAGGTGAGTATTGTGAAAAAAATCTGGCCGCTGCTCTTCACCTTGATCGCTCTGAGTCTTTCCTGTTTCGATTGGAGTTGGTGGTATACAAGTCGGCTCTGTGAACCTAGCGCTATTAGCGGTAGCGTTAGCGCTCATGTAGTTGTTAACGATATTGCAGAGGGTACCACCCAGGGACTGCAGCTGCTGGCTCCCAATCTATACGGCGCAGACGCCTACGTCAGTAAGAGCGTAGATGGGGTTACGGCTAGCGCTAGCTCTTCGGTACGAGTCTATTTACCCAACGCAACGACGCCGTAGAGAGTTTGGGGGGATGGGGTAACCGGTTCGCAGGGGGAGCGAGCGATCGGCTGAAACTTTTATATCTTCGAGGAGGAATGGGAAATGCATCGGTTGGGAAGGAAAGTGGTGGTTTTACTCTGCCTCTCAGTGTTAATGTTGCTTCCTGTGGTTCCGGCCTTCGCGGCCGAAAACCCGCTTGGAGATCTTCTGAGCTCGGTTAACCAACTGGTAGGAAAAACCGAGGTGACCGCCGATACTATGGCCACTATTAAATTGAACGATGGAACCACAGTCCTCGCCAAGGCTACCACTAAACAAAATGCCTCAGGAGTTACCGGGTTGCTTTCTTCGGTTACTGGTGGCAGCACGGCTGCTGGCGCCAGTGTCACTTATGGAGATTATGCTGCTAGCGCTTCGGTAAACGCCGATTTCGGTCTGGCCTCTTCAGTGCGGGCTTTGGGTGGCCTTCTGGCTTCTCTGGGCGGCGCTCTGAGTGGCAAGTAGAGTCTAAGATATTAGGCGACAAGTTAAGGAGGGTAAATGGGTATGGTAAAAAAGGGTAAGTTGCTGGTGGTGGTGGTGCTGGCCGGGTTGCTCCTGGCCCTTAACGCGGGCGTGGCCTTAGCGGCCCAGAATCCGGTCGGGGATCTTTTGAATTCGGTGGGCCAGTTGGTGGGTGATCAAACTATCGAGTCGGGTAGTGTGGTGCAGGCTATTCTGCCCAATGGCGATCAGGTGGCTGCTTACGGCACGTACAAGAACCAGCAGACCGGTCTTAATGGGCTGGTAGGTGGCTTGCTGGGTGGCAGCTATTCTACCTCGGCTCAGCTCAGTGGCCCCAATAATCTCTCGGCCAAAGCCTACACTTCCGGCGACTACGGCCTGGCTTCCTCGGTGCGGGGCCTGGCGGCGGGTCTTAGCGGGCTACTCAGCGGCGTCCTGGGCAAATAAACATTAAGCCGGAGTTCGGTCTTCTCCCTGCGGGCCGATCTCACGGAGCTGCCCCAAAAGTTAACTGGGGCAGCTCCTTTTTTTCATCGTAAACGGTGGGATAAACCATTCACTTTTCATAAGAATTTGGAGAAAAGGACTTAGGAGTTATTGCACGCCGCAAGTTTTGCCAGATTATGTGCTATACACAATAGACCCCATTCGATCTTTACCTTTTTGAGTCCGCGAAGCAAAAAGAATGCCATGGAACGCCTGAACCGCGAAATTCGCTGGCGGGAAAGGGTAGTAGGGATTTTCCCCAATGAAGAAGCGGCGTTGAGACTGATCAGGTAGCAGCGCTCATGGAGATAGACGAGGAAGGCTCTACCGGCCACCGCTACCTGGACATGACGGAGTACTGGACATGGAGGCAGGAGCAGGAACGAACAGTTAAAGCCGAAACCAATAATACCGGGAAAGGGGCAGCTTAACAAGCCTCAAAGGCTACCAGAGGGATTTTTACACACAAAATTGGACTTGACCGTATGAGATCATCCAGACTCATCGGAAGCATTAGTTGGTTCATTTGATATGGCTCAAAGATTACTTTTCCGTTACCCCTCTTCATGTTTCTATTTTGCTGCATTTTGCTGCCTTATGTGGAGAAAAGGGGCTGCCTCTTTTGGGACAGCCCCGTTATTATTGGAGTCGATTGGTGCGTGCTCGTTTGCCCCTGAGCAAGAAAATCACTCGGTTTTTGCAAGGAAAAAGCTGGCTTAGGGAAGAATTGTAGTAATATGTCCGTGGCCTGGTTTGTTAGTTTCTTTCCCAGGCCGGTGCGGGGCGAGAGACGGCTCTCTCTTTTGCTAGTTATAGTCATTTCTCGTCATTCAGATGGCGCGTTTGCTTTTCGGGACGGTGGGGATGGTGATAACTTGGCCGAGCAGCGTTTGCAAAAGGTGCTGGCGCGAGCTGGAGTGGCTTCCCGCCGCCGAGCGGAGGAGTTGATTCGCTCTGGGCGAGTGAAAATCAACGGTCAGGTAGTGCAGCGGTTAGGGACCAAGGTGGACCCGGAACGGGACACTATAGAAGTGGATGGTAAGGAATTAGCGCTTATCCCGGAGCGGAAGATTTACCTGGCTTTTTATAAGCCCCAGGGCGTGGTTACCACGCTGCACGATCCTCAAGGGCGGCCTCAGGTAACCGATTATCTCCAGGGGATTTCTGAGCGCGTTTTTCCCGTAGGGCGGCTAGATTACGATAGCGAGGGCTTGCTTCTGTTAACCAACGACGGCGAACTGGCCCATCGCTTGCTGCACCCTCGCTTTCACGTTCCCAAGACTTATCTAGTCTGGGTGCGCGGGAAGGTGGGCAGGGAGCAGCTTCGGCGGCTGCGGGAGGGAATGGAACTGGAAGACGGCCCTACTTTGCCCGCTGATGTGGTTATCAAGCGAAGCGCGCGGGGGGAGACTTTGCTGCAACTCACCATAAGGGAGGGTAGAAAGCGGCAAATCAGGCGGATGCTGAGAGCTCTGGGCTACGAGGTGAAGCGCCTCAAGCGGGTGGCCATAGGGCCGGTTTGGCTGGGCCCTCTGCGCCCGGGTAATTGGCGACCACTTACCCCCCGGGAAGTGGAGAAACTTCGCCAGGCAGCTGGATTTATTGGAACGGGCAAGGAAGGATCGGGCGGCTGAATCGAACGCTGGCGGTGGGGAAATATTTACCTTAAAGGGCTAAAGGGGGTATATAGATGGCTATGAGCTTAGTACGGGAGGAGAACGCCGCTAAGGGTTTAAAGGTTAGAGTCCGACTGGATTTCCGGGGTACGGGTCGATCGGGGCGTCTTTTTTTCGGGGGCAAAAACAGCGAGAAAATGGCTGAAGAGGCGCGGGAGCAGCAAGCAGCTTACTTCCGGAACGTTCCCTTTCAAGGTATTAAGGTGGCACATATAGATATGAGCCAAGAAGTGTACACGGTTTTCGACGAGTCGCAGGGGGGAGAAATAGCTTACGCGCCATTGGAAATTACGGTGGATGCGGACGGGGTAGAGGACTTGGTTCGCTTAGTTTTTCGCGAGGAGTTCCGCAAAATAGAGATTTTATCCCCGGATGAAGTGGTACTGAGCAAATACGAGTTGGAAAGAATTTTTTACCGCATAGGGGAGGAGGTTTTACGTTACCGGCAGAAGTTAGAAAGGAGGTTGGAGGGGAGATAGCGGCGAGAAAGGAGTGGCTATCGATACCAGTAAGAGGGATAAGAGGAGCAATAACCGCTCGGGAGAACACGCGCGAGGCCATTCTCGAAGCCACCGAAGAGCTCCTGGTAGCCCTGGCCGAGGCTAACGACCTGAAGGTGGAGGATATTGCCAGTATTTTTTTTACTTTGACCCCGGATCTCAACGCTGAATTTCCCGCCTTGGCGGCCAGGGAGCTGGGGTGGCACCATGTTCCCTTGTTATGCACCACCGAAATCGGAGTGCCGGGATCCCTGCCTAGAGTAATAAGAGTGCTGGTTCTGGTTAACACCGACAAAAAGCAAGAGGCGATCCGGCACCTTTATCTGCGGGAAGCTGTTCAGTTGCGTCCCGATCTTACGCCGCGCCGTTGATCCCGGCAGGAAAGAAGGTGGCAAGGCTCGAAACACTAAGAAGATTAACGGTTGGAGAAAGAAAAGGTCGAAAGGGCCAGTTCGATGGCTTATTATACCGAAAAGGTTGAAACCTCGGTACGCAAGGTTCTCTTCACCACCATAGTGGTAGTGGGGTTAGCAGGGGCACTGTTGCTTCTTTATTTTGCCCGTTACACCCGGCATCACCAAGAGATCTTTCGGAGCGAGATGGCTCGGGAGTTAGATGCTGAGGGGCTTAGCGGAGCTTTGGTTCTAGGCAATACCTTAGGACTGTACCGCGGTATATTGCACGCCGTATCCCAGGAACTGGCCGATCATGGCCCCGAGGAACGGGATGCCTTGGTAGAACGCTGGGCCCAAAGCCTTAAACCCAACTTGCGCTTTTATTATGTGCGGCCCAGCGATGGTAAGGTGATGGGTTCAGCTTTTCCCTGGGGGCAGGATGGGCGGAAAGAACGCTGGTATAGCCAGGCGGTGGAACGACACAGTTTAATCACTCTTTCTTCCCTTCGTGATCCCGTCAGCGGCGATTTCTATGTCTTTATGGCTACTCCAGTGTATCATAATAACCAGTTCTTAGGGGTGACGGCTCTAGCCGTATCTTCGGCAAGTTTCTGCCAATTGCTCTCCGGTCAGTGCCCTTGCCGGCTCGGTCAGCTGGGGGTGCTGGATGGAGATGGATACGTGGTAGCCTGGTCAGGTCAACACCACGATTTAGTCGGTTCGCAATTGCTGGACGGAAACTCTTTCTCCGATCTTTTAGTTATACCTCACGGCTATGGTGGAAAGTGGGAGCTCCATCTCTTCGAGGTGCCCGGTTGGAAGTGGCGGGTGGCGGTGGTGGTGGACCCGGCGGCGGTTGAGGCCAAGGAAAGGGAAATTGTTCTAACCTCACTGGCGGTGGGAAGTAGTACCTGGTTATTATTGGCTCTCTTTTCTTTCTCCGTCTTCACTCTTTATTTTTTCTGGCAGCGCAAGCAACTTTACTTCTTGGCTGCTCACGATTTTCTGACCGGTTTGCCCAACCGTTACTCTTTGGAAATGGAGTTGCACGGGTTTATAGCCTCACTTTCTGGACCGGGCTCTCCTCGGTCGGGAATGTTGCTTTTTCTAGATCTGGACCAATTTAAGCTAATCAACGATACTATGGGACATACCGCTGGAGACCGGGCTTTGCGAACGGTAGTGGAAAGAATGTGCCGAGTTCTCCCAAGAAAGAGGTCGCTGGCCCGGCTGGGGGGAGATGAGTTCGCCGTGCTCCTGGAGGATGTTGATGTGGCGGAGGCAGAAACTCTGGCAGCGCAACTGCGGGAGGCGGTTTGCTCTTCTCCGCTGCTAGTGCAAGGGCGACCGTTTCCTCTGGGGCTGAGCGTGGGTATCACCGCTGTGACCGAGAAGGACACCCCTTTGCAGGTGCTGGCTCGAGCCGACGAGGCGCTTTACTTGGCCAAGGCTGAAGGGGGTAACCGCACGGTTTACCTGCCCCCCGAGCGGAGGGAAGCTCTGCGAGAAGGAGAAGACTGGCTCAGCCGTTTGCAGGACGCTCTGTCGCACGGGCATTTCATTTTACTCTATCAGCCTATGGTCAATTTGCATACGGGCCAGCTCTGCTGTTGCGAGGCGCTACTCCGCTTGAAAACTAAGGACGGAAGGATGCTTTTGCCGCACCAGTTTCTCCCGTACGCGGAGCGCTATGGTCTCCTTCCGCGCATTGATCGCTACGTGGTGGTTCGTGCTTTAGAATACTTGCTCGATCACCCCGGCAACCGGGTCTTCGTTAACCTCTCCTCTCACTCTATTGGAGACCGCGACTTTATTGGTTTTGTCAAGGAGCAGCTGGAGGCCAAAAAGCTGGATCCTACGCGTTTGGGTTTCGAGATTTCGGAGCAGGCGGTGGTACGGAATCCGATTAAAGCTAAGGAGTGGCTTAAAGGGCTTCGCCGAGTCGGCTGCCTCCTGGCCATCGACGATTTCGGTGCCGGCCATTCTTCATTTAGCTGGTTGGTGGAGCTCCTTAACGATAATGTGCTCGACGTTATTAAAATAGCTGGGCTTTTCATAAAGGATTTAGATACGCAGCCCGCTATGCGCGCGTTGGTACAGGCCATTGTCACTCTTTCGCGAGCGGCGCACAAAGAAACGGTGGCCGAGTGGGTGGAGCGGGAAGAGGTGTTAGAAATTGTGCGCGAGTTGGGGGTGGACTGGGCGCAGGGCTACTGGTTCAGTCCTCCTCTTTTCCAATGCTCGCAGAAAAACCTTGGTCGCTGAGCTTGAAAGAGTGTGAGTGGCACCGTTATCATATCTTTAAAACTTGCATGATCAGGTGGCGAGGTAAAAAAATAGCGATGCGCGTTTTGATAGGCTCGGAGTCCTTTTCCCCTAATATATCGGGGGTAGCGGTAACCACGTTCAATCTTGCCGCTTATCTAGCCCGCCGGGGCCACGAGGTGACTCTTATGGTTCCTTCACCTCGCTTCGGCAATTTTACCGAGGTTTTTCCTGAGGGTTTTCACGTGCTGCGGGTGGCTTCGGTTTGGCATCCCTTTCGCAAAGGCTTTCGGGTTACGGTTTACCCTTTAAACTTGGCCCGGCGCGTAGTGCGCCAGTGGCGTCCTGATATCGTGCATTTGCAAGACCCCACCTCGATAGGGTCGGCTTTGCTCAAGGCAACCCAGGAGGCTGGCCTCCCGGTAGTGATCAGTCACCATTTTACTTTGGAATATGTATTAGCTTATCTCTGGTTTTTACGCCCCTTTCATAAATCTCTGCGGCGCCGGCTCACCACTGCTATGGTCCGATTTTACAATCAGTGCCGGCACGTCATTTGCCCCAGTGAAACGGTGCGGCAGAGTTTGCTACAGGCAGGGGTAGCGGTCCCAGTGACCGCCATCTCCAACGGCGTGGATCTCGACCGTTTCTTCGCCTATGAGCCTCCCCTGGCCGCTCGTTTGGCTTTCCACTTGCCGGCCAAGCCCCTAATCCTCTATGTGGGACGGATGGATCCGGATAAAAGCCTGGATACGCTTTTTAAAGCAATGCCCCTGATTTTAGCTCGCCACGATGTGCATTTCGCTCTTTGCGGAACGGGCAATCTGAGAGAAAAATTCGAGCGGTTGGTAAAAAAAGACGGATTGGCTGCCCACGTTAGCTTTTTGGGGCCCTTTGTCAATCAAAGCGATCAGCTTCCACGCTTGTACCAGTTGGCCACCTGTTTTGTTATTCCTTCTGGGATCGAGTCGCAGAGCATCGTCACCCTGGAGGCCATGGCCTCGGGGCTGCCTATAGTGGCAGCTCGAGCGGGGGCACTACCGGAATTGGTTACCGATGGCGATAATGGTTTTCTTTTCACACTTGGCGATCCGGAAGATCTTGCCGCTAAGGTTGATGCTTTGCTGGCGGATGAGAAAAAGCGGCGTAAAATGGGGAGGAGAAGTTTGGAAAAGGTCGTAACCCATAAGTTAGAAGCTAGTATGGCGCGCATAGAAACTATTTATCAACAGGTGGTTAGTAATGGCTAGTTCTAAACTATACGTGGCTTTGCTGGCCGTGGCTCTTATGGGCGGGGGGTACATTTACCACGGTTACTTTTACAGCGTTTTGCCTCAACCCGCTTACCACCTCTTGCGCGACATGCCGTCACCCACCGCGGCCGATCGCATCCTTTACTTTTCTCCTCATCCCGACGACGAAACTATAGCGGCGGGAGGATACCTTTGTTTGGCTCAGAGGGCAGGAGCTCAGATCAGAGTGGTTTTGGCCACTGACGGTAATAAGCACGGGCTTAAGGATATTCGCTATCAGGAGTTCCGCCGTGCCACCGCTGCCTTGGGTTTACCCGAGACCTCCTTGGTGTTCTGGGAATACCCGGATGGTTGCCTCAGCTCCTATTGGCTGCCTTTACAGGCGCGAGCAGCCTGGGAGATAGATCATTTCGGCCCTACGGTCATTCTTTACCCTCACCCTGCTGATCACCACCCCGATCACGCTGTGCTAGGTAAGGTGGTGGAGGAGGTGCTGCGCGAGAAAGGCTATACTGGCAAAGAATTGCTAGCTTGCCGTTATTTGGTGCATCATCGTTATTTTCCGCAGCCCCGGAGCTTGGCTCGCCAGGGGTACTTACTTCCTCCGGTAGCGATGCTCAGCTTGGATCAGCAGTGGCTTAAATTTCCCTTGCCGGAAGAGGTGCTGCGATGCAAATCGGAGGCTATCGATCAGTATCGGACGCAGCTCCGCAATCCCTTCTTACGCCCTTTGCTGCATAGCTTTATCCGTCGCAATGAACTCTTTGCTCGCTGGACGCCTTAGCCCGCTTCGCTCTAGCATGAGATTTCCGGGGGGTTACGCTTATTTGGGAATATCTAGGCTTAGCTGGTATCTTTCTGAGCGTGGCCGTGGAGAATTTAGGCATACCATTTCCCACCGAAGCTGCTTATGTGGCTGCCTGTGCTCTAATCGAGCGAGGCTATTCTTATCCTTTATTGTTGTTGGTGCTCACCATCGGGCACCTTACTGGGAGCATCCTGGCTTACTCTTTGGGCTGGGGTATGGAGAAGTGGGTGCGGCGACGATTGACCCATAGGGAAGAATTTATCCGGCTGGCCGACCGGTTAGAGCATTGGTATGGCCGTTATGGCGTCTGGACGGTTTTCGCTTGTCGTTTCGTGGGTTATGTGCGACCCTGGTCCTCTTTTGTGGCCGGGTTTGCCCGTCTCCGGTGGTTGGGGTTCGTGTTGGCCACCTTTTTGGGTACATTAATTTTTAATCTGGGCCTTCTGGAGCTTACTCGCCGCTTCCTCTCTCTGTGGAGCTTTTCTGCTTCAGCGCGGTGGGCGGTGATAGCGGCTATTATTTCCTCAGCGTTCTTTTTATTGGTGTTGCGTTATTACTGGCAGGGTCGGCGAAAAAAAAAGCTTTGAGGCTTTGTCTTTTGTATACTTCCCTTTCTCCTGTTTTCTTGCCCTAAAGCTTTAAGTTATAATAATTTTTGCAGTTATCGGCCTCGCGCAGAGCCAGAAAAGCCATACTTTAGGCTTTTAATTTTTTGCTTCAGGGGGTTGGGGGTAAAAGATGCGACCTCTGAGAATCACCGATACCACACTACGCGATGCGCATCAAAGTTTATGGGCTACTCGGATGCGTACTGAAGACATGCTGCCCATACTGGATCGTATCGACCAGATAGGTTACCATGCCCTGGAGATGTGGGGCGGAGCTACGTTCGATGTGTGTTTGCGTTATCTATACGAAGACCCCTGGGAGCGCTTGCGCGAACTCAAGAAGAGGGTCAAGCGTACCCCTTTGCAAATGCTTTTGCGCGGGCAATCGCTGGTGGGTTACGGTCATTATCCTGACGATGTGGTGGAAGCTTTTGTCAAACGGGCCGTGGCCAACGGCATCGATATCATACGTATTTTCGACGCTTTAAACGATATTCGCAATCTGGAGTTTCCCATCAAAGTGGCGATAGAGGCGAAGGCTCACGTGCAGGCTACCGTGGTTTACACTTTAAGTCCGGTGCACACGACCGAGCATTATCTTGAGACGGCTAGGAAGTTAGAGGATTTAGGAGTGCACTCGATCTGCATCAAGGACATGGCTGGTTTGCTAGCACCCTACCGTGCTTACGAGTTGGTCAGTCTTTTTAAGCGAGAGCTTTCCATTCCCGTAGAGGTGCATTGCCACTATATCGGTGGTTTGGCTTTGGCCGCCTACCTTAAAGCCGCCGAGGCGGGAGTGGACGTGGTCGATACCGCTTCTGTGCCCCTCGCCTTCGGCGCTTCTCAACCTCCAGTGGAGACGCTGGTGCGGGCGCTGCAGGATACACCTTACGATACCGGCTTGGACTTGAAAGAACTCTTTGCAATCGCGGAGTATTTTGAGGAGGTACGTAAGAAGCGGGGATTCGAGCGTGGGGTGACCCGCATTCACGATATGCGGGTGTTCGAGCATCAGGTGCCCGGGGGCATGATTTCCAACCTGGTAGCCCAGTTACAGGAGCAGAAGGCTCTGCACCGCTTAACCGAGGTGCTGGAGGAGATCCCCCGGGTGCGGGCCGAACTCGGTTATCCCCCTTTGGTTACTCCCACCAGCCAGATTGTAGGAATACAGGCGGTCCTTAACGTGCTCACCGGGGAGCGCTACAAATTGGTGCCGGAGGAAGTGCGCCGCTACGTGCAGGGATACTATGGGCGCCCGCCTGCTCCTATCGATCCTGAGGTGCAGCGCAAGATTCTGGGCGATCGCAAGCCTATCGACTGCCGCCCGGCCGATTTGCTGGACCCGGTGCTGGAGAAAATGCGGGAAGAAATTAAAGATTTGGCCACTTCCGAAGAGGACGTGCTCTCTTATGCTCTTTTTCCCCAAGTGGCACGTCGCTTCTTCGAGCTCCGCCAGAAGGGAGAGCTTACTCGAGCCGTGGAGCGGTCTCGTAAAGAAGAGAATAAAAAGGGGCAAACTTCCAAGGAGGCAAAGAGCGAGATGAACATCAAAGAGATAAAGGAATTGTTGCGCTTGCTAGAGGAGAGCAATGTAACCGAGTTTTCCTTGGAGAGCGGTGGGATGAAATTGACCATACGCAAGGGAATGGTCACGGTACCGGAGAAACTGCCGGAGGCCAAGGAAGATTCGGCTTTGCCCGCTCCGGCGAAACCCCAGGAGGAGTTCTACGTGGTGCGAGCTCCTATGGTAGGAACCTTTTACCGTGCTCCTGCTCCCGATGCGCCTCCTTATGTGGAAGTGGGTGATCGGGTGGAAAAAGGACAGGTGCTTTGCATCATCGAAGCTATGAAACTGATGAACGAAATTCAGGCGGAAGAGGCGGGCGAAGTGGTTGAGATCTTGGTAGAGAACGGGGAGCCGGTAGAATACGGCCAGCCGCTTTTCCACCTTCGCCCCAGGAAGTAAGGAGTGTAGCGATGTTCAAAAAGGTGCTTATTGCTAACCGGGGAGAAATCGCCTTACGCATCTTGCGGGCCTGCCGGGAAATGGGTTTGAAAACGGTAGTGGCTTATTCCGAAGCCGATCGAGAGAGTTTACCGGTACGTCTGGCTGATGAAGCTGTATGTATCGGCCCGCCTCCAGCCAGTCAAAGCTACCTTAACATCACCAATATTTTGAGCGCGGCCGAAGTAACCGGGGCGGATGCCATCCATCCAGGTTACGGTTTTTTAGCCGAAAGTGCTCATTTCGCTGAAATTTGTTCCACTTGCGGACTCACCTTCATAGGACCTCCTCTGGAAGCTTTGGAGAAAATGGGGGCCAAGGCTTTGGCTCGTCAGACAGTGGCTGCGGCCGGGGTGCCCGTAGTTCCCGGCTCGGAGGCGGTGGTGACCGAGATTAAAGAGGCTCAGCGGCTGGCAGCCGAACTGGGGTACCCGGTTCTGATTAAGGCTTCGGCTGGTGGCGGAGGCCGGGGAATGCGAGTGGTGCATACACCGGCTGAATTGGAAAAATCCTTGGCTGCCGCTCAGTCGGAGGCAGAAGCCGCTTTCGGCAATCCGGAGGTTTATCTGGAGAAATATTTGGAAGAGCCGCGGCACATCGAGTTTCAAATTATCGGTGATAAGTATGGGCGCGTGCTCTATCTGGGTGAGCGAGACTGTTCCATTCAAAGGCGTAACCAGAAGCTCCTGGAAGAAGCTCCTTCCACGGCTCTCACTCCTAAATTACGCCAGCGGATGGGCGAGGCAGCGGTAAAAGCGGCGCAAGCTGTGGGCTATCATAGTGTAGGTACGGTGGAGTTCCTTTTGGACAAGCACGGCAATTTTTATTTCATCGAGATGAATACCCGCATCCAGGTGGAACATCCGGTCACCGAGATGGTAACCGGGTGGGACCTGGTCAAAGAGCAAATCCGCTTGGCTAACGGGGAAAAATTGCGTTGCACGCAGGAAGAGGTGCGGCTTTCCGGATGGGCCATCGAATGTCGCATCAATGCCGAGGATCCTGAGCGCCAGTTCACGCCTTCTCCTGGGCGGATAAGCGCTTACCTACCGCCGGGCGGCCCCGGGGTGCGGGTGGATAGCGCGGTTTACCCCGGCTATACTATTCCTCCTTACTACGATTCCTTAATTGCCAAACTTATTGTTTGGGGCCGCGATCGCGAAGAGGCGATTGTTAGAGCGGAGCGGGCGTTGGAAGAGTTTATTATCGAAGGGGTCAGCACTACTATTACTTTTCATCTTAAAGTGTTACGCAACGCTTTCTTCCGGCGGGGGGAGATTTACACTAACTTTGTGCAAAGACGAATTTTAGGTGAGTAGAGCGTTTTAAAGCATGGCGGTAAAGGAAAGACTCTGATATAATGGAAACAGTATTTTAGGGAGGTGATGCTAATTGGCCAATACGGAGACGGGCCAGGAGATGCGGAGCGAACTAGGAGCGGTACGCATAGCTAACGAAGTGGTAGGGATCATTGCGGGGCTGGCAGCCATCGAGGTTCCTGGAGTAGCAGGAATGAGCGGTGGGATCGTCGGTGGTATAGCAGAAATGCTGGGCCGCAAAAACCTCACCAAAGGCGTTAAGGTAGAGGTGGGTGAGCGCGAGGCAGCCATTGACCTCTACGTGGTGGTGAATTACGGAGTTCGAATAGCCGATGTGGCTTCTCAGATTCAAGCCAACGTTAAGCGGGCTGTGGAAGACATGACCGGCTTGGCCGTGGTGGAAGTCAACGTTAACGTCCAGGGAGTGGTTTTCCCAGAGGAGACTCGCGTGGAAGAGGAGAAACGTCGGGTACGATAAGTTTGAGGGGTGATGTTTTTGAGACCGTTAGACCGCGGTCTCCTTTTTCTGTATTCCTTAGTTGGCAGCGCTGCAGCATCGGTTCTCCTTCTGGCGCTGGGGGGCTGGGCACCGGCTCTGGAATTGCTGCGGCTGGTAGGAGATCCCGTCCTCCGCTGGGGTCTTATTGCCAGTCTGGCTGGTTTCCTCCTTGTAGGCTTGTGGCTCCTTATAGTGAGCGTTTCCCCCGGAGGAAAGTCGGTGGGCTCCCTAGCCGTGATCGACGAGGGTCCTTTGGGCGAAGTGAAGGTGGCTTTGACCGCGGTGGAAAGCCTGGTGGTGAAGGTAGTTAGCTCTTTCCCCGGGGTGAAAGAGGTTAAACCAAAGGTGATGGCGTCACCGGAAGGAATCGCAGTGGAGGTGCGCCTACTCGCCACGGCCGGTATAAGTCTTCCCTCGCTAGCGCAGGAAATCCAAGAGCAGGTGCAGCAGACCGTAAAAGAAGTTACGGGGCTTGATCTGCAACGGGTGCGGGTGGTGCTGGAGAATGTGGTTACCGCTAAACCCCGGGTAGAGTGAGGCGAGAGCTTATGGAGTGGGAACAGTGGTGGGAATGGATTAAAGAGCATCGCGGCAAGATCCTGGGAGTGGGCCTGGGGCTGCTTTTCGGCTGGTTCGCCATCGTTTACGGCTTTTGGAAGGCTCTGTTTGTGGCTTTGTGCGTGGCGGTAGGCTATTTCTTAGGGAAAAAAGTGGACGAGCAGACCGACTGGAGGCGGTTGTGGGATCGGTTTTTCCGACCCCGGTGAGATGTGAACCATGAGCCGACGCAAAGCGCGAGAAGCAGCTCTTATGGTGCTCTTTCAGGTGGATGTTGGGGGAGCTCTGCCGGAGGAAGCGTTGGAGCGCACCTTAAAGGAGTGTCGTCTAGGCGGGGAGGCGTGCGAGTTCGCTGCTCGGCTGGTGCGGGGGACGCTGGATCAGCGGCTGTTTATCGATAACCTGATAGGCGAGTTAAGCCAAGGCTGGCGCCTGGAGCGCATGAATCGGGTGGATCGCAACGTTTTGCGCTTGGCGCTTTACGAGCTCCTCTGCCAGCCGGAGATCCCGCCAGCGGTAGTTATCAACGAGGCAGTAGAGCTTTCTAAACGCTACGGTGGTGCGGAATCCCCCCGTTTCGTTAATGGTATATTAGGCAGGGTAGCTGAGAACCTTGCCCAGTATCGGGCGAGATGGTTAGGTACACTGAGCCCGCCATTCTGACCTCTCGCCCCTTTCTTTTTCCCGCTGGTACAGCAATGACCGGTATTCCAGCCCTATCCTTTTATATTTTAGTGCAAATACCTAGCAAGGGTGGTGAAGGTGGGGAGTGGCAGTTTTATTAGCGGGAAAGGAGATAGCGGCCCAAATCCGGGAGGAAGTGCGGGTAAAGGTGGAGGAGTACCGGGCCCGAGGGATAATTCCCCAGCTGGTAGCGATGCTAGTGGGCGATAATCCGGCTTCAGTGCTTTATGCCCAAGCTAAGGAAAAAGCTATGCAGAAAGTGGGCA
The DNA here is from genome assembly GCF_052073645.1 of Desulfothermobacter acidiphilus. GTDB lineage: Bacteria > Bacillota > Desulfotomaculia > Desulfotomaculales > Ammonificaceae > Desulfothermobacter > Desulfothermobacter acidiphilus. The sequence goes on along the minus strand of NZ_CM125440.1, from coordinate 1,136,724 downwards.
TACTTTACCGGTTGGTGCACCTCTCTTCCACGGCTAGCCAGAAAGAGGTGGAGGACAAGCTAGGAGAGTTAAGCGCTGCACCCGAGGTCCATGGTATTCTTCTGGAACTCCCTCTTCCCGGCCACCTTGACCGAGATTCGCTTCTGGCCAAATTATCTCCTTGCAAAGATGTTGACGGGCTCACCTACGAAAATCAAGGCCGCTTGTTGGCAGGCACCGAGGGACTTTTCCCCGCTACCCCTCAGAGCTGTCTGGCTATCTTGGAACACCACGGTTTGAGCGTTGCCGGACGGCGGGTGGTGGTGGTGGGCAGAGGGGCAACGGTGGGGCGACCGCTTCTTCCCCTCCTACTCCAGCGGGACGCTACGGTTACTGTCTGTCACAGCCGTACCCGGGATTTGGCTTACCATACCCGGCAAGCCGAGGTGTTGATTGTGGCCGTAGGCCGGCCGCGGTTCATAACTGGCGACATGGTAAGTCCAGGAGCGGTGGTGGTGGACGCCGGGATTAACCAAACGGAGGCGGGGACTTGTGGTGACGTTGACTTCGACTCGGTGGCGCCAGTGGCCGCTTATCTCACGCCGGTCCCTGGTGGGGTGGGGAGTTTAACCACAGCTATCATTATGCAAAACTTGCTCCGGGCCCTGTCTTTGCAGGGCTACAGGTAGGGGGGATAAGCTTGGGCGTCTTGGACTGGAGTTTAGGTCAATTCTTGCAGGAAGCCGCTTCTGCCAGTCCCACTCCAGGGGGCGGGAGCGTAGCTGCTCTAACCGGAGCTCTGGCAGCTTCCATGGTTTCCATGGTGGCCAACCTTACCCTGGGCAAAGAGAAGTTTCGGGATGTGGCCCCGGACATGGAGCGGCTAAGTCAGCGAGCGCGAGCGGTCATGGATGAACTGGGCCAACTCCTGGAGGCAGATATGGCGGCCTTTCAGGCTTATATGGAAGCCTTGCGTCTGCCCAAGAGCACGCTGGAAGAAAAGAACCACCGGCGTCAGAAGCTACAGGGAGCTCTACAGCGAGCTGTTGAGGTGCCATTGAAAATAGCCGAGCGCTGCTTGGAGGTGCTGCACCTGGCGCACGAGGCAGCCGTCAAGGGTAATGAAATGGCGGTTAGCGATGCTGGGGTGGCCGGCCACCTAGCCTGGGGAGCGCTGCAGGCCGCGCTTTTGAACGTAGATATCAACCTTCCCTACCTGGAAAATCGCTTTTTAACCGAGGCGGCAAGACAACAACGGGAAGCGTTGCTGCAACGAGGACGGCGGGGGTGGGAGGAGGTGACTGTTGCCGTACAGGCGAAGATGGTAAAATAAAAGCATGAAAAAGATAAGATGTGTATTGAGTCGGCGGGAACGCTGGCGTAGAGTAATTTTGGGTCTCGTTCTCCTGAGCCTCACTACTTTGTCCTTTTGGGGACCGCGGACGCCTTGGGCCTGGCTTGGCCTCGCTGGCTTGGTTCCCCTATGGGTGGGAATCACCGGTTACTGACCGGGAAAACATTAGGCACCCGGGGGGTGTAGGCGCGTGCAGCGGCTTTCCGAAGCCCAGAAGGTAGCCTTTTTTTCTGTATCGCTCAATCTCGCGGTAACCGTTGCCAAAGGAGTGCTAGCTTTTCTCACCGGCAGCGCAGCTCTGTGGGCGGAGACTTTGCATAGCCTCACCGATCTAGCGGCCAGTTCAGCTACCTGGGTGGGTATCCGGCTGGCGCGGCTTAAAAGCCGGGCTTTTCCCTGGGGCTTATACAAAGTAGAAAATCTGGTTTCGCTACTAATAGCGGGCGCCATCTTCTTCGCCGGGTACGAGATTTTTCGCGAGGGCGTCCTGGGAACTCGACAGGTAGATCTTACCAATCTACCAATAGCCATACCAGGGTTAGGAGTCATTATCGCCGCGGTATTCCTTTTTTCCTGGTACGAGAGGGGCAAAGGGGAAGAGTACAATTCTCCTGCTCTTAAAGCCGACGCCTTGCACCTGCGGGCCGATTCGGTTTCCGCCCTAGTAGTGTTAGTGAGCTTGGTGGGCGCTTATTTTGGTTTCCCCTACCTGGAGAAAGGGGCTACGGTGGTGGTGATTCTTTTCCTCCTCCGGGCGGGGGGGGAAGTGATGTTAGACGCCTTGCGAAGCCTCCTGGACGCTTCGGTGGATCACGCTACACTGGACAAGATCCGCGAAACGCTGGCTAAAGATCCTCGCGTGAGCAGTATCAAGCGGGTCATGGCTCGCAATTCCGGGAGCGTGATTTTTGTGATGGCCGAACTCACTCTCCGTTCTCATAGCCTGAAAGAGGCGCACGCCGTGGCCGATGAGCTGGAGGCTGCGGTGAAAGCGGAGGTCCCTAGCATTGAGCGGGTGACTATTCACTACGAGCCGGTCGAGGCCGATCATTTCACGGTGGCTGTCCCCTTGGAGGATATGCGGGGTAAGGTTTCCCAGCATTTTGGCGGAGCGTCGTATTTGGCCCTGCTCAAAGTGGACCGGCGCACCCTGGAACTCAAGGAGCAAGTGGTTATTCCCAACCCCTTTGCGCGCGAGGAAAAGGGCAAGGGAATGAAGCTGGCTCATTTCCTGGTGGAGCGTGGGGTGGACGTGGTGCTCAGCCGGGAGTCTCTGGAAGACAAAGGCCCTTACTACCTATTCGAAGCGGCCGATGTTCGCTGCCACGTTATCGATCATCCAGATCTGGCAGCAGTGATCGAGAACCTGAGCGAGCTTTTGGGGAGGGACAAATCAGCTGCATTTCGAGATAGTGGCGCAAGAGGCTAAGGCGAGGTGGGGGCGCCTTTATACCCCGCACGGCGTGGTCGACACGCCCGTTTTTATGCCGGTGGGGACGCAAGCCACGGTAAAAGGGCTGGCCTCGGAGGAGCTGGGAGCTCTAGGGGCACAAATACTCCTTTGCAACACCTATCATCTTTATCTGCGTCCCGGCTCGGAAATAGTGGCCCAAGCCGGGGGTTTGCACCGTTTTATGCACTGGTCGGGGGCCATTCTTACCGATAGCGGAGGCTTTCAGGTCTTGAGCCTGGCTCCCCTGCGTCGCCTTTCCGATGAAGGGGTGATTTTTCGCTCCCATCTGGACGGCAGTTCGCATCTTTTCACGCCGGAAAAGGTGGTGGAGATTCAGGAGCAGCTGCGACCAGATATAGCCATGGTATTGGATGAGTGCCCACCTTATCCTGCTTCCCGAGAAGCGATCGAACATGCGGTGCGCCGCACCTCGGCTTGGGCGCACCGCTCGCGCCGGGCCTGGAGAAGAGAGGAGGTGAGCTTTTTCGCCATCGTGCAGGGCGGCGTTTATCCCGATTTGCGGGAGCGTAGCGCTCGCGAGCTGGTTCAGCTCGATTTCCCCGGGTACGCCATCGGGGGGCTCAGTGTGGGAGAGCCTAAGGAGCTCACTTACGCAATGCTGGACTACACCTTGCCTCTACTGCCCGTTACCAAGCCGCGATACCTGATGGGAGTGGGGACCCCTGAAGACATTCTTGAGGGGGTGGCGCGAGGGGTGGATATGTTTGATTGCGTGCTACCCACCCGCTTGGGGCGTCACGCCACCGCCTTTACTCAGCGGGGGAGGATCAACCTGCGCCGGGCCGCTTATCTCCGCGACTTCGGCCCGTTGGAGGAAGGCTGCTCTTGCTACACTTGCCGTCATTACACTCGGGCTTACTTGCACCATCTCTTTCGCGCCGGGGAGATGCTGGGGCCCCGCTTGGTTACCTTGCACAATCTTCACTTTCTCTTTCGCTTGACCGAGCGCATAAGGGAAGCTATTGCCTCTGGGACATTTCACCGGTGGTATCGCTCGCTTAGGAGGTAAAATTTTTGTTGGGTGGAACAAAAGGATTTTCTTTGCCGGCAACGAAAGATAACCTTGTTAAGAAAGGAGGGTTTTCATGCCGTCGCAACAGCTGATCTCTATTCTGTGGTTGGTCGCTATCGTGGCTCTTTTTTATTTCCTTCTGATCCGGCCCCAGCAGGTTAGACAGCGTAAGCACCAGGAAATGATCAAAGCCCTTAAAGTGGAGGACCGGGTAGTGACCGTGGGAGGGATCATAGGGACAATAGCCAAAATCAAGGAAGACACCGTAGTGCTCAAGGTGGCGGACAACGTGCGCATCGAAGTGCTAAAGCAGGCTATCGGCCAGGTGCTGACTCCGGGCGAGGAAGGTGGCCGCGAGTAAGGGAATGCGTTCTTCCGGCTATAAGGTTTTGACGCTGCAAGATATCAAGAAAGACCCTCTCCTGGATGCTTTTATCCGCAAAGGCAACCAATTCTTGGGAGAAATGGGCTTCACCGAGCACAGTTTCCGCCACGTCAACCTGGTAGCCACCATTGCCCGTAACATTTTGGAGCGCCTGAACTATCCTCCCCGAGAGGCGGAGCTCGCGGCCATAGCTGGCTACTTGCACGACATCGGTAACGTGATCAGTCGCAATGACCATGGCATTTCCGGAGCTTTGATTGCTTTCCAAGTTCTGAACGAGGCGGGGATGCCGCCGGAAGAGTTGGCCGTGGTTATTTCCGCTATCGCCAACCACGAAGAACAGTATGGGCAGCCAGTGAATAACGTGGCCGCCGCCCTGATCCTGGCTGACAAGTCGGACGTGCATCGCTCCCGGGTTCGTAATCCCGATCCGGCCACTTACGATATTCACGACCGGGTGAATTACGCCGTGGAGCACTCCTTCCTCTGGGTGAACGAGGAGAGGCGGGTTATAACTTTGGAGCTAACCATTGACATTCAAATCTGCCCGGTGATGGAATACTTTGAAATTTTCCTCTCCCGGATGGCCCTGTGTCGCCGGGCAGCTAAGTTCCTGAAGGCCGATTTTGAACTCATGATCAACGGGGCCAAGCTATTATAGAGGGGGAAAAAGAGTGCGCTGGAATAAGGTGCTGACCCTTTTATCGGTGGTGGTCGTGGTAGGGGTGGTGATGTGGTTCTGCTTCGATCCACCAATCAAGACGCTACCCTGGTTTCCTATCACCAAACACGTGCACTTGGGGCTCGATCTGCAAGGGGGGGTTCACGTGGTTCTCCAGGCGGTAGACACCCCGGAGGCCAAGGTGACGCCCCAGGCTATGAAACAGGTGCTAGCGGTCTTGCAGGAACGGGTTAACCGCTTTGGCGTTACCGAGCCTCTCATCCAGCAGCAGGGCCCGCGCCGAGTGATCGTGGAGCTCCCAGGAGTCAAAAACCCGGACGAAGCTATTAATACCCTTATCCGCACCGCTTTTCTGGAGTTTAAAACCGAAAGCGGCCAGGTCATCGTCACCGGCCGGGACTTGAAGGAAGCGCGCGAGGGGATCGATCCCACCAATAACCAACCGGTGGTCTATTTAACCTTCAATGCCGAGGGCGCCAAAAAGCTGAAGCAGGCTACCCAGGAAAATTTGGGGCGCCCCATAGGCATCTACCTGGATGGCAAGCTTATCCAGAACCCTGTGGTGCAGTCGGTGATACCCGATGGCAAAGCGCAAATCACCGGTTACCATTCTCTGGAAGAAGCGCACCGGATAGCAGTGCTTTTGCAGTCTGGAGCTTTGCCGGTCAAGCTGGAGATTTTGGAGAAGCGGACTGTTGGCCCCACGTTGGGAGCCGATTCGTTGCACAAATCGCTTTACGCCGGGGCCATAGGCATAGCGGCCATTTTGATCTTCATGTTGCTGTACTATCGGGTACCGGGAATTATTGCCGATTTCTGCTTGGGAATTTATGCTTTGCTGGTGCTCCTGGTTTTTGTGGCTCTCAAGGCTACCATGACCCTTCCTGGGATAGCCGGTTACCTTCTGAGTTTTGGCGTTGCGGTGGATGCCAACGTGTTGATATCCGAACGCATAAAGGAAGAGTTGCGAGGCGGCAAGAGCCTGCGGATGGCGGTGGATCACGGTTTCAAGTATGCTTTTCGCGCCATCTTCGATGCCAATGTGACCACCGTTTTGGGAGCCATGGTGCTATATTACTTTGGAACTGGTCCCATCCGTGGTTTCGCCCTGACTCTAGCCATAGGTGTGGCAGCCAGCTTCCTGACGGCGGTGACTATGACGCGCTGGCTCCTGCGCCTGGTCTTGGAAACGGGGCTTATCAAAAACTCCAAGTTTTACGGGGCTTAAAGGGGGTTTAGGCTCTTGCGCTTGCATTTCGTACGGTGGCGCTTTTTGTGGTACGCTTTATCGTTAGCCGTTATCTTGCCGGGCCTGGTTTCCCTCGCGACCAGAGGGCTGCACCTAGGCATAGACTTTACTGGAGGCAACCTTTTAGAAGTGGAGTTTCACCAGCCGGTGGAACTGGCCACGGTGCGGCAGGTGGTGAACACTTTCGGCTTGCCGGATGCCATGATCCAAAAAAGTGGCACCTCGGTTTTTCTTATTCGCACCCGTCCCCTGGAGGAGAAGCAGAGCCAGGAATTGGTCAAGGATCTGGAGCAGAAAGTAGGAGCGCTTACGCTTTTGCGCTCAGATAAGGTGGGGCCGGTGATCGGCAAGGAACTCACCCGCAAGGCCTTTTTTGCTTCCTTGATAACTCTGGTAATTCTGCTGGCTTATCTGGCTCTCCGCTTTGACTTTACGCAGGGCGTGGCGGCCATTCTGGGGTTGGTGCACGATGTGCTGGTGGTGCTGGGGATCTTCTCGCTTTTGCAGCTGGAGGTGGACAGTTCCTTCGTGGCCGCGGTATTGACCACTCTGGGCTATTCTTTGCACGATACGGTGATAGTCTTTGACCGGATCCGGGAAAATATAAAGATCCGGCGGCTCTCCGAGCCTCTGGGTGACGTCATTAACCTCAGCATTTGGCAAACTCTGACCCGCTCCGTCAATACGGTTATGACGGTGCTTTTTGTCTTGCTGGCTCTTTATTTCCTGGGCGGCGCCACGCTGAAAACTTTCGTGCTGGCCCTGATTATCGGTGTAGTCAGCGGGGCTTACAGCTCTATCTGCGACGCCAGTCCTTTGTGGTACGACCTGAAGCATTGGCGTGAGAAGCGGCGGGCTGGGGCAGCCAAGGCGGGGAGGGCGTAAGCGTATGGCAGCGGAGCGCATCATTGTCTCGGTGTTGGGTAAGGATCGAGTGGGAATTATCGCTGGGGTGGCTTCCGTCTTGGCCGAGCACCAGGTCAATATTCTGGATATAAGCCAGACCATTTTGCAAGAGTTTTTGGCCATGATCATGATCGCTGATATAAGTCGCTGCCCCGTAGATTTACCCACCCTCAAAGAGCATTTGGCCGCTAAGGGGAAAGAGTTGGGAGTCCGGATCGATGCCCAGCACGAGGATATTTTTCTCTATATGCACCGCATATAGGAGGTCGGACGATTGTTAGCTATTCAGGAAATTTTGGAAACTATTAAGATGGTTCAGGAAGAGAACCTAGATATCCGCACCATCACGTTGGGTATAAGCCTGCGCGACTGTGCCGATCCTGATCTTCAGCGCTGCAGCTGCAAAATCTACGATAAGATAACCCGCTTGGCTGCCCGTCTGGTGGCGGTGGGCAACGAGATCGAGCAAGAATACGGGATTCCTATCGTCAACCAGCGTCTTGCCGTCACTCCCATCGCTTTGGTTGCCGAAGCAGCGGTTACGGAGGATTATCTATCGCTGGCGCAGACGCTGGAGCGGGCGGCTCAGGCCGTGGGGGTAGATTTTATCGGCGGTTTCAGCGCCCTGGTGCATAAAGGTTTTACCCGAGGAGATCGCTTGCTGGTGGAATCCATTCCCGCAGCTTTAGCTGCAACGGAGCGGGTTTGCGCTTCGGTCAACGTGGCCACCACTAAAGCAGGTATCAATATGGACGCGGTGGCACTTATGGGACATGTCATTAAGGAAACCGCTTTGCTTACCGCTGACCGCCAGGGCATTGGCGCGGCTCGCCTGGTGGTATTTGCTAATGCTCCGGAGGATAACCCTTTTATGGCTGGAGCTTTTCACGGGGTGGGCGAGCCGGAGTGCGTGGTGAACGTGGGTATAAGTGGGCCGGGTGTTGTCAAGAGGGCGGTAGCTAACCTTCCTGCGGGTGCTCATCTGGGAGAGTTGGCGGAGGAGATCAAGAAAATGGCCTTTAAGATCACCCGAATGGGGGAGTTGGTGGGCCGGGAGGCGGCACGCCGCCTGGGGGTGAGTTTCGGGGTGGTAGATCTTTCGTTAGCTCCCACGCCGGCGGTAGGTGATAGTGTGGCCGAGATTTTAGAGGCCATGGGCATTGAACGCTGCGGAGCTCCGGGAACCACGGCGGCCCTGGCTCTCTTAAACGACGCTGTGAAAAAAGGTGGGGCTATGGCGTCGTCTTATGTAGGTGGTCTTTCCGGAGCCTTTATTCCGGTGAGCGAGGACGAGGGAATGGTTCGGGCAGTAGCGGCAGGAGCTCTCACTCTGGAAAAATTGGAGGCTATGACCTCGGTCTGCTCGGTGGGGTTGGACATGATTGTGATCCCCGGCGACACCCCTACCTCTACCATCGCTGCCATTGTAGCCGATGAGATGGCCATAGGAGTGGTAAACAATAAAACCACCGGGGTGCGGGTGATTCCGGCACCGAATAAGCAGCCCGGCGATTGGGTAGAATTTGGGGGGTTGCTGGGACGCGCTCCGGTTATGCCGGTGAATCGTTTTTCTTCGGCGGCTTTTATCGCTCGGGGAGGACGAATTCCTGCTCCCATCCAGAGCCTTAGCAACTGAGGGGGTTTAGCACTGCGCTCTCTCTGGCCGGTTATCGTAGTGGGAGCGGGACCGGCTGGAGCCCGCTGCGCTACCATCTTGGCGCAGGCTGGCCTCCCGGTGCTGCTCCTAGAAAAGTGTCATTTCCCCCGCTTTAAGCCTTGTGGTGGTGGCCTCACTCTCAAGGCAGCTGAGTTTTTGCCTTTTTCTCCTACTCTGGTAGCGGAAGAGGTAATCCGAAGGGCGCGTTTATGTCTTCCTGGCGTGGAGCCCCTGACCATTACCTGGAATCAACCGGTTGGGTTTCAAGTCCGCCGCGAGCTCCTGGATCAACGGCTGGCAGAGGAGGCCAGCGCGGCGGGGGCTTTTTTGCTCCAGGGCCAGGAAGTTGTAAAGGTGGAGGCGGTAAACGGCACAGTAACCCTGACCACTGCTACGGGCAGGTGCTACCGGGCAGAGTTGGTCATCGGGGCCGACGGTGCTTTGAGCCGCGTGAGGCGGGGGCTGCGTTCCGATTGCTATCGGACACTAGCCCTGGTCGGTTACTCTCCTCTGGCGCCTCCCTTACGGGAAGACCGGGATACCATTCTCATCGATCTCACCGTTCTGCCTCACGGCTATGGCTGGGTTTTTCCCAAAGCGGATCACCTTAATGTCGGGGTAGGGTCTTTTCTCCCCTATCGGGGCTTGCGCCTTTGCGGAGAAGCTTTTCTGTCCCGCCACCGGCTTACGGTTCCTACCCGCTGGCGTGCCCATCCACTGGCCCTGGCTGGAGCGCGGACGGAACTAGGACAGGGACGAGTGTTATTAATTGGGGATGCGGCGGGGCTGGTCGATCCCTTGACCGGGGAAGGTCTGTACGCTTCCTGGTTAAGTGCGGAATTGGCGGCTCGCTCGGTGCTGGAGGTGGGGCCGGGGGAGCGGGCGGTGAAGCGCTACCGGGAGCAGGTGCAAGCGAGTCTAGGGCGGGAGTACCAGTTGGCCCAGCGCTTAGCACGGCTTTTGTACCAGTTTTTGCCTCTCATCGCCCGCTACTTCGTTTCGCGCCCGGAGCAGGTGGCTCAGTTTTGGGAATTTCTTTTCCGGGGTAGGTACAGAGAGCTCTTCCGTCAATCAGGGGCGCGGTACTGGGAGAGGTTGCTCCGTTGGTGACCGCGCTACGTTGCCTGCTAAGTTCGGGCGTGATAGACTGTTGGCGGCTGAAAATGAAGGGGGCATGAAAGGTTTTGGAGATAGGGATCATCGGTTTGCCGCTAGTGGGAAAGAGCACTCTTTTCAATCTGCTGACCGGGGCTAGCGTTCCCACCGGTCCAGGGAGCGAGCCCAAAGTGCATCGGGGATCGGCGCCGGTTCCCGATCCCCGGCTGGACTTTTTGGTTTCGCTTTACCGGCCCCGCAAGCTTACCCCGGCGCGGATAGAATTCAAGGACCTTCCTGGCCTAGATCCCCGGCACAGCGAAAAGGAAGCGCGCATCCGTTTTCTAGAGGAGGTGCGGAACTCGGACGCTCTTTGCTGTGTGGTGCGAGCCTTTAATCATCCGGAACTTCCTCCCTATTTCGGATCGTTGGACCCGCTCAAGGAGTTCCGCGAGCTCTTGGCGGAGCTCTGGCTGGCCGATTACAGCCTGGTGGAGAAGCGCCTGGAGCGGCTACACGCGGGTAAAAAGAAATCCCGCCCTGAGCAAGAATTAGAGCGGCACCTGCTGGAGAAGTGCCAAGAGTTGCTGGAGGAGGAGAAGTTTCTTTCGCAACTCCATCTTACTTCCGAGGAGGAAGCCATATTCATCAACTACGGTTTCCTAACTGTAAAGCCCTTCATTCTGGCGGTTAATCTGGACGAGTCCGGCTTGCAGGGAGGGTACGAAGGCCGGGAGGAGCTGCGGCGAGAGGCGGAAGCGCGGGGAGTGCAGTTGGTGGAAGTGGCCGCCCAGATCGAAATGGAGATAGCCGCTCTTCCTTTGGAGGAGCAACGGCTCTTCATGGCCGATCTGGGTTTGAAAGAGCCAGGGATAGCCAGGCTGGCCCAAGCCGCTTATCGCAGCCTGGGGCTCATTTCTTTTTTCACCGTGGGCGAGGACGAGGTGCGAGCCTGGCCTATCAAAGCGGGAACCACCGCACGAAGAGCGGCCGGCAAGGTGCACTCGGACATCGAGCGGGGGTTTATCAGGGCCGAGATCTTTGCTTATCAGGACCTGGAGCGACTGGGTTCGCCCGCGAAAGTCCGTGAAGCTGGCTTATTGCGCCTGGAGGGCAAGGATTATGTGGTTCAGGACGGAGACATCGTGCATTTCCGTTTTAAGGTTTGAGGCCCAGGAATTCTTCCACCACCTCGCGCATCTGTTCCTGCGGCACCCGCCGGTGGTGGCGTATAGGCTTGCTTTCCAGATCTTGCAACCCCCGCGGTATAGGCCAGCCGGTACGCTCTGAGAGTAGCCGCAGCCAGGCAAACTCGTCCTGTCCCTCCGCAACGAGCTCTCCCAGGGCGCGCAGCACCTCCCCGGCAAACTTAAAGGGGCTGGCGGTGGAGAGAATTACTGTCTTGGTCGGATCACCGGTTTTTTCCCGGTAGCGCTGGTAAACTTCCCAAGCTACGCCGGTGTGAGGGTCGAGGAGGTAGCGATGGCGGGAATAAGCGTCGCTGATCGCGGCTCTCGTCGCTTCGTCACTTGCCCAGGAAGACCAAAAGATCTCCCGCACGCGTTGATGGGTGCGGGCATCGATCTGGTAGAAGCCTTCTTCTTGCAAAGCGCGCATCCACTGCCGTATTCGCTCGGCATCGCCGTCGGTCAGCCAGTAAAGCAACCTTTCTAGATTATTGGAGATGAGGATATCCATTGAGGGAGAGATGGTGCGGTGGAAAGGTCGGCGCCGGTCGTACACTCCGGTGTCGATGAATTCGGTCAGGACGTTGTTGGCGTTGGCAGCCAGGATGAGCTTGTGCACCGGCAGTCCCATCTCCCGGGCCAAGAAACCGGCCAGGATATTGCCGAAATTGCCGGTGGGCACCACAAAGTTAATGCTTTCCCCGTGGCGGATGATCCGCTTCTGCAGCATACGGGCGTAAGCGCTGAAGTAATAGACTATTTGGGGGAGCAGTCTTCCCCAGTTAATGGAATTGGCCGAGGAGAAAGTCATGCCGGCCTCTTCCAGTCGCTGGCGGAGTTCCGGGTCTTGGAATAGTTTCTTGACCCCGCTCTGGGCGTCATCGAAATTGCCTTCCACGGCTACTACCAGGGTATTTTCTCCCTCCTGGGTTACCATCTGGCGCTTTTGAATCTCGCTTACCCCTTCGCTCGGGAAGAAAACAATGATTCTGGTTCCGGGAACATCGCGGAAACTTTCCAGGGCGGCCTTACCGGTATCGCCAGAGGTAGCCACTAGGATAACGATCTCTTTCTCTAACCCCAGTTTCTGGGCTGCTTTGGTCATGAGGTGGGGTAGCAGGGTTAGCGCCAGATCTTTGAAGGCGTGGGTGGGGCCATGCCAGAGCTCCAGGACTCCCAGATCGGAGCTCAGCATTCGCAGGGGCACTATCTCTTCGGTATCGAACTTAAGCAGATTGTAAGCGGCTAGAACGGCGGCGGCGACTTCGCTCGGAGAGAAGTCGGTAAGGTAAAGGGAGAGAAGGCGCACCGCTTGCTCTGAATAGGAGTGATGTCCTAGTTCCTCGATGGAGGAGTAGCGCAGCTGCCTAAGCTCTTCAGGCACGTAGAGACCGCCGTCAGGGGCTAAACCTTGGAGAATGGTCGAAGCAGCTTTGGCTGGCGGAGCTTGTCCCCGGGTGCTAACGTATAACACTAAATGTCCCTCCTGGATTTGCCGCTTGTGCTTTCTAGTATAACACAGGGAAGGCATGAAGGGACGTTATGACGTGGAAGAGCAATTCATAGAATCCATATGACAATGAGGAATCAAGCTCAGGTCAGAGGAGGATATATTTTTGGACGAGAGACTCCTGCTGCCGATATTGAGCATCGTACTCATCGATTTGGTATTGGCTGGCGATAACGCTTGCATTATCGCCATGGCGGTGCGCCGTTTACCGCGAGCCAAGCGGTTTCTGGGCATCGTGGCGGGAGCTGGGCTGGCCGTAATTTTGCGGGTGGGCTTAACGGCGGTGGCGTCCCAATTGGTTCTTCTTCCCCTGCTAAAATTGCTGGGTGGTTTGGTAATATTATTCATAGCGGTCAAGCTGCTGCGGGACAACTTGGCCTGTTCGCTAAGCGGTGTGGGGGCTACGGGTGATTTGTGGAAGGCAATCCGGACGATTGCGGTGGCGGACGTGGCCATGAGCACCGATAACATTTTAGCCGTGGCCGCGGTGGCTCAGGGAAATTTGCTTTTGCTGGCTCTGGGGCTAGGTTTGAGCATCCCCCTAGTGGTGGGGGGGTCAAGCCTGGTTTGCTCCTTCATGGATCGCTTTTCCTGGCTCTGCTATCTGGCGGCGGCTTTACTGGGCAAGGTAGGAGCAGAATTGATCCTAACCGATCCCTTCCTACTCCGCCACGTCTCCATTCCGCGCTTGGGGGTCGCTCTGGGTGAAGTGGCGGGTGTGGTGCTGGTTTTGCTGGCTGCTCATTGGCCGGTACGGAAAGCTTAGTTGTTTTGGACAGCCAGGCGTGAGAAAATAGGCGATGGAGGGGACCTAACATGGAACCAGGGCGCGAACAACATACCTATCACATCTTTACCTTCGGCTGCCAGATGAATGAGTGGGATAGCGAGTTGATGGCCGGCTTGCTGGAAGAACTGGGTTACCAACCGGCGGCTTGCCCCGAGCAGGCCGACCTTATTCTGCTCAACACGTGCTGCGTGCGATCCTCGGCAGAAAACAAGGTGTGGGGGATGCTGGGGCGTCTGATCCAACTTAAGCGCCAGCGGCCCCACCTGCTTCTGGGGGTCACGGGATGCCTACCTCAACGCCCGGGGGCCGTGGCTGAAATTCAGCATCGCTTCCCTCAGGTGGACCTCATCGTCGGGACGCACGAGCGGCACCGTTTGCCCCAGCTGCTGGCGCGAGCTCGGGAGGAGCAAGTGGTGGCGGTGGCCGAAACGCAGGACGTGCCAGAAGGCTTGCCCGTTAAGCGTACTCATCCCCTCCGGGCCTGGGTAACGATTACCTTCGGTTGCGATAACTTTTGCACATATTGCATTGTGCCTTACGTCCGAGGAAGAGAACGCAGCCGCCGTCCGGAGGACATCCGGCGGGAAGTGGAGGAGCTAGCTCGCCGGGGCTACCGGGAAATTTATCTTTTAGGGCAAAATGTCAACGCTTACGGTCGGGGGCTGCGACCGAAGGTCACTTTCGCCCAGTTGTTGCGTCAGCTGCACGAGGTGGAGGGAATCTGGCGCTTCCGCTACACCACTTCGCACCCGCGCGATTTCGGCGAGGATCTTATTCAAGCGGTGGCTCAACTTCCCAAAGTTTGTGAGAACTTCCACCTACCGGTGCAGGCGGGCTCGGACAAAATTCTGCAGCGCATGGGCCGGGGTTACACCCGGGAAGACTACCTGGCATTGATCCGGCGCATCCGGGAGTTGATCCCGGGAGCCAGTTTTTCCACCGACATCATGGTAGGTTTTCCCGGTGAAGAGGAAGAAGACTTTCTTCAGACCCTAGATTTAGTCCGGGAGGTAGGTTTCGACCAGGCTTTTGTTTTCATCTATAACCCTCGTCCCGGCACTCCAGCGGCTTCTTTCCCCGACCAGGTGCCCCACCAGACCAAGGTGGAGCGGATCCAGCGTTTGCTAGCCTTGCAGCAGAAGATAAGCCGGGAGCGAAACCAGGCCGAGGTGGGGCAGGTGCACGAGGTGCTGGTGGAGGGTCATAACCGCGGCCATCCTTACCGGCTGATGGGGCGGACGCGTACTTTTAAGACGGTCGTTCTGGAGGGGGGGACCGAGTTGATAGGGAAACTGGTGGCGGTGCAAGTGACGGCGGGCCACCTTACCTATCTTGAGGGTCAGGTGAAGGAGGTTCTGACGGCTTGAGCGTGGAGGAGGAGCGCCCCTATTATTTGGCTTGGCAGCTATTATTACCGGGCCGGTTTCAGCGGCTAAAAGAGCTCCTCGCCTTTTTTGGGTCGGCGCGGGCGGCTTTTATGGCTACCCCGCGGCAATGGTCCGAAGTGGTGGGGGAGCGGCTGGCCGAGGCTCTGGCCTTGCGTAAAGCCAGGTTGGACCTGGCCAGAGAGGAAGAATCCTTGGCGCGAGCCGGGGTGCAGTACGTGACGCTGCTGGAGAAAGCGTATCCAGTTTTGCTGCGCGAGATCGACGCTCCTCCGGCCGCTCTCTTTTTCCAGGGCCAGCTCCGGGCCGAGGAGCGGTCGGTGGCCATAGTGGGGACTCGCCGCTCCACCCGCTACGGCCGGGAAGTGGCCGCTTATCTGGCCGAGGAACTAGCCCGCCTGGGGATAGCGGTGGTGAGTGGTTTGGCTCGGGGCATCGACGCTGCGGCACACAGGGGAGCTCTTGCGGCCGGAGGGCGTACCCTCGCAGTGCTGGGCACGGGGTGCGATCTGTGTTATCCCAGGGAAAACCCATCTCTGTGGCGGGAGATTAGAGAAAAAGGGGTGCTGCTTTCGGAGTTTCCTTTAGGAACTGAACCTCAAGCTTGGCATTTCCCGGTGCGTAACCGCATCATAGCCGGCTTGGTCTACGCGGTCATAGTGGTGGAGGCGCCGGAGAAAAGCGGCGCCCTGATAACTGCCGATTTAGCCTTGGACTACGGCCGTGAGGTGCTGGTGGTGCCGGGCCAGGTTACTACCCCTCAGGCTCGTGGGTCAAATCTCCTCCTGAAACAGGGGGGTTATCTGGTGACCCAGGCGGAAGATGTTTTGGAGGCGCTTGGCTGGGAGACGGTGAGAGCGGAGGAAGTGAGCGAGGATTTGCCGGCCGAGGAAAAGGAAATAGCGGCTCTCCTGGCAGCTGGGTTTCTCTCGCTGGAGGAGTTGGTAGAGAGAAGTAAAATGCCGGTGGACACTTGTTTGCGTTTGCTGTCTATGCTAGAACTCAAAGGCTTGGTTCGCCCAGGAGGAGGTGGAACCTACTGGCTTACCAGACGCGGCGAATGCCTGGTGCGGCATCGGAAAGGGGAGGAGGACGGAAGGTGAAAACGCTGGTCATAGTGGAGTCGCCAGCCAAAGCCAAAACCCTGTCCCGGTTCTTGGGTCCGGGCTATGCGGTCAAGGCTTCCATGGGCCATGTGCGCGACCTACCGAAAAGTTCGTTGGGAGTGGATTTGGATAACGCTTTCGCCCCCAAGTACGTCACCGTTCGGGGTAAGGGCAAGGTGATACAGGAATTAAAAAGCCAGGCGCACAAAGCCGAAACAGTGCTAGTGGCTTCCGACCCGGATCGGGAGGGCGAAGCGATAGCATGGCATTTGTGCAATATACTGGGAATATCGCCGGAAGAACCTTGCCGCATCGAGTTCCACGAGATCACTAAGAATGCGGTGTTGGAATCCTTCCGCTCCCCTCGGCCCATCGATTTTAACCGTGTGAACGCCCAGCAGGCTCGGCGCATCTTAGACCGCTTAGTGGGCTATAGCTTAAGCCCTCTGTTGTGGCGCAAGGTAAAACGGGGTCTTTCTGCCGGTAGGGTGCAGTCGGTAGCCCTGCGCCTGGTAGTGGAGCGGGAAGAAGAAATCGAAGCCTTCAAGCCGGAAGAATACTGGGAACTGGCGGCGCAACTCCTCACCGGCACCGGCGAAAAGGTGCTGGCCCGGCTAGCCCGCTATCAGGGTAAGAAATTTACTTGCCGCACGGCCGAAGAAGTGGAGAAGGTGATGCTGGCCACGGTTGACGCCGTGTGGAAAGTGGAGCGAGTGCTCCGGCAGGAGAGAACCAAAGCCCCTCCCCTTCCTTTCACCACCAGCTTAATGGTGCAGGAGGCTAACCGGTGCTTGAATATGCGTTTGGAGCGCACCATGCTGGTGGCTCAGCAGCTTTACGAGGGGGTGGATCTGGGTCCGGAAGGGCCGGTGGGTTTGATCACCTATATGCGTACCGACTCCACCAGGGTGGCGGAGGAGGCCAAGGAGCGGGCCTGGAGCTTCATTAAGGAGCACTATGGAGCCGAGCTGGTGGGGGAAGTTCCGAAGCGCTCGCGGAAGAAGACCACTCAGGGGCGAGTGGAAGATGCTCACGAGGCCATCCGACCCACCGATGTTTACCGGACACCGGAGCAGGTAAAGCCTTTCCTTACTCCCGACCAGTATAAGCTTTACCGCTTGATCTGGGAGCGCTTTGTGGCCAGTCAGATGGCTCCGGCCAAGTATCTGGTGACGCGGGCCGAGATCGGGGTTCAGCACTATACCTTTTACGCCACTGGTACGGTGCTTCTCTTCCCTGGTTTTTTGCGCCTCTGGAAGCACGGGGAGGATGAGGAAGAGGGCAGGCTGCCCGCTCTGCGCGAAGAGGAGGTCTTGGCTTTCGATGAGTTTCTCCCCCAGCGGCACCTTACCACTCCGCCGCCCCGCTACACCGAGGGCACGCTGGTGAAGGTTCTGGAGGAAAAGGGGGTGGGCCGCCCCAGCACTTACGCTCCTACCGTGGCCACCATTCTCAAACGGGGCTATGTGCAGCGGGAGGGTCGCTATTTAAAGCCCACTTCTTTGGGGCGGATGGTGGTTAAGTTGCTGAAGGAGCACTTCCCCGAAATCGTGGATGTGGGGTTCACGGCTGCCATGGAGGAAAAGCTGGATCGCGTGGAGGAGGGGAAAGCCGATTGGGTAAGCCTGCTCCGGGAATTTTATCAGTCGTTCAGCCAGGATTTGGCCCGTGCGGATACCGCCATCGATAGGGTGTCGCTCGCAGATCCAGTGACGGATGTGGTTTGTCCCGAATGCGGTCGCCCCATGGTGAAAAAGACCGGGCGGTACGGCGAATTCCTGGCTTGTTCTGGTTACCCAGAGTGCCAGGTGAAAATGCCAGTGGGCACGGGGGTTAAATGTCCTCGTTGCGGGGGGGAGTTGGTGAAGCGCCGAAGCAAGAAGGGGCGCTACTTCTACGGTTGCAGCCGCTACCCGGAGTGCGATTTCGTGGTTTGGGAAGAACCAGTGCCTGAGCCTTGCCCGGAATGCGGCAGTTTGATGGTTCGGAGTAGGCGGGGTAGCAAAGTGCGGCTGGTTTGCACTAATAAGGGGTGTGGGTATCAACGGGTGGAGGTGTAAAGGCGGCTATGCGGGTGGTAGTGGTCGGGGCTGGCTTGGCGGGGGCGGAGGCGGCTTGGCAGATAGCCCGCCGCGGTGTGCGGGTGAAGCTTTACGAAATGCGCCCCTATCGGATGACCCCAGCTCATCGCAGCGGGTATGCGGGGGAGTTAGTCTGTTCCAATTCTCTTCGGGCTGAAGGGCGAGAAAATGCGGTGGGGCTATTGAAGGAAGAGATGCGCTTATTGGGCTCGCTCATTATGGAGGCTGCCGATGCCCACCGGGTACCGGCAGGGGGCAGCCTAGCTGTGGATAGGGAACGCTTCGCCGCTCACATCACCGCCAAGCTGGAAGCCCATCCTCTGATCGACTTGGAGCGGACGGAGGTTACGGCTCTACCCGATCATTCCCCCACTATCATCGCCACCGGTCCGCTGACTTCCCCCTCGTTGAGCGCTGCCATTAGGGAACTTACCGGGGAAGATTACCTTTACTTTTACGACGCGGTGGCCCCCATAGTCACCCTGGAATCCATAAACCAGGAGCGAGTTTTTTGGTCCTCCCGTTATAATAAGGGGGAGCCGGCTTACATTAATTGTCCTATGACCCAAGAGGAGTACGAGCGTTTTTTCCAGGAGCTAGTGGCGGCGGAACGGATACCCTTGAAGGAATTCGAGCAGGAAATCCACTTCGAGGGATGTATGCCTATCGAAGTTATGGCGGCCAGGGGCAAAGAGACATTGCTTTACGGCCCACTGAAGCCGGTGGGGCTGATCGATCCCCGGACTGGTCAGCGTCCCTACGCGGTAGTGCAGCTACGCCAAGATAACCGGGAGGGCACGCTTTTCAATATGGTAGGTTTTCAGACCAACCTCAAGTGGGGAGAGCAAAACAGGGTTTTCCGCTTGATACCTGGATTGGAACAGGCAGAATTCGTGCGCTACGGCATGATGCACCGGAACACCTTCCTCAACGCTCCGCTTTTGCTCCAGCCCACTCTGCTTTGCTCTCGCCGGCCGGGACTTTTCTTCGCCGGCCAGATTACTGGAGTGGAGGGCTACGTGGAATCGGCAGCTGCGGGGCTGGTGGCGGGTATCAACGCTGCGCGCCTGGTGCGGGGCGAGGAACTCCTAGTCTTCCCTCCGGTTACGGCGCACGGGGCGCTGCTGCACTACATAACCACGGCTGACCCTAGATATTTTCAGCCCATGAATATAAATTATGGCCTTTTCCCTCCTTTGGAGGAGCGCGTGCGGGACAAGCGGCAGCGCCGACTCCTTTTGGCGGCGAGAGCTCTGGCGGTGCTGCGTGATTTTATCCGGGAGTGCCATCTGGAGGGGTGAAAGCGCGTGTATGAATTGATCGACCGATTCATGGCGCATTTGCAGACAGAGAAAGGAGCGTCACCGCGTAC